>NZ_JBLGBY010000055.1:0-14976 GCF_047616845.1 Natronomonas sp. | reverse complement strand
CGGTCTCTTGGGAACAACACAGCCTCCCGAATGTTCCCCAGGTCGAGCATCGTCATGATGAGTCGCTCGGCACCGAGCCCCCAGCCGGCGTGCGGCGGCATGCCATACTGGAACATCTTCGTGTAGTATTCGAAGGCCTCGGGTTCGAGGCCCTGCTGTTCGAAGCCCTCGATGAGGTGGTCGCGGCGGTGTTCACGCTGGCCGCCGGAGACGAGCTCCATCCGGGGATGCATCATGTCGAAGCCGGTCGACAGCTCGCCATCGTCGTGATCCATGATGTAGAACGGCTTGACCTCGGCCGGCCAGTCGGTGATGAAGTAGTGGCCGCCGACGTCGTCGCCGAGCGCCTTCTCGCCCTCGGTGGGCAGGTCGTCGCCCCACACGAGCTGTTCGTCAAGCTCGCCGGTGGCGTTGATGCGCTCGATGGCCTCCTCGTAGGAGAGACGCGGGAACGGCGTCTCGGGCGCCTCGAAATCCGCTGCGAGGTCGAGCGCCTCGAGCTGCTCGGTGCAGTTCTCGGCGACGGCCTCGTAGGCGGCGCTGACGACCTGCTCGCAGACGTCCATCGCATCCGTGTGGTCACAGAAGGCGCCCTCGAAGTCGATGGAGGTCGCCTCGTTGAGGTGTCGCGGCGTGTTGTGTTCCTCGGCACGGAAGATCGGGCCGATTTCGAAGACCCGTTCGAGGTTCGACCCCGCGGTGAGCTGCTTGAACAGCTGTGGGCTCTGGTTCATGAACGCCTCCTCGCCGAAGTACGTGATGGGGAACAGCTCCGTGCCGCCCTCGGTACCCGTGGCGACGATCTTCGGCGTGTTGATCTCGGTCGCGTTGGCCTCGCGGAACGCCTCGCGGACGGCTCGGAGGACTTCGGCGCGAATCTCGAAGATGGCCTGTCCCTCCTCGCGACGGAGGTCGAGGGTTCGGTTGTCGAGCCGCGTCGACAGTTCGGCTTCGACTTTACCGGAGGGGTCGAGCGGCAGCTCGGTGTCGGCCTCCGAGATGACCTCGACCGATTCGGGGACGACTTCGACACCCGTCGGAGCGCGCGGCTCCTCTTTGACGAGGCCAGTCACCGAGATGACCGATTCTCGCGAGGCGTCGAGGCCGGTCTCGACCAGCTCGTCGTCCATCTCGTCTTTCTCGAACTTCACCTGAATCCGGCCTTCGGTGTCGCGCAGAATGAGGAAGGCGATACCACCGAGGTCGCGGATTTCGTGCACCCAGCCCGCGACGGTGACTTCGTCACCTGGCTCGGCGTCCGCCGTATACGTGCGGTTCTCCATACTCGCGATTCTCGGGGCCGACCCTTAAGCCCCACTTTTTGGCTGAGCGACCACTCCGGGCCGAAGAGAACGGTGCCCTCAGCTTCGGTCGGCGAGTTCGGCTTTCGCGTCCTTTGCGCCCTCGACGGTCTCCCGTACCGCATCGACGCCCTCGTCGTGCACCAAGTCGCCGACAATGACGGTGTCGGCGTGCAGCCCCATCTCGTAGGCGGCGTCGTAATCGCCGATTCCGCCGCCGTAGAACACCGTCGCCTCGTCGACGGCGTCCGTCGCCGCCTGGACGATATCGGAGTCCCCGAACGTGCCCGAATACTCGACGTAGATGATTTCCTGGCCGAACATCTGCTCGGCGGTTTCGGCGTAGGCCGCCACGTCGTCGGCGGCGAGGTCACAGTCGGCGTCCGTGTATTCGGCGACCGACGAATCCGGGTTCAGCACGATGTAGGCCTCGGTGAACGTGCGCTCCCAGTCGATATCCTCGTCGAGGCGGGCCCACTCCTTGTGGGCACCCGTCGTCCAGAACACGTCGCCGGCGTTGAGCACGATGGGGATGAGATAGCCGTCGATTTCCTTTCGGTGGACGACGCTTGCGACGTTCGACGGCTCGATGTAGACGGGAATGTCGTGGGCGGCGGTCGCCTCGACGACGCGGGCCATCTTCGCTTCGGTCATGCCGGTCGTGCCACCGATTTCGAGGGCGTCCGTCCCCGTCGCACAGACGTCCTCGAACGTCTCGCCCTCCACGAGCGTCTTGTCGGGGTCGATTTTGACGATGTGATCCCAGTCGGCCCAGGGAGCGCTCATACGCTCTCGAAGCAAGCCATTGGCTAAAACCGCTTCGAAACAGCCGTTCGCGCGGCGACGGGAACGCGAAGAACGATTAGTCCGCTGCGGCGTCGACGTTGACCGCGGCTTGCCACTCGCGAATGCGGTCTTCGGAGACGCCCTGGACATCGCCTGCGACCACTGCGGCATCGGCCTCCCGCAGGTCGTCGAGCGATTCGATGCCCGCGGCGGCGAGTTTATCGGCCGTCTTCGAGCCGATGCCGTCGATATCCTCGACCTCCGAGACGGCCTGCCGTTCGCGGTACTCCGCGTAGTTGCAGATGGGACAGCCGAGCTCCCACGGGTCATCGTCGTCCTCACCGTCGAGGATGTGCAGGTGTGGAAGCCCGTGTTCCTCGCAGGTCTCGTCGGTCACCTCGATGTCGCCGCGGCGCGGGAGCGGCAGGGAGTACTCACAGTCCGGATAGCGCGTACAGCCGACGAGCCGCGAGCCGCTTCGGAGCTGCTTGATGGCGAGTTCGCCGCCCGCTTCGGCGGTTTCACCGCCTTCGCCTCGCGGCGTCTCGGACGCCGCGCCCTCCTCGTCGCCGCACTCGGGACAGGCGCCGATAATCTGGTCGTCGGTCTCCTCGGCCTCCTCGGCCTTACAGCGCGGGCAGCCGTGGACGTACGTGCTCCGGCCGGCGAGCATTTTCACGCGCCGGAGGTCGTGTTCCGCACAGCGCTCGTCGAGCACGGTCGGTTCGCCTTGGCTCGGCAGCGGCAGCGTGTACTGACAGTCCGGGTAGCCGTCACAGCCGACGAAGTACGAGCCGCGTTTCGACCGGCGGACGAGCAGGTCGTCGCCACACTCGGGGCAAGGCCCGAGCGTCTTGTCGGCCTTCATCGATTCGCGGAGGTGTTCGCCGATCTCTTCGCGGGAGTCGTGGAGCTCCTCGAAGATGGTTTCGAGCATCTCGCGGGATTCGTCGGTTACCTCCTCGTAGTTCTTCGCACCCTCTGCGATGGCGCGCATGTCGTCCTCCAGCTGGGCGGTCATCTCGTCGTCAACGATGCGGTCGGCGAACGTCTCGGCGGCCTCGACGACGGCCATCGCGAGTTTGGTCGGGCGGGGCGGGTCGCTCTCGATGTAACCGCGGTCGTAGAGCTTCTGGAGGGTGTTGTGCCGGGTCGAGTTGTGGACGATAACGCCACCTTCGAGGGAGAAGTTCGGGGCACTCCCTCCGACGGAGATATCGTATACGGAACCGTCGTAGGATCGTTCCGTTACGGATCGAACCGTGGTCGTATGGGGTACTCCTCGAAGCGTCGAATAGATCGACTCACGGAAGCAGGACGTGCTGTACCGTATCGTCCGATTGCTATCGTGGCTTCGATTGCTTCCCTCTTTGTGAACCGTCACCAGGTCATCCTGTTTCAACTCGCGGAGCGTAGACTGTATCGTACTTCTCGTGACATCCAGTTCCGATTCGAGCTCGCGTGTCGTCATCGGCTGTTCGGCCACTAACTCCAGGAGCGCCGCCTTTCGACGGGTCACGTCGTATCGTTCGAGGCCCTCGAGGCCTCGATAGAACGTCTCGTCGGTGGCGATCGGGATCGCGTTCAACAACCGTTCCAGATTTCTGCGGCCACGAACGTGGAGCTTGTGTTGTTCCGTGTCGAGAGTCGTCTCGACGTTTCGAGCGGCAAGCTGGGACTGGACGCCCCGAAGGAGCGCGTGATCGACGTTCGAGATGAAGGCTTTCCGCTCCCCCGAGATGTGTCCCTCGTCATCGAACAGCGCTCCGATGAAACACGGAACGAACGGATCGGGTATCTGGGGACATCCCTCGACCGTGACGGCGTCGAGCGTATACAGGAGTATTCGGCCGGTTACAGCAGAGAGGTTCACCTGGTATTTCCTCTTGTGGTGGTTCTCGCGACCCGGTCGTTCCGTGATGGTCGGGCGCGTGCCGAACAGAGACTCGATATCGGAGACGAACCGTCCGACGAGTCGCCGGTCGGTGTTGTGATACCGCACATCGACGACGTTCTCGGAGTCGTTCACGTGGATCGATCCATCACCGAGGAGGGTTCCGAGCACGCGTGCCAGTTCCGACGACCACTCCAACGGGAAGGGATTTTCCACCGTTCTGTCGTGGCTCAACCCGTGGATTTCGTCGGGGCGGATGCCGAGCGCTCCGAGAATCCACACTGGAACGTCCCGTTCGTCGTTTTCGTAGACGCTGAAATACGATCGGTCAGTACCAAGACGCACCGCGAGTTCGGCCTGTGTCTCACCAGACGCGTTCCGGTATTCCAGTAGTTCCTCGTTGCAGTCGTTCCCGTACAGCTTGCTCGTCCAGTCGCGGTCGTTCGCGAACGTCTCCCACGAAACCACCGTCTCTCGAGACTCAATGTCGATCTCGTGTGAGCGTCTGGTGGTCAGTAGACGGTCTCCCCCGGTGATGTCACTCGCCGGAACGATAGTCGATCGGTCGTGACCGACGTACAACGGGTGATCGTCAGTGACAGAAAACGTCCCGGCATCGGTCTCGACCTCGAGAACTCGCTCGTCGGGCTCCAGCGAGCGTTTGCTGATCAGTTCCGCAGTGGTATGGTCTATACGACCGTCGCTGGCTTCGTATGACAACGTCCGTGGCCCTGCACTCGTCGTCGCGATATCGGTCTCACCATCGGCGAGTACGACCTGTTCTTGTTCGAACAGCTCCGAGACGGGTCTCCGTTCAATATCTCCGTTGACACGTACCAACACGTCAGTATCTCCCGTCAGACACTTCGTTCCGAGCCCGTAGTCCTCCATGGTCTCGATGAGCCGCGACTGGCCGCGACGGCGGGGCGGCTGGGTCTGTTTCTCCTCGATTCGGGCGTTCTCCACGTCGAGCGGTTCGCCCTCCTCGACGTCCGGGACGTAGTTCTCGGAGGCGGAGATGTACGGATAGACGTCATGATAGCCGGCCTCGACCAGGCGCTTGCCGTTGGCCTTCAGCAGACAGCCGTTGGCGTCGGCGACGACCTTGAGGTGCTCCCATTCGGCGGGGTCAGCGACGGTGGCGAAGAAGCGCCGCACGACGAGTTCGTACACCTCCCACTCGTCGTCCGAGAGGTCTTGTTTCGCTGGAATCTCGCCGGTCGGGTGGATTGGCGGGTGGTCGGTCGTCTCCTCGTCACCAGAGGTCGGTTCGATGGCTTCGACATCGAGCAGCGACTCGGCGTCCTCGCCGAAGGGGTGGTGGCCGACGAACTCCGAGAGGAGCTCCTCGGGGTCGAGGTCGTCGGGGTAGACGGTGTTGTCCGTCCGCGGGTAGGTGATGTAGCCGGCCGTGTACAGCTCCTCGGCGACGCTCATCGCCTTCTGTGCGGAGCGTCCGAGCGAACTCGCCGCACTGATGTACTGGGTCGTGTCGAACGGGGCCGGCGGGTCGTCGGTGCGACGGCGGCGATTCACCGAGTCAACGATGGCTTCGCGGGCGCCCTCCAACTGCTGGAACGCCTCTTCTGCGGCCGTCTCGTCCCAGACGCGTTCGTTCTCTTTGCCGTCCTCCCGGTAGAAGTACTGGGCCTCGAACGGTTCGCCGTCGGTGAGGTCGGCGAACAGCTCCCAGTAGTCGTCGGGGTCGAACGCCTGAATCTCGCGTTCGCGGTCGACGATGAGTTTCAGCGTCGGCGACTGTACTCGGCCGACGGAGATGAAATCGTCGCCGAGCTGTTTGGCCGAAAGCGAGAGGAATCGCGTCAGGGCAGCCCCCCAGAGCAGGTCGATGACCTGTCTGGCTTCGCCTGCGGCCGCGAGGTCGAAATCCAGGTCGTCGGGGTTTCCGAAGGCGTTCTTCACCTCGTTTTCGGTAATCGAGGAGAAGCGCACCCGCTTGATTGGGATATCCGCGACTTCCTCGATGAGTTCGTAGGCTTCCTTGCCGATGAGTTCGCCCTCGCGGTCGTAGTCAGTCGCGATGACGGCCTCGTCAGCGTCCTCGGCGAGGCGTTGGAGGGTCGCGACGATGTTCTCCTGGGTTGGTGTTTTGACGACATCAGCATCGACCAGTTCGGCGGGCTGGACGTCACGCCAGTCGGAGTACTCCGGTGGGAAGTCGACGCCGACGACGTGGCCGGAGAGGCCGACGCAGCGTTTGTCGCCCCAGCGATACACGTTGACGCCGTTGCGTCGCTCGGCGGACGCGCCGCCGTCTGAGAGGATATCCGCGATGCGACGGGCGGCGTTGTCCTTTTCGGTGACGATGAGTTCCACGTTACATCCGAATACGCCGACTCCGGGTTTCAACCTTTCGTCGCGAAACCGCGTAAAATCGCCAGACAGCGCGTCTGCGAGCGTGTGAGCGTTGGCGGGCACGCGTCCGCGTCGCGCGTGGAGGAGGTCACTTTCCTCGCGGCCACTTTCGGCACGCTCTTGCCTTCGGGGTACCGAGCGCGGGTATGGAGGAGGCCACCGCCCGAAAGCTCCGCTTCGTCACGCTGCAGGTGGTCGGTGCCGTCGCCGTCATCCACCTCGTCGTCGGCATCGCCGAACTGATTCGGTTCGCTCGAGGCGGGCTCCTCGGGCAGTATTTCACAAGCGGGCAGGCACTTTCACAGCCGACACCGTGGCTGTTCACGCTCGCCGCGCTGGCCATCCTCGCCGGCCTCGCCGCCGTCAGCCTCGGGCATCTCAGCCACCGTCGGGCCTACGCGCTCGGGATCGTCGTCATGGCCACGTTCATCCTCGGGTGGCTCGCGTGGCACTCCGTGTTCGAGCACGGCGCGACGACGCCGAGCACCGAGGCCGACACCTCACACGAAGGACTGCTCAGTGTCATCGCAACCCACTACGTCGGGCCGCTCGTCGGCATCGTCACCGGCGCCGACCAACCGGGTCGGGTGACGCTTGCCGTCATCTCGAAGACGCTCGAAAGCATCGCCATCGTTCTCATGGCCGTCCTGCTCGCCGTCGACCCGCGGGTCGAAGAGCCGGAGAACCCAATCGTCGCGATGGGTGGCGAAGGCACCAAAGAATAGGCGGCTTACTCGGCCAGCTCCTCGCGCAGGAGTTCGTTGACCGTACCGGGGTCAGCACTGCCCTCCGTCTTCTGCATCACCTGCCCGACGAGGAAGTTCAGCGCGCCCTCCTCGCCGGCGTCGTAATCCTCGACCGCATCGGGGTTCTCCTCGATGGCTTCCTCGACGGACGTGGCGACGACATCCTCGCCGGTCTTGCCGAGCCCCTCCGCTTCGACGATTTCCTCGGGTGCGAGCTCCTCGTCGAGCATCCGCCGGAGGACGATTTCCTCGGCGTTCTTCACCGTAATCTCGTCCTCATCGACGAGTTCGATGAGGTGGGCGAACTCGTCTAAGCGGTCTTCGACATCGGTGATTTCCATATCGCGGTAGTGGAGCTCACCGAGGAGGTTGTCGGCGACCCACGTCGCCGCGAGGCCGGGATCGAACTCGGTTGCGACGCGTTCGTAGAAGTCGGCCACCTGCTTCGTGGAGGTGAGCTTCGATGCGGTTTCGGCACCGAGGCCGAACTCTTCACGGAACCGCTCGCGGCGAGCCTCTGGCAGCTCCGGAATGTCGATTTTGTCCTTCCAGTCGGAGACCCGCAGTGGCGGGAGGTCGGCCTCCCGGAAGTAGCGGTAATCCTTCTCCGCTTCCTTCGAGCGCATCGAGACGGTGATGCCGCGGGCTTCGTCCCAGTGGCGCGTCTCCTGTTCGACCTCGCGGCCACGCTGGATGGCGTTCTTCTGTCGGGTCTCCTCGTAGGCCAGCGCCTTCTCGGCGCCTTTGTGACTGGAGATGTTCTTGACCTCAGTGCGGTTCGCCTCCTCCAGGACGTCCTCGCTGACGCCACCTTCGGCGTCGACCTCCTCGGCGTCGACGATGGAGAGGTTCGCGTCGACGCGGAGGCTGCCGTCGCGGGTGGCGTCGAAGACGCCGAGATATTCGAGCACCTCTTCGAGTTTCGCGAGGAAGGCGCGGGCCTCGTCGGCGCCGCGGAAGTCCGGCGCGGTGACGATTTCCATCAGCGGCGTCCCGGCGCGGTTGTAGTTGACGAGCGTGTATTCAGCGGTGTCGATGGAGCCGCCGGCGTGGGTGAGGCTGCCGGGGTCTTCCTCGAGGTGGGCGCGCTCGATGCGAACCGTCCGGCGCTCGCCATCGACCGAGATTTCCAGTTCGCCACCGTCGCAGATGGGCGCGTCGTACTGGGTGATCTGGAAGTTCTTCGGCAGGTCGGGGTAGTAGTAGTTCTTCCGGTGGAAGCGGGTCTCCTCGGGGATTTCGGAGTCGAGTGCCTTACCGACTTTCACGGCGGCCTCGACGGCCCCCTCGTTGAGGACGGGCAGCGCACCCGGCAGGCCCAGACAGACGGGGCAAGTTCGGGTGTTGGGCTCCTCGTCGGCCTCGGCGTCGGTCGAACAGCCGCAGAAGATCTTCGTCGCCGTCTCGAGTTGGACGTGTACCTCAAGCCCGATGATGGCCGTGAGGTCTCGTTGCTCGGCGGTCTGTGCCGTCATTGGCGTGTAGTTGACGCGGGAATGCTTTAGCCTAACCATTCGGCGAGACCGCAGCGACGACTTGCGTAGTCGTTCGCCGCCGTCGACGGCTGAGGCCGGAATCTCCACCTGAAAACCCGGCGGGAGCGGACAGCAGTTCACCGGCGTGACTGATTCCGGTAGCCAACTCGGAGCGGAACACGGAGAACAGCAAGCAGTGGCGTTGATTGCTGTATCAGCGCGCCACGGAGAATCTATCAGAACAATTGTCAATGTCTGACGCACCTTTATACGTTCGGGGGCGCCCAATGGAGGTATGGCTGGGAACCGAGTGGACGAACTCGAGGCCGAGGTGCGCGAACTCAAGGCGACCATCGACGGGCTGACCGACGAACTGGTCGAAACGAAAGAGCGCTTGCAGGCTATCGAGGACGAGACCGGCGTCGAGCCCGACGTACTCAAAGGGCGGACGTCGCACAAGGCACAGCAGACGACGACCGAGCAGGCGGCCGACGACGGGGAAGCGTCGGCCGACGAGGTTAACACTGACGAGGCCGACGGGGAGGATAACACGGACTCCGAGTCCGGCGACGATATCATCGTCGCCTGATTCGGGTCTGCGAGCGCCCCCATGCATATCAAAGAGCTCGTCCTCGACAACTTCAAGAGCTTCGGCCGTAAGACTCGAATCCCGTTTTATGAGGATTTCACGACGATTAGCGGCCCGAACGGCTCCGGGAAGTCGAACATCATCGACTCGATTCTCTTCGCGCTCGGCCTCGCCCGCACGTCGGGCATCCGGGCGGACAAGCTGACCGACCTCATCTACAATCCGGGACACGAGGACGACGATGAGGGGTTCGGTGGCGAACGCGAAGCCTCCGTCGAGGTCATCCTCGACAACGACGACGGCACGCTCACCCGTGACCAGGTCGTCTCCGCCGCCGGCTCCGAGAAAGTCGGCGACATCGACGAGATCTCGATCCGACGCCGCGTCAAACAGACCGACGAGGACACCTACTACTCGTATTACTATCTCAACGGTCGCTCCGTCAATCTCTCGGACATTCGTGACCTGCTCGCGCAGGCAGGCGTGGCGCCTGAGGGGTACAACGTCGTGATGCAGGGCGACGTGACCGAGATCATCACGATGACGGCCGGCTCGCGCCGCGAAATCATCGACGAAATCGCGGGCGTCGCACAGTTCGACGCGAAGAAGGAGGACGCCTTCGAGGAACTGGAGACGGTGCAGGAACGCGTCGACGAAGCCGAGCTCCGCATCGACGAGAAACAGGAACGGCTCGACCAACTCGAAGACGAACGTGAGACGGCGCTGGAATACAAGGGGCTCAAAGAGGAGAAAGCGGAGTACGAAGGCTACCTCAAGGCCGCGGAACTCGAGGACAAACGCGAGGAACTCGAATCGACCCAGGAGCGCCTCGACGGCAAGCAGGGGCGGCTCGATGAGCTCCAACGCGAACTCGACGAACGGCAGGGGAAGGTAACGCGGCTCGAAGAAGACCTCGCCGACCTCAACGCCGAAATCGAGCGGAAAGGCGAGGACGAACAGCTCGCCATCAAACGCGAAATCGAGGAGATCAAAGGCGAAATCGCACGACTCGAAGACAAGGTCGATGCCGCCGAAGAGCGCATCGAAGAGGCCGAGAACAACCGCCGGCAGGCGTTCGTCCAGGTCGACCGCAAACAGGAGCAAATCGAGGAACTTGAGGCCGACATCCGGAACAAGAAAGTCGAGAAATCCTCGCTGAAGGCTGATGTCAACGAGAAGGAGGCCG
Source organism: Natronomonas sp. (assembly GCF_047616845.1). Lineage (GTDB taxonomy): Archaea > Halobacteriota > Halobacteria > Halobacteriales > Haloarculaceae > Natronomonas. Next base: position 4,623 of record NZ_JBLGBY010000055.1, on the reverse strand, counting down.
ACCTCGAGGAAGTCGAATCCGAGATTCAATCCGTCGACACCGAGTACGAGGAGGTTCGGGATGCCTTAGAGGAGAAACGCGAGGCCATTCAGGCGCTGAAAGACGAGAAAAACGACCTCCAGCGCGAACAGGATCGCCTGCTCGATGAATCCCGGCGGCGCTCGAAGGAAGAGCGCGAAAAGCAAGAGGAGATCGAGGCTGCAGAACAGAGACTGCCGGAACTCGACGCGGAGCTATCCGACCTCCAGACGGAGCTTGAGAAAGCCGAGGGCAACCGCGAGAACATCACGGCGGTCGTCGATGACCTCCGCGAGGAGAAACGCGAACTCCAGCAAGACCTCGACGATATCGAGGACGACCTCTCGGCGAAACAGCAGGAGTACGCGGAACTTGAGGCCCGTGCCGGCGAAACCGGCGACACCTCGTATGGGCGTGCGGTGACGACCATCCTGAACGCCGAGATGGATGGCGTCCACGGGACGGTCGGGCAACTGGGCGGTGTCGACCCCGAGTACGCGACGGCGTGTGAAACGGCTGCCGGCGGGCGACTCGCGAACGTCGTCGTGGACGACGACGGCGTCGGCCAGCGGTGTATCGACCATCTCAAGTCCCGAAATGCCGGCCGGGCGACGTTCCTCCCGATGACGGAGATGCACAATCGCTCGCTGCCGTCCGCGCCGGACATGCCGGGCGTGGTCGATTTCGCGTACAACCTCATCGACTTCGATTCGGCGTATGCGGACGTGTTCTCCTACGTCGTCGGCGACACACTGGTCGTCGAGGACATGGAGACGGCCCGCGATCTGATGGGCGAGTTCCGAATCGTCACGCTGGACGGCGACCTCGTCGAGAAATCCGGCGCGATGACGGGCGGGTCGAAATCCGGCTCCCGATACTCGTTCACGAAGAGCGGCAAGGGCCAGCTGGAGCGGGTCGCAGAGCAGATTACCCAGTTAGAGGACGAAAAGCAGTCCATCAGGTCAGACATTCGGGACGTCGAAGAGCGGCTGGACGACGCCCGCGACCGGCAGTCCGACGCCGCAGAGCAGGTGCGCGACATCGAGGCTGAAATCGAATCCGTCGAAGCCGACCGCGAGGAGATCGAAGAGCGCATCGAGCGCTTAGAGGGCGAACTCGAAGACATCGAGGGCGACCGCGAGGAGGTCGCCGAGGAGATGGAGGCCGTCGAAGCCGACATCGAAGCGAAAGACGCCGAAATCGCGGAACTGGAAGCCGAAATCGACGAGCTGGAAACGGAGCTCGCCGAATCGGACATTCCGGAGCTGACGAGCGAAGCCGAATCGATTCGGAACGATATCGCCGACCTCGAAGACCGGATGGACGACCTCGACGGCGACCTCAACGAGCTCGAACTCGAGAAACAGTACGCAGAGGAGGCCATCAAGGAGCTCCACGATGATATCGAGACGGCCCAGAACAAGAAGGCCGACGCCGAGGACAGCATCGTCGAACTCGAGGCGACCATCGCCGACGAAGAAGAGCGACTCGAAGAGAAAGAAGCCGCAGTCGAGGAGCTCGAAGCGGAGCTGGCCGACCTCAAAGCCGACCGCGAGGAACTGAAGAACGAACTCGCAGACGCGAAATCGGCGCGCGATGAGAAAAACGAGCAGGTCTCCCGCGTCGAGTCGAAACTGGACGACCTCCGGGACGCCGAGAACCGACTGGAGTGGGAAATCGACGAACTGTCCTCACAGGTCGGTGAGTACGATGCCGAGGAGATACCCGACCACGACACGGTCAAAGGCGAAATCGCACGGCTTGAAGGCGAGATGTCGGCGCTCGAGCCGGTGAACATGCTCGCAATCGAAGAGTACGACGAGGTCGCCGACGAGCTCGAAGACTTACAGGGGAAACGCGACACGCTGGTCGAGGAGGCCGACGAAATCCGCGACCGCATCGACGCCTACGAGGCCCGCAAGAAAGAGACGTTCATGGACGCCTACGAGGGCATCAACGAGCAGTTCGAGGACATCTTCGCGCGGCTGTCGAGCGGGTCGGGTGAACTCGTCCTCGAAGACCCCGACGACCCCTTCGAGGGCGGACTGACGATGAAAGCCCAGCCCGGCGACAAGCCGGTACAGCGGCTCGACGCCATGTCCGGCGGCGAGAAATCGCTGACCGCGCTGGCGTTCATCTTCGCTATCCAGCGGTACAATCCGGCGCCGTTCTACGCGCTGGACGAGGTCGACGCGTTCCTCGATGCGGCCAACGCCGAGATGGTCGGCGAGATGGTCGAGGAACTGGCCGGCGACGCGCAGTTCGTCGTCGTCTCCCATCGCTCGGCGCTGCTTGAGCGCTCCGAGCGGGCCATTGGCGTTATGATGCAGGACGAGAACGTATCGGCTGTGACGGGGATCGACCTGTCGGCTGGGGAGGTGCCCGCTGATGACTAGTGAGGACGACCGCAGGGAGTCCTCGGAAGAGTCGAGCGGGGAGAGCGAGGCTTCGAGCGGAGGGAGAAGCCTCGATGCGAGCGGTGACGATGGGAACCGCGAGCGAAGCGAACCGCGAGATAGCGAGAATCGACCGGAGAGAGATTCTCAGGAAACCCGAACGGAGAGCGAAGCGACCCGTGAGGGTAGCGAGGACGACGCGAAAGAGCCCCGAACCGACGGCGCCGGAGCCGGCGACATCCCGCTGAACATCGCCGGCCACGATGACGAGAAGAAACGGCGTGAAGGGGGCGATATGGAGCCGGAGACGAACGGAGCCGACCCAAGCGAGAACGAAGACGAGTCGGTGCTCTCGGAGTTCGACGTCTCCGAGCCGGGCGAGAGTGACGAGGAGGTCGAGCCCGTCGAGTTGCTCGTCCAGTTGGCCGAGGACGGCGAAATCGACCCGTGGGATATCGACGTGGTGACGGTCACCGACAAGTTCCTTGACCGCCTCGACGAGGCCGACCTCCGCACCGGCGGACGCGCGCTGTTCTACGCGTCCGTCCTCCTGCGGATGAAAAGCGACGCGATGTGGAACGACGAGGAGGAAGACGAGCGGGAAGAAGAGCCCTGGGAGATGCCGCCCGAGGAGCGCGAGGGCGGCCCCGCCGTCGACCCCTTCGAGAAGCTCGAGGCGGAGATGGATCGCCGTATCGAGCGCAAACGCGCCCGTGGAATGCCGGAGACGTTGGACGAACTCGTCCGTGACCTCCGGGAGCGAGAGCGCGACACCTGGTGGAAGGAATCCCGGACGTACGACACCGACGAATCGCCGTCGGGCTTCTCACGGGGAACGCAGACGCTCGATTACCGCTCCGGCGACGACTTCCGGATGGACGACGAGCCGACGGCCGACGACGTGACCGGGACGGCTCACGACGAGCACATGGAGGATATCATCAACGACGTGTACGTCGAACTCCAGTCCCACTACGACCAGGGCCGCGACGAGGTGCTGTTCGCCGAGATTCGGACGGCCGGCGGCTCGAGGGTCAACACGTTCCTCGGCCTGCTCTTTCTGGCCCACCGCGGGCAGATACAACTCCAGCAGGACGACCTCTTCGGCGACCTCTGGATACAAGACCCCGCCGCTGCGGTCGGTGAGGAGACCGCGGCAGCTGACGATTAAATCGGCTGCTGAACACCGGAACAATTTGCCGATAGGTTTATTTCCTCGTGCGTGGTACGTGTTAACACACCATGACCCCGACGCGCTTCCGTGAACGCCTCGAAGAGACCCGAGATAGGGTCGACCCCAACGACGTCGTGACCGCGCTGACGTACGTGCGAGAAGAGGGCCGTCAGCGATAATCGTCGATCAGCAGCGATAGCTTCTCCCGTATTTCGCGGTCGATAGCCTCCGCTGGCGTGTTGATGGCGCCCTCGAGCGTCTGCTGGCAATCACACGGCAGTTCATCGACCGTATCGAGCGTTGTCGCGAGGGCTTCAAGCACCGTCGACATCGACTCCTCGTTCGCGGCGGCGTGTCCGAGCACGGTCTCAAGCGACACTTCCTCGTCGTCGTGCCAGACGTCGTAATCCGTGACGCCGGTCAGCGCCGCATAACAGAGTTCGGCTTCGCGGGCGAGGTGGGCTTCGGGGACGGTCGTCATCCCGATGACGTCGAAGCCGCGGCTGCGGTAGAACTCGCTTTCGGCTTTCGTCGAGAACTGCGGCCCCTCGATACAAACGTAGGTGCCGCCGTCAGCGAGGTCAGCGTCGGCGGCCTCGCCGGCGTCGGAGAGTTGCGCGGAGAGATGTGGGCAGTACGGCTCCGCCATCGAAACGTGGACGACGACGCCGTCACCGAAGAAGGAACGCGGGCGGTCGCGGGTGCGGTCGAACAGCTGGTCGGGGACGACGAGCATCCGCGGCGAAAGCGATTCTTTGAGGCTGCCGACGGCGTTCGTCGCGACGATGCGGTCGACGCCGACCTGCTTCAGCGCGTGGATGTTCGCCCGGTAGGGGACGTTCGTGGGGTCGTATTCGTGGTTGCGGCCATGGCGAGGAAGGAACGCAATCTCGGTGCCGGCGACCTCGCCGAATTCGAGCGGCGCGCTCGGGTCACCGAAGGGGGTCGTAACGCGTTCCTCTCGGCCGTCCTCGAAGCCGAGGGCCTCGTAGATGCCGCTGCCGCCGATGATGCCGAGCATGGTGGATGTGGGGG
>NZ_JBLGBY010000054.1:0-15088 GCF_047616845.1 Natronomonas sp. | reverse complement strand
TATTGTGGGGAGTGTGATTCTCCTTCTCTAACTGTTTTTTGAGATAGTTTGAATTCAGAAACCAGTCTTCGCAGCCTGCAACGCGAGTTCGACGTGGTTTTTCGGGTGCGACTCGACCGCCGGGCCGTGGCCGACGTACATGCCAGCCAGGTCGTCATCGACAGTTTCGTAGACGTACTCGATGCTTTCGATGAGTTTGCTACGGTCGCCCTCCTCGAGGTCGGTGCGGCCGAAGCCGCCGTTGGCGAAGATCAGGTCACCAGCGAAAAGCGTGCCAGCGTCCCGCGAGTAAAAGCAGAGATGGTCGTTCTTGTGGCCGGGCGTATACAGCGCCTCGTACTCGGCATCGCCGATGGCGAGCGTGTCGCCGTCTGCGAGTTCGTAGTCGACGAGACTGGCGTCGGCGTCGTAGCCCCACACATCGACATCGAAGCGCTCGATGACGGAGCGAGCGTTGCCGATATGATCGGGGTGGGTGTGAGTGAGCACGAGCGCGTCGAGGTCATCGACAGCGCCCTCGATGCGTTCGACGGCGTCGAAGTCGTTGCCGGCGTCCACGAGGACGGTGCGCTCGCCCTCGACGAGAAAGACGTTGCTCGTAAACGAGCGGACGCCCTGTGCGATGTTGCGAACCGTGGTCATGCCGTGTCGTTACCAGCGGGCGCGTTTGTGCTTTTCCACACGGCGCTACACGCCGTCTCGGCGCGCGGCACGGGCGACGAACACCGAGAGGCCGAACGCCACACCGGCCATCGCGGCGACGCCGAGGAACGCGGGGCCGACGCCGGCGGTTTCGATGACGTAGCCGAACATCGGAGGCGCAACGGCACCGCCCGCGGAGATGCCGACGGTCATCAGCGCGAAGTTCTTGCCGACGGAGCCGCGTTCGGAGGCGAGGTCGGTCAGCGTCGACCGCGCCGGCCGTGAGAGGTCGATGGTGGCGGCGAGCAGCAACACCAGACCAGCAGCCGCGAACACGGACAGGAGCGCGGTCGAAAGCAGCGCAGCGAGAACGACGAGCGAGCCGTAGCCGGCGAACAACACTGGGAACGGCCCGATTTCGTCGGCGAGATAGCCGCCGCCGAGGAGAACGACGGCGCCGACGATGAGCATCGCGCCCGCGACGAGGCTTGCGGTGCCGGGGGCGAGTCCATAGCCGGCATCGAGCAGCGTGGCGGCGTACGACCGGATGCCCCACGCTGCGACGCTGTTGACGAACCAGAGTGCCGTGAGAAGGAGGATGAGCGGCGCGCCCGCCAGCGACCGGAAGTAGTCGACGAACCGAGCGGCGAACGAGCGTAGGCGACCAGTCGGAGCGACCTCGGACGTGTCGGCGGCCTCGGAATCCTCGTTACGGGCCTCGGCACCAGCACGGGCGATGGAGCGTGGAATGTACCGGATAGCGAGGACAGTCGCGACGGTGTAGAGGAAGCCGAGTGCGGCGATGACGCCGAAGGCTGCTCGCCAGCCGTAACCGAGTGCGACGGCGGCCGAGACGGCGGCGAACGGCACCGCGAGGCCGAGCGCGCCCGCGAAACCGTGGACGCTGTAGGCCCGAGAGCGGTAGGCCTCGGGCGCGGCCGCCGAGATGAGTGGGTAATGGGCGGGATGGTGGCCGGCGACACCGAGGCCGATGACAGCGGCGGCGACGACGAGCGCCTCGTAGTTGGGCGCGACGGCGGCCAGCGCAGCGCCGACGGTACCGACCGAGAGGCAGCCGACGAGGACGGCCGTGTGGCTGTACGTATCTGAGATGTGGCCGAGCGGGAGCTGGCCGGCGGTGACGACGGCGCTGATGACGCCGAGGGCCAGCCCCAGCGCGCTGAGTGAGACGCCGAATTCGGCTCTGAGAAGGGGAAACGCAGGCGCGAAAAGCAGCATGTAGGCGTGGTTGACGACGTGGGAGCCGGAAACGAGGCCGACAACGAGGGGCGCGTGCTGTCGCGACACGCGCTAACCTGTTACGGCGGAAAGGAAAGCCGTTCGATTTGAGGCGTTAGTCCGCGCGGACGGGAACGCGTTCGGGGTCCGTGGTCGGGGACGGAGTGGTTCCAGTACGGGCAACGGCGCGGCGAAGGCGGGCTGGGGAGACGCCGGCCTGCTTGGCCGCCGTCTCGACGTCCAGCGTGCCGCCCTGATACAGTGTCATCGCCGTCCGAAGCGCGTGCTGCTTCATACCTACCCAAGTGTGCCTACGGGTAATAAGAGTATTGAGAGATAATATGCCAACCCATGACCTTATATGCCGAACAGCATGAAAGAACATTATATTAGGCAACAGTGTGAGCGGGTGCCGATGCCTCGCAACGCTTTAGTCCGCCCTGCCGTCCTATTCCGTATGAACGAGCGCGAAGAACTCCTCGAACTACTGTGTGAGAACGCGCGCCACTCCACGGCCGACCTCGCACGGCTGACCGGACTGACCACCGAGGAAATCGAAGATACAATCGCCGAACTGGAATCCGAGGGCGTCATCCAGGGTTACACAGCCATCGTCGACTGGGACGCCGTCGGTGACGAGCGCGTCCAGGCACACGTCGAGTGCAACGTCACGCTCGACCGCGAGACGGGCTACGTCGACGTCGCCGAACGGCTCGCCGGCTTTCCCGAGGTACAGGGCCTACGGCTCGTCTCGGGCGATTACGACTTCGCGCTGGAAGTCGAGGGCGACTCGATGCGTGAAGTGTCCCGATTCATCAGCGACAAGGTCGCGCCCCTCCCCGAAATCACGCAGACGGTGACCCACTACATCATGGAGACGTACAAGCAGGGCGGCCATCGCTTCGACGACGACGGCGGCGACGACCGTCTGTCGGTCACGCCATGACGCTGCGGCCATCCGACCGCGTCGCCGAAGTGCCGCCCTCCGGCATCCGCCGGTTCTTCGAGCTCGCCGAAGAGATGGACGACGTCATCTCCCTGGGCGTCGGCGAACCCGACTTCTCGGCGCCGTGGGCCGCCCGCGAGGCCGCAATCGCCTCCCTGGAGCGCGGCCAGACCTCCTACACCGCCAACCGCGGCATGCGTGAACTCCGGGAAGAGATTGCCCGCGACGCCGAGCGGTGGAACCTCGATTACGACCCCGATGAGGAGGTACTCGTCACCGCCGGCGCGAGCGAAGCCATCGACGTCGCGTTCCGCGCCTTGGTCAACCCCGGCGACACCGTCGCCGTCGCCCAGCCGTGTTACGTCTCCTACGAGCCCGGCGTCACGTTCGCCGGCGGCGAGGTGCTCGACGTGCCGACCCGCGTCGAGGACGAGTTCAAGCTCACGCCCGAGGTGCTCGAGGAAGCCGGCGCCGACGAGGCCGACCTGCTGGTCTACTGTTTCCCGAACAATCCCACGGGCGCGACGATGAACCGCTCGGAACTGTTCGAGGTCGCGCAGTTCTGCCTGGAACACGACGTGGCCGTCCTCTCGGACGAGATTTACGCCGACCTCACCTACGAGGGTGAACACGTCTCCATCGGGGAGTTCGACGGGATGCGCGAACGAACCGTCGTCTTCAACGGCTTCTCGAAAGCCTACGCGATGACGGGGCTTCGGCTCGGCTACGCCCTGGCACCGAGCGAGGTCATCACGGCGATGAACCGCATCCATCAGTACACGATGCTGTCGGCGCCGACCACCGCCCAGTACGCCGCCATCGAGGCTCTCCGGAACTGCCGGGAGGAGGTCGACGAGATGCGCGCCCAGTACAACCGTCGCCGGAACTTCGTCCTCTCGCGGTTCGAGGAGATGGGCATCGACTGTTTCGAGGCGACCGGTGCGTTCTACGTCTTCCCGGAGTGTCCCGGCGGTGACGCCGAGGCCTTCGCCGAGGAACTGCTTGAAGCCGAGGGCGTCGCGATGGTGCCCGGCACCGCCTTCGGCGCTGGCGCGGAGGGCCATCTCCGTGTCTCGTATGCGACCGGCCTCGACGATCTGAAGGAAGCGATGAACCGCCTCGAACGGTTCATATCGTAGCGAACACCACGAGACAGCGCTCGCCAGATTTTTCGGGGAAGGCGGCGCGATACGACCAGAATCACCGATTGAGTGTGGCACAAGCCTTTTTCGCAGAGGTGCCGTAATCTTTGGTAATGGCTATCGATGACGCCGATGGTGGAGAGGCTGGTACTGGGGGGCCAGTTGTCGACGCCGTAGAGACAGAGCCGGAATCCGAAGCCGAGGAAACGGAACCGGAGCCCGAAGCCGAGGAAACGGAGGCAAAAGAGGAGGTAACCCGTGCCGTCGGCGAGTACGACTGGGAGGATTTCAAAGCGGAGTACTACTACGACGGGAACGGAGACGCACCAGAGGGCTCGGAGTTCGAGCCAAAGGAGTATCTCGGCTTCGACCCCGATGCCATCGGGGACGTCGTCGGCAACGCGGGACTCGGTGCCACCCAGCTAACTGGAGTGGCGAACGAGCGAACCGTTCGCGTCAACCCCGAACTCGACGAGGACGCCTTCTTCACGACCCCCGAAGGCGACACGACGGTCGTCAACCGGTACGACCTGGAGAAATCCGTTCCCCAGGAGAAGAAACACCACTTCCGGGAGGTCGACCGCTACTGGGTGAACGAACCGTACGCCTTCGTCATCATCTTCCATTCCGAGAAGGAAAACGAGAAGAAGTACTACCTCATCGAGCCGCATCTCACCCCCATCGAAGACGACCTCCGTGAGTTCCTCGCGGCCAAGCTCAAAACCGCAATCAAATACTCCAGCGACGACGTCATCGTCGAGGGAGACGAGGAAGCCCGCGCGGGCGTCATCGAACGCGAGACACACGAACTGCTCGAACGATACGACCTCTATGAGGAGGGCGCCCGTCCGGAGGGCGAAAGCCTCGTCGACAGCGTCAAGGGCCTCGTTGGCCTCGCCGACGAGGAGGAGGAGGAGGAAATAGACCGTGACGTGACGACGCGACTGCAGGGCGTCGAGGCCCGGCCAGAGCCGGCCATCATCGAGGAGGATTCGGAGACGCTCAGCGAGTACCAAATCGAGAAGCTTCTCTATCTGCTTCGACGCGACTTCATCGGTTTCGAGCGCATCGACGGCATCAAACACGACATCAACGTCGAGGACATCTCCTGTGACGGCTATAACTCGCCGGTGTTCGTCTACCACGGCGACTACGAGCAGATCATCACGAACGTCTACCACGGCGAGGACGAACTCGACGAGTTCGTCGTCAAGATGGCCCAACGCTCCGGGAAAGGTATCTCGAAGCGAAGCCCACAGGTCGACGCGACGCTGCCCGATGGCTCCCGGTCACAGCTCACGCTCGGCAAGGAGGTGTCCGACCACGGGACGAACTACACCATCCGTCAGTTCAAGGACGTCCCGTTCACGCCGATCGACCTCATCAACTGGAGCACGTTCTCCCTGAGCGAGATGGCCTTTTTGTGGCTCTGTATCGAGAACCACAAATCGCTCATCTTCGCCGGGGGTACGGCATCCGGGAAGACGACATCACTGAACGCCGTCTCGCTTTTCATCCCGAGTAAGGCAAAAATCGTCTCCATCGAGGACACCCGTGAGGTCGAACTGCCACAGCGGAACTGGATCGCGAGCGTCACCCGGCCGTCCTTCAGCGACGGCGACAAGGGTGATGTCGACGAGTTCGACCTGCTGGAGGCCGCACTCCGACAGCGGCCGGAGTACATCGTCATGGGTGAGATCCGTGGTGAGGAGGGGCGGACGCTGTTCCAGGTCATGTCGACCGGGCACACCACGCTGACGACGTTCCACGCCGACTCCGTCGGCGAGGTCATCAAGCGGTTCACAACCGACCCCATCAACGTCTCGAAGACGATGTTCACGGCGCTCGACCTCGTGTCCATCCAGACGTCGACGCGGGTGCAGGGCAACAAGGTGCGCCGAAACAAGTCACTGACCGAGATCAACCACTACGACCCCGAGAACGACGAGATCAACGTTCAGGACGTCTATCAGTGGCAAGCGGAGACCGACGAGTTCCTCCAGATGGGCGATTCGAACACGCTCGATGAGATCATGTTCGACCGCGGGTGGTCGCGCGACCACCTCGAAGAGGAGATATTCATGCGCGAGATCGTTCTCGCCTACCTCATCGAGAACGACCTTAACACGTACACGCAGGTGGCGGCGTCGCTACAGGCGTTCATCAACGACCCGGACACCATCCTGACGCTCATCGCGAACGACGACCTCGAGCGGTCGCTCGAAGACCTCCGGGAGATGGAGTCCGTCAAGATCGATATCGATCCCGACAAGGAGGCGATGGTGCCGCGGCCGTCGGCGGACGAGGAGATGCTCGAAGAGACAAGCAGCATCCTCGAGGACGCCGAGGGGATGCTCGAAGAGTACCGCGGAGAGACCGCCCAGGAGGGCATCGCCGGCGTCCTCGAGATGGACGAAGCCGACGATATCGAACTCGACGAGGACGGCGACGAGTCGGACGCAGAGGACGAGGGCGGTGACGCGTTCAGTTACGGTGGGTTCGCGTTCGAAAGCGATGACGAATCCAGCAGCGGCGAGGCGACGGCGGACGGTGGTATCGAGGGGGACACCGACGCGGATATCGAAGGGTTCGAGCCAGCGACCTCCGAGGAGCAGGGCTCGGACACCGATGAGGGCGAGGATAGGCCATGAGTTTCGGGTCGGCCGGGTCGACAGGTGGGTCAAACACGCTCGCAGATCTGTTCTATCCGCTGTATCGGCGGCTGTTCGACGAGAACAGCAACTTCGTGGCCGACCTCGAACGCAAGCTCGCCGAGTCGCGGGTGCCCGATACGGTCGAGATATACCTCTCGAAGGCGCTCGCAATCGGCGTGCTCACCGGCCTCAGTCTGTGGCTCATCGGCACGTTTCTGGGATGGGCCATCGTCACGTTCCTCATCACGGAGCCGCCGACGCTGCTCGGGCTCCCGCTTTCGGAGCCGTACCTCTCCCTCGTCAATTCGCTGAAAATACCGTTCATCGTCATCTTCTCGGGGCTGTTCTTCGGCTCTATCGGCTTCGGCGCCGGGTTCGGCGGGATGGTCGCGAAACCGTATCTCAACTCCAGCGGCCGGAAGCGTGAGATCAACGTCCTCCTGTCCGACTCGGTGTCGTTCATGTACGCGCTGTCCGTCGGGGGGCTGAACCAACTCGAAATCCTCCAGGCGATGGCGAAAGCCGACGACACGTACGGTGAGGTGGCAAAGGAGTTCCAGTCTATCGTCCTCGAAACCGAGTACTTCGACACGGACTACCGGACGGCAATCCGGAACCAGGCGATGCAGACGCCTTCCGAGGAGCTGAGCCAGTTCCTGACGGACATGCTCTCTATTGTCAACTCCGGCGGTGACATGGAGCAGTTCCTCGAAGAGCAGAAGGAAAAGCACATGCGAACCTCGAAGCAGGAACAGGAGATGGTGCTCGAGACGCTCGAGCTGTTCGGCGAGATGTACATGACCCTCTCGCTGTTTCCCCTCCTGCTTATCATCATTCTCGTCATCATGTCGATGCTCGGCGAGGCCCAGGACATGCTCCTGTACGGGACGGTGTACGGACTGATTCCGCTCATCGGGGTCGGGTTCCTCATCCTCGTTTCGACGGTCGTCCAGGACGAGGTCGGCGACGGCTACCTCCGCCCGGAGGGCGAGCAGGTGTTCGACGAATCCGAGGGCATCTTCGACCTCGGATTGGCGGGAGACTACGCGGGCGGCTTCGCCATCTTCGACCGCGTGAAGTCCCGGGAGGGGACGTTCGAGATGCTGAACGTCCTGAAGCAGCCGCACCTGTTCTTCCGTGACCACCCGCTTGCCGTGCTCGGCATCACGCTTCCGCTGTCGCTTCTGCTCGTGGCCCTCTCTGTGCTGGCCGGTGTCGTGCCGTTGACCTTCGAGGGCATGGTCGCCGACCCGGTTATGGGTACCTTCTTCCTGGTGTACGTGCCGCTGTACGTCAATCTCGGCCCGCTGACGATCTTCCACGAGTGGAACATCCGCTCCCGAAGCGCCATCACGAACAATCTCTCCGATAACCTCCGGAAGCTCTCGAGTGCCAACGACACCGGCATGACGCTGCTGGAGTCGCTGAAGGTCGTCGCCGACACCTCCTCGGGGCGGCTCTCGGATGAGTTCCAGACCATGTACGCGAAGGTGAACTACGGGACGAGCCTGAAGACGGCCCTCTTGGAGTTCAACAACAAGTATCACGTCCCACGACTTGCCCGAACGGTCAAACTCATCACGAAAGCCCAGGAGGCGTCCAGCCAGATTACACAGGTGCTGTCGACGGCTGCACAGGCCTCCGAGAACCAAGACGATATCGAGCGCGACCGGAAGTCCCGCACCCGGATGCAGATGGTCATCATCATCATGACCTACGTCACGCTTTTGGGCGTGATGGCGCTCCTGAAAGTGGAGTTCCTCGAAACGATGGCCGGGTTGACCCAGCAGGCCGCCGAAGCCGAATCCGGCGGTGGGGGCGGCGGCGGACAGTTCGGCGGTGGGCTGGATATCGATATGCTCACCATGCTGTTCTTCCACGCCGTCACGCTGCAGGGTATCATCTCGGGGTTCATCGCCGGCTACATCCGTGACGTGAGCGTCATGGCCGGCCTGAAGTTCGTCGTCGTCCTGCCGACGCTCGCGCTCATCGTCTTCATGCTCATCTAACCACCTCTCATGAAAACAACCGATCCAACGCCAAGGGGGCAAACGACGCTCGATTTCGCCATAGCGATGGGTGTGTTCCTCCTGACAATCGCCTTCGTGTTCACATTCATCCCCTCTCTGACCGCCCCGTTCATCGACGGGAATCAAGAACAGACGGCTGTCGCAGACCGCGTTGCGAGCCATCTCGTCGAGGGGTCACTCGCCGACCCGAACGACCCCTACGTGTTGAACGTCACGTGCACGACCGCGTTCTTCGCCGACAACACCGCGCCGGCCGGATGCAGCTACGACGTCGACGGCTTCCAGAATCGGATCGGCGTCAGCAACAGGGCGGACGTCAACGTCACGCTCGCGCGCGTGGACGCCGCCACTCGCGACAAGACACTGCTGTGTGATACCGGCGATGGAACGGTCGTCAAGGCGGATTCGGCCGACTGCGACCCGAGCAACGACGGCGTCGTGTACCAAATCGGCGACGAACCCTCGGACAGAGAGTCCGTGACGGTCGCCCGTCGGGTCGTCACTATCGACGGACAGGACGCAACGCTGCTGGTGAAGGTGTGGTAATATGATAGGAAACGAACATGGACAGGCGTACACGCTCGAGGCGTTCATCGCATCGCTGCTTTTGATCTCGAGTCTCACGTTCGCGCTGCAAGTAACCGCTGTGACGCCGCTGTCGGCGAGTACGGCGAACCAGCACATCGAGAACCAACAGCGCTCCTCGGCGGCCGGCGCGCTCGTCTCCGCCGACCAACAGAACGTACTGAAGCCCGCCGTTCTCTACTGGAACGACACCGAAGGACAGTTCCACAACCCGGAGCGGGGTGAGTACTACACGAACACCTATCCGGACAACGGGTTCGGTGACATCCTCAATCGCTCCTTCGCGGGGCGAGGGCTGGCGGTGAACGTCCTCGTCCACACGGAGGGGAACAGCCGACCCCAGCGGATGGTGTACAACGGCCAGCCGAGCGACAACGCCGCCTCGGCGAGTCGGACGGTGACCATCTACGACGGCGACTGGCTCCGGGATGAGAACAACACCCGGAGCAAGCGCGTCTCCAACGCGTCATTCTACGCTGACGACGAACACGGCAACAGCCTCGTGTACAACGTGGTTCGAGTCGAGGTGACAGTATGGCGGATGTGACATCCGACATCGACCGCGGGCAGATAATCATCGTCGCCGGCCTGCTGCTGGCGGTGGTGTTCGTCGGGCTCGCGCTCATCGTCAACAGCGCCATCTTCGCGGAGAACCTCGCGACGCGGGACACCGGTGCGGAGAACAGCGAGCCACTGCAGCAGCGGGAGCTGCTGGAGAGTCGGCTCGGCCGGACTGTCGACCGGACGAACGCGAACATCGAGACGACGTCCGGGTCGACGTTACAGGCCGAACTCGAGAAAGCACTCGCGAATCAAAGCTCCACGTACATAGAAGCTGGCGCAAAGCGGGGGCAGATTGTCGATGTCAGTACGAACTCGCCGACCGAGGGCGCGCGGCTCAGACAGACCAACGAGAGCCGTAATTTCTCGTCGGCTGAGGGGGCGACGAACTGGACGCTGACCAACGGGATTCCGGAGGGCGGGCAGTTCGCCATGAACATGCAGAAAGGGAGCCTCTTCCAGGCGGCGCTCGACACGACGATGGCGCTTCTTGGCGATTCGGCGTTCGCAATCGAGTTCGAGACCGGAAGCGGCGTCTGGCGCATCTACATCTTCCGTGGGGCGGCGACCGAAAGCGTCTACGCCGTCGTCGAGACGGATGACCAGGAGTTCCAGGCCAGTGGCTTGGAGACCCGGACGAACCCGGATCACATCGTCGACGGCTGGCTCAATCAGTCGTGTGCGCTGCAGGGCGATACCGTCTCGATGCGCCTCGGCGAAGAGCAGTTCGGCGGCGCTAACTGCGAGGAGTTCTCCTTCTACAACGAAATCGAGGCCCACAACGTCAGCTTCGCGAACGTAAAAACCGATGGCATCGACCGCGGGACGGGAACGTACGACATCCTCGTGGGAACGACGAACTACAACACGAGCGCCTTCGAGCCGGTCGGCAACGGCCAGCCGTTCTACCAGGCTGCGATGTACTCGTTCAACTACACCTACACCTACCGGTCGGACGGGACGACGTACACAGTCCCGAACCGGACGGTCAAACCACAGGAGGCCGACTCCGGCGGGATACTGTGGGAGCACCCGCGCGTCGAATCGTTCAACGTGACTGGCAGTACCGCCAACAGCCCTAATGACACCTTCGACGTCGAGTGGCAGGTTTCCCACCCGAATGCCCGGCTCGACCGCGTCGAGCTCGAGCTGGTCGAGGTGTCCGTCGAAAAGACGGAATCGGAGGTCGAAAACGAGGTCGACAGAGCGACCGACGACCCAGCGTTCGAGGAACTCCTCGGAGCCCTCGGATTCAACACCTACTTCAACGACTACGAGGATACGATAAACAACACACGAGGATTCCCCATCAACCTGAACCGTGTCGTCGACAACAAAACCGTCTCGGTAAGCGGGGCCTCTGGCACCGGGGCGAACACCCTGAGCCACGACGGACTCGGGACGGATTATCGCCTCCAGATTACGGTCATCGACGAGAGCGGCCGTGCCACCACGGCCGTCAAAGCCTGTGAGGCAGGCAGCACTGATTGTGAGGTGGTCGGATGACGTTCGGTGACGACCGAGCCGTTTCGCCGGTGTTCGGCTACGCGCTGACGCTGTCGATTTCGACGATACTGGTCGGTGGACTCCTCATCACCGCAGGCGGATACGTCGACAGCCAGCGCTCGACGACCGCCGAAAGCGAGCTGCGCGTCCTCGGCCAGCAGGTCTCTGCGGATATCTCCTCGGCCGACCGGCTTGTCCGAACCGACGATGTCGGCACCGTCAGCGTCGGCCGCTCGTTACCGTCGCAAGTCGTCGGCTCGACGTATCAGATACACGTTCGTGACTCCGGCGGCCCGACGAGCCCGTATCTGGAACTGACAGCCCAGAACCCCGATGTGAGCGTCGTCGTCGGCATCACATCGAAAACTTCTGTCGCGATTACGTCGGCAGCCGGCGGCGACATCGAAGTCGTCTACGACGCCGCGGCAAACGAAGTGGTGTTGCAGAATGACTGACCGCGCCGTAACCGAAATCGTCGGGTTCATCCTCGTGTTCTCGCTCGTGTTGGGGACTGTCAGTATCGTCTACGTCGGCGGGTTCGCGGAGCTGCAGGACACCCGCGACTTCGAAAAGGTTCAGAACGCAGAGCGGGCGTTCGACGTGCTGTCGACCAACCTTCGGGGCGTCGCCCAAGGTGACGCACCGAGTCGAGCGACCGAAATCAAACTCTCGGATGCGTCCCTGCGGACGGGTGAGCCCACGTTCATCACGATCAACACGACGGGGATGAACAGCTCCGCGGCTGCCACCCGGCCGATAACGTATCAACCGAGCGACTCCGATTCGACCGTCATCTACGAAGCCGGGTCGGTGATTCGGGCCGATGGCGACAGCGCCCAGATGGTGAGCCGCCCGGACTTCGTGTTCGGCCCGAACCAGACGGTCATCCGGGTTATCGAGCTCCGGGGCGGCAAACAGTCGGTCGGCGGTGACACGACGACACTCGTTCGTTCGGAGCGCCGATTCCAGGAGATCCGCCACCAACACCAAAACGAGTCACAGCAGATCAACGTGACCATCCGGGTCGAACCGGCGTCCGGTCACGCCGAGGCATGGCGCCGGTACCTCGACGACGCACTCACCGCGGCGTACGATACTCCGACGCACGACTGTTCGATTCAGGGCTCGGAAGTCGTCTGTACCGACGTCATGACCAACTCGATGTACTTTGCAGCGACCGGCATCGACATCGAGTTGGTGTAGTCACTCGAACTCGACTTCGATTTCGTTCTCGGTGACATGGAGGAACGTAACGACGCGGCCGTCACCCTCGTACTCGAGCGTCCCCGAGGAGGTGTCACTGAGGTAGGCTGCGTTCCCCTCGTCTATCTGCATGTCCATGTCGCCCATTTCATCGAAGTAATGCTGGATGAGCGTCCCGAGCGGGGCGGGGTTCGAGGCGTCGTACGTCGTGCCGTTGATGACGGTTGCGTTTCCTTCAGCCTGCATGTCGACGCTGTCGTTGAGCAGGTCGACCTCGAAATAGAGGTTCTCGCCGTTTTCATCACACCCGATTGTGAACGCTGTCTCGTTGGCCCACACTTGGTCGACCGTGCTGTTCGAGTAGCTCACTTCCCCGCGGATGGGGTCGCCGCATTTCGCCGAACTGACGGGCTCGAAGTGGATGGAGAGGTTCTGGTTACCCTTCGTGGCGCTCATTGTCCAGTCGAGACGGTTGAACGAGGAACTCCCCGTGTCGGACGCCTCCATGCGGAGGACGAACTCGGTCAAGTCCTCGACGCCACGAATCGCGATTTCGCCCTCACCGGAGATGTCAAAATTCCCCTGGGTACCGAGTGCGACGATCTGGGCGGTGACGTTGCCGTCATCGCAGTCGTCGACGGTGCCCTCGGTGCGTGTCACGAAGTACGACCGCCAGGCCTCACAGTATTCGCTTTCGATCTCGACGGTCATGTTACCCTCAGTGACGGGGTTCTGGTAGTGTCGGTCGGCGTCGGAGTCATACTGGTTGGAACGGGCCGTCGTCTCTCCCCGGAGGTCGGGGTAGATGGGCTTGGAGCTCGTCTGCCGCGTGACGCGAGCCGTCTTGGAGCCGCTGGCGGAGTCGGACCCGCGGACGCGCACGATGGGGAGGGTGAGCGTCGCCCGGCGGTTGTGCAACTCCGGCGGGGAGACCATCGTCGGACTCCCGTTTTCGTCCTTCCGCCAGACGCCACCGCCCTGATATGCGAGCGTCGCCGTCTCGGTCTCGTAAATGACGGCCCCGAGGTTGGCCTCGTAGATGTCCTCGTTCGTGCCGGAGCCGTTCCAGTCTTCGTGGTATAGACGAATCGTCCCAGCAGTCTCGTTGACTCGGTAGGTACCACCGGATTGTCCCATCTGCACTCGCTGGGATCCAGAGTCACCGAGTGCGACCTGGGCGGCTCGCGAGTCGAACTGCGTCATGGCCTGTTCGGCCTGGCCAGCCTGGGACTCCCGTTGGCCGTCCTCAATGGCGACGCTGCCGATGACGACGATACTGGACGCGACGGCCAGCGTGATTCCCAACACGAGCACGATGCCGATAGTGGACGACTGTGCTCGGTTGGGGAGTTGCTGGCGCCACGTTCCACTCATGACCCAATCAGAGCGTTCCACCGCAATAAGCGACGTGGCCACCTCAGTTACTGTGGCGGGCGGGCGGAGCGTCACCTTCAGACCGGTCTTGAGAAGATTGGCAGGTGCGAACTGAATCGCACGTTTACAACAATAAGTAATTATTTGCGGCATTTAGCTGTCTGTATCGTGGTTTATTGATGAGATGACCTGTTTATCTAAAGAATTAATATGTTATAAGGTCTAATTACAAATTAAAAGCAATGGTTACGTACGCTGGATATGCTACGGCATAACACGATGAGCGACAAACAGACCCTCAAAGAGATCAGCCACACACCGCCCGCCGGCGAGTCCGTCTCTAACGTCTGGGAACGCGGTACCGACGACGCCGAGTGAACGGACTACTTCCTCGGAGGATGCGGCCCATTTCCTCCGCGAGATTGATTAGGAACGCCCCATAGAGTGAGGTATGGACATCGATACGGAGGAACTCCTCGCATCGTTGACACCACGACAGGAGAACCCGGCCCTCAAGTCCTATCAGAACACCGTCTCGGTCGCCTGTCCGGCCTGTGAGGAACCGTTCGACGACCTCGTCGTCTGTAAACAGAACCCAACCAGCCTGAACCTCTCGAAGCAGCTCGACCTCTGTGTCGGGGTCGAGGACGGCCAGGCGTTCATTTTCACGCACAAGCCCTAGGGCTCGGCAACGTCGTCGGCCCACGGCCCGACGCCGAACAGCGAGCCCACGCCCCACCCGACAAGAAGCGGCGTGACCATGAGGAGGCCGATGAGGCCGACGTACCGCGCCGGCGGCGCCTGAATCGCGAGATAGATTAGGTAGGCCGTGCCGACAAGCGGCCACAGCGTTCGCCCCAGCGACCGCGCCTGCTCGAACATACCGACGAATGCGCCGCGACGGCAAAGAGGGTGTCGCGCTCGACCCGAAGGCTTTTACAAGCAACTCGACCACGTGTAACCGGTTTCCGGCCGACGGCACATCCCTGTCCCGTCGTCACGGCGGAAACCGGGCAGACACGACCGGCGCCTTCGGCGGCGGTCGTGTGCTTTCTGAACAGCCACACAGACCGGATCAGAGACGACAGCGACCGTCGCGTCGTTGGCCTCGGCCACCGTCGACGCGAGGTCGGCAACACTGAGGCGGAGTGAGAACTTAGCCGCTCATCGACAACCAGGAAGCCATTTTTTGGCCTCGCCGGGATT
>NZ_JBLGBY010000053.1:0-15727 GCF_047616845.1 Natronomonas sp. | reverse complement strand
TCGCCGTGGCAATTCTTTCCGAACCCGACCGCCCGCGCACTGTCCACTCTGAACGAAACCTATTTCAAAAATATTTGCATAAAATATGGTTTTACGATAACGTTCGGTCGTTACTAACACGTCCTTATACGTTTACCACCACCAGGAAAGAGATAAAATATACGGTTGGGAAATCTTATATGGTGGTCACGGTTTGGCAGGCATGTGTTCGAAAATATGGACGAGTATGTTCGTCTCCGTGAGAACGTTCTAGATATGTCTGGAAATTGCGCCGTGAATCTGTACGACTCTGCTATCGGCGTTGGGGTGATAGTATGACGGGCCGCCGCGTCGATCGTCGTGGCTTCCTCGCTTCCGGATCCGCCGCGACGCTGGCTGCGCTGGCGGGCTGTAGCGGATTTACGGGGTCGGGCGACGGTGGCGGTGGCGACACAATCACGCTCGGCATCCTCGAGGATCGGTCGGGTAACTTCGCGTTGGTCGGCGACCCAAAGCACAAGGCGTCGCTGCTGGCCATCGAGGAAATCAACGAGAACGGCGGCATTGACGGTAAGGAGATAGAGGTCTTCGACCCGGATCCGCAGTCGGACAACAAGCGCTACCAGGAGCTGACCCGTCGGGCCATCCAGCAGGAGCAGGTCGACGCGCTGTGGGCGGGCTACTCCTCGGCCACACGAGAGGCCATCCGGCCCATCATCGACCGCGAGGATCAGCTCTATTTCTACACCACCCAGTACGAGGGCGGGGTCTGCGACAAGAACATCTTCGCCGTCGGGCCGACCGCCCGCCAGCAGCTGGGGAGCGTCCTCCCGTACCTCGTCGACGAGTTCGGCCCGGAGATCTACACCATCGCTGCCGACTACAACTTCGGCCAGCTGAGCGCGGACTGGGTGAAGGTACTGGCCGACGAGAACGACGCCGAGGTTATCGGCGAGGAGTTCATCCCACTATCGAACTCGCAGTTCGGCTCCACCATCAACCGCATCCAGGAGGCCGACCCCGATTTCGTAATGTCGATGCTCGTCGGTGCGAACCACACCTCCTTCTACGAGCAGAAGGCCTCCGCCGGCCTCGATGTCCCCATCGGAACGTCGACGGCGATGGCACAGGGATACGAACACCGGCGCCTCGACTCGCCCGCGATGGCCAACATCTACGCCGGTGTCAACTACATGGAGGAGATCCCGACGAAGCGCAACACCGAGGACGGCGGCTTCGTCGACCGCTACTACGAGAAGTTCCCCGATGCCCCGTACCTCAACGAGGAGGCCCAGACCAATTACTTCTCCATCTACATGTACAAGCAGGCGGTCGAGCAGGCCGGGACGACGAACCAGGAGGAGGTCAAGACCGCGCTGGAGTCCGGTATCACCTACGGCGCGCCGGAGGCCCCCGGAGACGAGGAGATCGCCCTGGACGGGGCGACCCACCACGTCGACCATCACATGTGGGTGATGCGGGCCGACGAGAACCACAACGTCGAGGCCGTCTCCGACCAAGTCATCCCGGAGACGTTCCTCTCGGAGACGGTCGGCTGTGACCTCACTCAGGAGGACGAGGAGACCCAATACACGCCCCAAGACTTCTACGAGGAGGCGGGGTGAGATGGTGAACGGCCTGAACCTGCTGTTCCAGTTCCTGGACAGCTTCGCGTTCGTCGTCCTCGCGGCGGCGGGCCTGGCCATCGTCTTCGGCATCATGGGCGTCATCAACCTCGCACACGGCGAGTTCATCATGCTGGGGGCATACGCAACGACGCTCGCCAGCGTCCGGTTCGGCCTGCCGCTCGTGGCCGCGATGCTGGTCGGGATGGTCGTGACGGCACTGTTCGGCTTCGCCGTCGAACGGGTCATCATCTCCGGGGCGGTTCCGAACGCAATCGGTCAGCGGGTGGCCGGCCGCGACCTGATGGAGCCGTTGTACGACCGGCTCGCCGACTCGATGGTCGCGACCTGGGGCCTGAGCCTCATCATGATCCAGGGTGTCCGCATCACGCTAGGTAACTCGCTGGATCAGATCGGCACGCCGCTCGGGAAGCTCACCTACGTCGGCTTCTCGTACTCGATGTACCGGGTGGTTCTCTCGGGCGTCGCACTCGGCGTGCTGGTGCTGGCGTACGTCGTGTTCACACGGACGGAGTTCGGGATGCGCGCCCGCGCCACCATCCAGGATGAGGATACCGCTCGTGCGCTCGGTGTCGATACCGAGCGGACGTACGCGGCCACGTTCGTCATCGGCTCCGGGCTCGCCGGCCTGACCGGTGCACTGTACGCCCCCACCGTGACGATGGTGCCGGGGCTGGGCGGGTCGTTCCTGGTCGAGGCGTTCGTCGCCGTCGTCGTCGGCGGTTCAAGCGTCGTCCTCGGGACGGCGCTCGCTGGCGGGTTCCTCGGCGGCATCAACGCCCTCGTCTCGAACCTGCTTGGGACGACCGCTGGCCGTATCGCCCTGCTCGTGACTGCCATCGTGATGATCCGCTTCCTGCCGGATGGTATCACGGGAATCCTTAAGCGCGTCCGTGCGCGCCGGCAGGAGGGGGATGCCTGAGATGGCGACCGAGAGATCGGGGCGGCCCGAATCGGAATCTCCCGGCCTCATCGGCCGCGTCCGCGGTCGTCTGGAAGGCCCGAACACCATCGGCAACTCACGGGCATACTGGGCCGGCTTCGCCGTCGCGGTGGCGGTTCTGCTAGCCTACCCCTACATGGTCGGTGTCTACCAGGTTTCCCGGTTCTCGCTGTTCCTGGTATACGCCTTCCTCGGACTGTCGCTCTCGGTGGTCTGGGGATACGCCGGAGTGCTGAGCTTCGGCCAGGTGGTGTTCTTCGGCGTCGCCGGATACACCTTCGGCGTCGTCTCTGTGAACTTCGCCACCCCGCTGGGAATCACCGGCGCGTTCCTTGTCGGCATCGGCGGCGGGGCGCTGGTGGCCGCCGTCCTAGGCTACTTCATGTTCTACGGCGGCGTCCGCGATGTCTACGTTACCATCATCACACTGGTGTCGACGCTGGTGCTCCATACGTTCATGGCTCAGACCGCGGGCGACCAGTGGACCATCGGCCAGGCCGCGCTGGGCGGGTTCAACGGTATGCCAACAATCCCGAACCTCGCGTTCGGGGTCGGCGGGGCCAGCGTCGCCATCGGCGACGTGACCTTCTACTATCTGGTACTGGTGTTGCTCGTTGCCACGTACCTGGGGCTACGGATGCTGGTCAACTCGGACTTCGGCCGAATGATGGTCGCCGTCCGGGAGGACGAGAACCGGACCCGGATGTTCGGCTACGACGTGAAGCGGGCGAAGCTCCTCGTATTCACGCTAGGCGGTGCCCTTGCGGGGCTCTCGGGCGTGCTGTACGCGGCCTGGGGCAACTACGTCAGCCCGGGCGTGTTCGAACTCGCGTTCGCCTCGCTCCCCGTCGTCTGGGTGAGCATCGGCGGTCGCGACACGCTACTGGGGGCCGTGGCTGCGACCGTCGGCATCGAGTTCTTCCGGAACTCGCTGGGCGGCGAGTTGGCGTTCGTTACGGTGGGCGCCCTGCTGCTGGTGTCGATCCTCGGCCTCCCGGGCGGTATCGTCCCGTGGCTCGAGCGAACCTACCGGAACCTGCGCAGTGGAAGCCCGACGCCACCCGCCGAGACGACCGACTCGACCGATCCTGAGGTGACCGAAGCATGAGTACGAACGACACCGATACGACCGACCGAACCGAGACGGAACCAGAGACCGCGACGGGCCACCCGAACGTCCGCCAGACAGCGGCTCAACTGGCGACGGGCGACCGAGCCGACACGCTATTGGCGACCGAGGGACTCCGCAAGGATTTCGGTGGCTTCACCGCCATCGACGATGTCGATTTCTCGGTCGCCGAGGGCGAACTCCGCTGTCTTATCGGCCCCAACGGCGCCGGCAAGTCGACGCTGCTCAAACTGGTGACCGGTACGCACGCACCGACAGCAGGCAGTGTCTACTACGACGGCCACGAGCTCACTGACATGCCACCCCACCAGCGGGTGCGCCGCGGCATCAGTATGAAGTTCCAAGTGCCGTCGGTGTACGGCAAGCTGACCGTTCGCGAGAACGCCCGGCTCCCCATCCAGCGGTTCGCCGACGGGGCCGAGCGCCGCCGCCGAGTCGACGAGGCCATCGCCGCCGCGGGACTATCCGACTACGAGACGGCCCCAGCGAGCACGCTCTCGCACGGTCAACAGCAGCAACTGGAGATTAGGATGGCCGCGTCGATGGAACCCGACCTGCTGCTGCTGGACGAACCGGTCGCGGGCCTCGACGTGGCCGAGCGTGAGGCCATCGCCGAGCACATCACCAGGCTGAACGAGGAGCGCGGCATCGCCTTCGTCGTCATCGAGCACGATACCGACTTCGTCGCCGACATCGCTGATCGCGTCACCGTGCTCCACAACGGGGACGTGTTCCGCGAGGGATCGGTCGCGGATATCGAATCCGACGCCGCAGTCCAGGACATTTACCTCGGAGGTGACGGGGCGTGACGCTGCTCGAACTCGACGGCGTCACGGCCGCCTACGACGCGACGCCCATCCTCCGCGATGTCGACCTCACGGTTGAGGAGGGCGAGATCGTTGGCGTGATGGGCAAGAACGGCGTCGGCAAGTCGACGCTGATGATGACCGTCATCGGCCTGCTCGAACCACGCGCCGGGACGGTCACCTACGCTGGCGAGGACGTGACCCACGCGGGTGCCGACGAGCGCGCCCGGGCGGGTATCGGCTACATTCCGCAGGGAAGGGACGTATTCCCCGACCTCAGCGTCGAACAGAACATCCGGATGGGCGAGACGGTCAACATCAGCAGCGACCGGACGCTGTACGACGAGATCTACGACTACTTCCCCATCCTCGAGGAGCGAGCCGACCAAGACGCTGGGACACTCTCGGGCGGTCAACAGCAGATGCTCGCCATCGCGCGGGCGCTGGTCGCGAACCCGGATCTGCTGTTGCTGGACGAGCCATCGGAGGGTATCCAGCCGTCCATCGTCGACCAGATCAGCGCGGACATGCGGACGATAAACGACGAACTCGGGACGACCATCCTGTTCGTCGAGCAGAACCTCGGGGTCATACGCGAGATGGCCGACCGCTGCTACGCGATGGAGCGTGGCGAGATCGTCGACGAACTCGGATCAGGTGCGCTCGCCGACGAGGAGCAACTGACCAGCTACCTGGCCGTCTGAATCCAGTTGACGCTGTTCGTTGGTTACGTTTTTCTGCGCCCGCCGAGGGGCGGAGGCGAATTCTGATCTCCGTCGAATCATGACTGACGATTATGGCAGCGACGATGCGATCGAGTGCCGTGTCGGCCCTGTTAGATGGTGATACCGACGCAGCGCGGCGAGCACGTAATCGTGGATCACAACTCGAGAAACTCTTCTCTCTCTTTCTCAGACTCGTCTTCACCACGTACCGGAATCCGCGACTCAACCAGGCTGTGGGGGTCGGAACGGGGTTCCCGCTCATCGGTTACCGCTCCGCCGCACAGGACGTGTCGCTGATGGCCGGGATCGCCGACGATATTGCTACGATCGCCATAGAGCAAGTAGCTGATTCGCTTGACGATCCAGTCGCAGACGATGTTCAATCGGTTCACTTCCTCCTCGAACGGAGCGCACGCCACGCTAGCGATACGCTGGATGTGGCGACACATCTCGCGTTCAGGGAGAGTCCAGACGTCGTCAGAAACGACACGCCGTGACTTCCTCCCACCCTACTCGCTCACGGCGTCAGCCGTTCGCTCCTTGAGGAAAGGGGCTTAGCGCCTGAATTTTAGGTAAACCGTTGCCGTATGTCGGTTCGCTTACGCAAAATCAGCCTCCGATACGGGAGTGTATATAAATAAGCGGAGATTCGGAGCACAACATTGAATGGAATGTATGTTTCATGAATGACTGCAATGGTCGACAAAGACGACCTCCGACAGCAGTTCGTGGAAGCGTTCGAAGGCGCCGACTTTCCGGTCAACAGTCCGATGGACCTCGTGCCCGCCCTCCCGCAGGGTCCCGGCACGACGTTCGAGTCCGGCGACTTCTCCATGACCGCCATGGAACTCAACACAAAAGGCGGCGGCAGCCAGGAATTCCCCTACGATTCCGCCGACGATCTCGTCGACGACATCATGGACGGCCTCGAAGACGAAGGCCACCTGTAACGCCGACAATCACCCTTTTATTTCGTCGCGCCTGACCGTCGAGCGACTGCTGATGCGACAGCAAACCTTCGTCAAACTCTCCGCGCTGGCGTTCGGGCTCATCCTGTTCAGCTTCATCGTCATGGGCCTCTCCCGACTCGTCGTCGCCCCCGAGACGGCCAAACTCCTCTCGGCGCCGACGATGCTGGCTGGCGCGGTGCTTATCGCCATCCTCACTGTCCAATCCGTGCTGGCAGTCTCCGGGCTCCGCCCGCTCGAAGAGTGAAAGAGCCGTTTGACACTACGGAAGGGCTATTCAAATAGACGGTTTATCCAGACTCGATGAGCCTGCTGCCGAGCCGACTACACGTATCCCCGTCACCCGACGAGCCGAAAGTCCTCGATATCGACGGTGAGGACGCCGAAGCGACGTTCGACGCCCTCGGTTCCGAAACCGCTCGGGAGATGCTGGCGACGATATACGACGACCCCCGGACGCCGCCGGAGATACGGGAAGCAGTCGGCACGTCGCTGCAGAACGTCCACTACCACCTCGACCGACTGGAGGAGGCCGGCCTCATCGAGGCTGCCGGAACCGGCTACTCGGCAAAAGGTAACGAGATGACGGTGTACGGGCCGGCGAGCGAGGCGGTCGTCCTGTTCGCCGGTGACGAAAGCGATGGCTCGCGGCTTCGAGATGCACTGAAGCGGCTGTTCGGTCTCGTTGCGGTCGTCGCCATCGCCACGCTCGCGTTCGCCCGGATTCACGAGTGGCTGACGCCAGACCCAGGGCAACCCGGAGCGATGCAGGCCGAAACCGCCAGCGCCGAAGACGGTGCGGCCGCAGTGCTTTCCTCTATCGACCCGGTGTGGGCGTTCTTCCTCGGAGGCTGTGTCGTCGTGGCTGCCGTTGCGCTGTGGTGGGCGTTCAGACCTCGGCTTCTGTCGTGGATGCGGTCTCGATGAGTTGAGCGATCTCCTCGGGCAGGCTCTGTTCGCCCTCGGGGGTTCGAACCGTGACGAGACCGAACGGCGCGATTTCTAACACGTCGAGTTCGACGCCGGGTTCGATGCCGGCGTCGGAGAGATAGCGAAGCTCTTCGTCGCCCTGGTGGCGGATGCGCCGGACGACGACCTGGTCGCCCTCCTCAGCTGCCGAGAGGCGACTCGTTTCGCCGGCGTCCGGCAACTGGAGGTCAGCGTCCGGGATCGGGTCACCATGCGGGTCGACGCCGGGATTGCCGAGCGACTCGGCGATGCGTTCCGAGAGCTGCTCGGAGATGTGGTGTTCGAGTCGGTCGGCCTCCTCGTGGACGTCGGCCCAGTCGTAGTCGAGTTGCTCCGTCAGGAAGGCCTCCAGAAGGCGATGGTGGCGGAGGATTTCGAGCGCGACAACCTCGCCCTCCTCGGTGAGGGTGACGCCGCGGTACTCCTCGCGGTCGACGAGACCGCGCTCCTCCAGTTTCTTCAGCATGCTGGAGACAGTCGGCGACGTGACATCCATGTAGTCGGCGAGGTCGGAGGTGCCGACACGCTCGTCGGTGTCCGTTTGGATGGCGTAAATCGCCTTGATGTAATCCTCCATGACGGCGCTCAGCATCGTCTGACCCAAGGCGATGCGGAGGGATAGTGTTTTTCGTCCGACCGCTCACACCGCATCGTCGGGGTCGTGCCGCTCGGCCGTTCGGCCCGCCGCATCCGCGAAGTACTCCCTGTCTTCGGGCGGCGTTCGGGCGAGGTCGTCGGGGGCGACATCGAGGGCCGCTTTCGTCTCCCGGGCCGCGCCGGTGAAACTCGTGAGCGCCCGCTCTTTGCGAAGATACCGCTCGCCGTCGGGCGTCGCATAGGTGAGGATGATGAGGTTCTGCTCGTCGTCGCCGTACGTGCGCTCGACGAGCCACACGCGGACGCTATCTGTCGCCGTTGTATCCATGGTTCACCTTGGGGTCGCAGCCGAATGAGGATGTCGTCGACAATCGATTCCGTCGATGGAAACCGCTTTCAGCGCCGCCTACCCAATCGTTCGTATGAACGTCAGAGCCGTCGCCGACCTCTCGCCCGACGAGCGCGCGGCGCTGTTCGAACGGGATGCGGGCGTCGAGGAAGCCCGCGAGCCCGTCCGGGACATCATCGACCGCGTTCGTGAGGAGGGTGACGTGGCGCTTCGCTCATTCGCAAGCGAATTCGACGATGTCGAAATCGGCAACATCGACGTGAGCGACGAAGCGGAGCGGGCCTACGAGGAGGTCGATGAAGAGCTTCGGGAGGCTATCGAGACGGCGGCCGACAACATCCGCTCGTTCCACGAGCGCCAGGTGCCCGAGGACTGGCGGGCGGATTTCGACGGCCGGGAACTCGGGCGTCGATATCGCCCAATCGAGCGCGTCGGCGTGTACGCGCCCGGCGGCACCGCTACCTACCCCTCGAGCGTCCTGATGGGCGTCATTCCGGCGACAGTCGCCGGTGTCGACCACGTCGCCGTCGCCACGCCGCCCGCCGAAACGCTGAATCCGGCCACGCTGGCTGCCGCCCACGTCGCTGGCGCCGACGCCGTCTATCAGGTCGGCGGCGCCCAGGCCGTGGCCGCACTCGCCTACGGCACGGAGACGGTCTCGGCCGTCCAGAAGGTCGTCGGCCCGGGTAACAAGTGGGTGACGGCGGCGAAAGCCGAGGTTCGCGGCGACGTAGAGATCGACTTCCTCGCTGGCCCCTCCGAGTTGCTCGTCATCTGCGATGAGACGGCCGCCCCCGACCTCGTGGCCGCGGATATGGTCGCACAGGCCGAACACGACCCGAACGCCTCGGTCGTCTGCGTGACCGCCGATGAGGCGACTGCCGAGGCCGTCGTCGACGCCTGCGAGTCCCAGATGGGCGAGCGCGACCGTGCCGAGACCATCGAGGCGACGCTGGATAACGACGCCTCCGGCGTGCTTCACGCGCGGTCGATGTCCGAGGCCGTCCTCTTCGCCGAGGAATACGCCGCCGAACACCTCGCTATCGTCACCGACGACGAGGAGGCGATTCTTGACCGCATCGACTCCGCCGGCAGCGTCTTTCTCGGCGGCTATTCGCCGGTCGCTGCGGGCGATTACGCTTCCGGGACGAACCACGTCCTCCCGACGAGCGGGCTGGCGAAGGTCGCTGGTGGCCTCTCCGTCGACCACTTCGTCCGCTCCTCGACCGTCCAGAAACTGGACGACGACGCGCTCTCGGATATCCGGGAGACGGTGACAACGCTCGCCCGCGCGGAGGGGCTCGAAGCCCACGCCGAAAGCGTCGACAAGCGGTTCGCAAACACGGACGAATCTTAAGTCACCGGCCACCGTCGTGGGCTGTATGTCGGAGTACGAAGCCATCGAACTGACCCGAGACGGTGCTATCGGCCACATTGCCTTCGACCGCCCGGACGCACACAACTCCCTGAACGAGCAGATGACGGGCGAGCTCGTCGAGGCGACACACGACCTCGTCAGCGACGACGACGTTCGAGCGATCGCGTTGTCGGGGAACGGCCCAGTGTTCAACACCGGCGCCGACATGACGATGCTGACCGGTGACGGGAGCGACGAGCCACGAATCGGCTCGCTCGCGAGCGAACTCCACGAGTTCATGAGCCAGCTCGTCCGAGCGCCGAAACCGGTCGTTACGGGCGTCGGTGGCGTCGCGGCCGGCGGCGGGGTCGGCCCTGCCGTCTGCGGCGACATCGTCCTCGTTTCCGAGTCGGCCCGCTTCGAGTTCGCGTATCCACGTATTGGTCTCTCCGGTGACAGCGGGTCGACGTTCTTCCTGCCGCGGCTGCTCGGCCTTCGGCGTGCCCAGGAGCTGGCCTTCCGCGATGAACCCATCGGCGCTGAGGAAGCCGTCGACCTCGATTTGGCGACCGAGGTCGTTCCGGACGCGGAGCTCGACGACCGACTCACGGCAGAGGCCGAACGGCTCGCCGACGGGCCAACACAGGCGTATGCGGCGACGAAGCGGCTGCTCTGGCAGAGCTTCGACAACTCCATCGACGAGCAGCTCGCCGAGGAGGCAGAAACCATCGCCGGCCTCACGAACACGGAGGATTTCTCGCGCGGCCACGCGGCGTTCGGCGGCGACGAGGAGCCGGACTTCACCGGCAACTGACCTAATCGGCAACGACCGTCCGCGTTTCGGGGTCGTACGTTTCGACCAGCCCCCAGGCGACGAGCGTCGCGGCCGTGAAGCCGATGAGGCTCGCGCCCGCGAACGCGAGTTCGTAGGAGTACAGCGTCGCCGCCCCGCCGACCAGCGCGGTGCCGACGACGCCCGCCGCGAACGCGGAGGCCCGCGCCTCGACGATGACGGCCAGTGCCGTCTCCATCAGGATGGCGCCCGCGAACCGGGCGAACGTCGCAACGCTCAGGGCAGCCCACTGCCGACGGCTCGTCATACCCGGCGGTTGGATTCGCCGTTTGGTAAGGGGCGCGGTTCTCGATTGTAGCCGACCCGAACTTTCGAGAGTATGCCGACCGGAGTTGTGGTATGCAGTATCTCGTCGCGACCGATTCTGTCCACACGACCGCCGCTGCCTGTGATTATCTGGAAGGCCGTCTCGACCCCAATGACGCGGTTGCGGTCGTTACGGTGCCAGGCGATGAGACGCGTGATGCCGATGACGCTCTCAACGTCGCGAACGCACGACTGCTCGGCAAGGCGATGGTCGAAACCGACCGCCTGGCAGACACCGACGCCGACACGGCCAGCGCGATTCTCACTGCCGCAAACGAACGGAATGCCGACATCATCGTTCTCGGCCCGCACGCAGGCGTCGCTGGAGCGGGGCCGGCACTCGGGTCGACAGCACGGACGGTCGCGGAGGCAGCCGACGTTCCTGTCGTCATCGTCCCCCTATCGCTGTGAGCGCAGAGGTTGATATACTCCGGCATTGAAACGGCAGCCATGGAACTGCTCGTCCTTCGGGAAGGCGTCCACGGGCTCCCCGCCGAGGAGTACGCCGCGGAACTCCGGGCGCGACTCGACGGCCACACGGTTCGGCACGCACAGACACCGAACGAGGAGCGCCGGGCCATCGCTACCGCTGATGTCGTAACCGGGCCGCGAATCGACGAGTCGGTACTTGACCACGCCGACGACCTCAAGCTGTTCGCCTGCACGTACGCCGGCTACGGCCACCTCCCGATGGCTGCGCTCACGAATGCCGACGTCGCCGTGACCAACGCCGCAGGAATCCACGCACGGAACGCCTCGGAGCATGCCGTCGGGGCGATACTGACGTTCTCTCGACGGTTTCACGAGGCTGCCAGGAGAGACAATTGGCAGCCACTCTCGCCGGGCGAACTCGCCGGGTCGACGGTCACCATCGTCGGCCTCGGTGCCATCGGCAGCGCCGTCGCGAGACGACTGAACCCGTTCGAGGTGACCACACTCGGCGTTCGCCGCCGCCCGGAACAGGGTGGCCCGACGGACGAGGTGTTTGGCACCGACAGCCGCCACGAGGCGCTCGCGCGAACCGACTTTCTCGTGCTCTGCTGTCCGTTGACGGAATCGACGATGGGGCTTATCGACGAGGCGGCGCTGACGACGCTGTCACCCGAGGCTGTCATCGTCAACATCGCCCGTGGCGAGGTCATCGACACCGACGCGCTGGTCACGGCGCTTCACCGTGGCGACATCGGCGGCGCCGCCCTGGATGTCACCGACCCGGAGCCGTTGCCGGACGACCATCCGCTGTGGGGGTTCGACGAAGTGCTCGTGACGCCGCATTCGGCCGGCGCGACGCCGCACTACTACGACCGACTGGCCGACACGGTCGCGGAGAACGTCCGCCGCGTTGCCGACGACCGTCCGCTTCGAAACCGCGTCCGCGTTGCCGAAAGCGATTAACACACCCTCGTCCAAGGGCGGGTGATGACGAGGTATCTCGTGGCCACCGCTTCCGCGCCAACGACCGAGGCTGCCTGCGAGTACCTCAGTGACAAGCTCGAAGCCGACGACGAGGTGTACGTCCTCACTGTCGACGTTCAGGAGGAAACAAACGACCGCGAGGCCGCACTCGATACGGCACAGGTTCGCTTGACCGACCTCGTCGAGGTGCGAACGATTCGGCGCTCCGGCGTCCCGGCTCGGGAGATCGTCAATTTCGCCCGCGAGAACGAGGTCGACGAGATCATCATGGGCCCGGCACGCGCTGGCGGCATCTCCACCATCGGGTCGACGACTCGAGCCGTACTCAACAAGATGGACAAGCCGGTGTTCGTCGTCCCCGCGCGGTCGAGCTAATCAGTTCACTCGAGTGGCTCGATGAGTTCGATGACGTGACCATCCGGGTCTTTCAGGAACGCCGTCCGCGCGCCCGCAGCGGGCTGGTCGGCGGGCTCCTTGACGACGCCGTGGTCGTCGATTTCCTCGAACGCTGCGTCGACGTCGTCGACCTTCACCGCGAGGTGATCCCAGAGGTCGCCCGCCTCCGCGGGCGTCTGGCCTTCGGTATCCGAAAGCTGGAGTTCGACGCCATTGTCGTCGGCGACATAGCGGTTGACCGTCTCGCCGTCAGGTGTTTCGAAGCCCCACGACTCCTCGAATTCGAGGTTCTCCGTGTACCACTCGATCGAGCGTTCGACGTCCGAGACGTTGAGACAGGTGTGCAGAATGTCCATACAGACGCGGCGTCGCCGCGGCTCATAACCCCGACGATATCGCATAGCTGAGTGCGGGCGTGGCGAACAGCGCGCCGCCGAGGGCACCGGAGATGATGACGAGCACGAGCAGGTCGCCCCGGGAGGCGGGGTCGGGGAGTGAGGCGGTGCGTGCGTCCCAGCGATGCTTCTCGACGGCGATGACGAAGCCGACGGTGCCGAGCATGATGCCAGCCCCGAGCGCGCCGACCAGGGTGAGACCGGCCTCGAACAGCAGGCCGTCAGCGAGCGGCTTGCCGAGTCGGCCGGCCGCAGGGACGAACCCCGCGAGCCAGCTCGCGAGAATGCTGCCGTTGAGATAGCCGGTGACGAACGACAGAAAGAGGCCGCTGACGGCGCCGATAGCTACGTAGCCGACGAAGGCGGGCGTCGAGAGCGAACCGACGAGCACCAGTCGCGTCGCCTCGGCGCCTGCGACGAGACACGCCAGCCCCAACGTGATGCCGCATAAGTAGCCGGTGAGCCGCGGCGTCCGGCCGACGAAGTGTTCACGCATGGTAGTCACTACACGCCGACACATACGACGGTTACGGATGGGCGAACAGGCGGCACGCTCCCGAACGACGACCCGTGTGCCGCGCTCACGGGATTGTCTCCCGCTTGCATCGAGGGAACCCTCGCTCCCGCCTTGGCGGGCCGCCGGCGTTAGTCATCGCATACGGCCGGTGGCCGCATTTCTGTATATAAAGCCTCGGCTGTCGGGGTCTCAGAATCGGAAGTCGAAGACAGAGGCAGTGGCCGTTAGATGTAGCCTTCTTCGAGCAGCAGTTCGCCGTTCAGCACGCTCGCGCCAGCAGCACCGCGGATAGTGTTGTGGGCGAGGCAGTTGTACTGGACGCCGTCAGTTGTCTTCTCGATACCGCCGGCAGCGACTGCCATGCCGCCACCAAGCATCCGATCCATTCGGGGCTGTGGGCGTTCGGGGTCTTCGAATACCTCGATGAGCGGGTCGGGCGAGGAGTAGAGGTCTGCGCTCGGGTACTCGCGCATGATGCCCGCGACTGCCTCGGGTGAGGGGTCGTCTTCGAGGTCGACCCAGACGTTTTCGAGGTGGCCGTCGAGCGTCGGCACACGGTTGCACGAGGCCGATATATCGGCGCTGTGGTGAGTGACTTCGGCGCCGTCGAACGCGCCGAGGAGTTTGCGCGATTCGGTTTCCATCTTCTGGGCCTCGCCGCCGATGTTCGGGAGGACGTTGTCGAGGATTTCCATCGAGGTGACGCCGGAGTAGCCCGCGCCGGAGACGGCCTGCAGCGTGGAGACGTTGATACGGTTGATGCCGAACCCTTCGAGCGCTGCGAGGGTCGGCACCATCGTGATGGTCGAGCAGTTCGGGTTCTTGACGAGCGCGCCGTCCCAACCGCGTTCATCGCGCTGTACCTCGATGAGGTCGAGGTGGTCGGGGTTGACCTCCGGAATTGTCAGCGGGACATCCTCGTCCATCCGGCTGTTCGAGGAGTTCGAGGAGACGACGTACCCCGCTTCGACGAACTCGGGTTCGACGTCGGCGCCGACGCTCGAGGGAAGCGACGAGAACAGGAGGTCGATGTCGTTCGGCACCTCATCGGGGTCGGTCTCGGCGACGGTCGTGTCGGCGACTTCCTCGGGGATGGGCGTGTCGACGCGCCACTTGGCGGCGTCGCGATAGCTCCGGCCCGCGCTCGTCGGGGAGGCGGTGAGCGTGGCGATCTCGAACTCCGGGTGCGGTGCGAGTAGCTGGATGAGTCGCTGTCCGACGGCACCGGTCGCGCCGAGGACACCTACACGAGTAGACATTGTGGGTGCTACAACGAGGCTGCCAAAAACCGTTGTGAATGAAGCAGACGTGGCGCGCGAGCGAATCGGACAGCTCGCGCTGTCGGGGTGAAGGTGAGAGGAATGTGAAAACCCGTCTACGCCGCCTTCGGCGAGCGCTGCTTGCGGGTGACGTAGCCAGCGATGCGGTTACGGACGCCCTTGGACTCGATGTTCGTCAGTTCGTCGACGAGATCTTTGTTGTGCTCGAAGTCGTCGCTGAATGCCTTCGGGTATCGTTCCATGAGCAGCGTGCCGGTCTTTTTGACGTAGGCGGGTTTGATGGCCATTGGTAGCCGTCTCTACTGCTGTTGTACTCAAAAAAGGTTCGAAAGGCCGGTGGCCGGATGGGTGGTGTCGAATCACACGATGAGGTCGGCGTATTCCCGCAGGCGCTCGAACGCTTCCACCTCTCTATCCCCACCACAGCGGTCGACCACGTCGGCGAAGTGCGCGAGTCTGTCGTGGAGTTCGGCCGTGTCGTACCCAGGTACGTCGAGCCGTGAGGCGGCGACAGTGGCCTCGATGACCGCGTTGTACCCGCGGTTCGTCGTCGGCACGACCCGGCGCTCGACAGCCGCTTCCACTGGCCGGAGTTCCCACTCGACCCATTGTGTGCCATCCTCCTTGCCCTCCGAAACCGCTTCGGCGGTCACCCGCGCCCACGCGTCCGCGCTGTCAAGAATCGGGTCGTCCTCTTCGCGAACCGAGCAGGCCGCCTCGACGAAATCGACCGGGTCGCGCGTGAACTGGACGTACCCCTCGCCGCGTTCCCGGAAGTTCCGCCAGGTTCGAGTGCGGCCCCACGTCCGGGCGACGACTGGGCCGCCCGCGAACAGCCCGAGTGCAGCGACGTTCCAGCGGTCGTTCGGGCCGAGCGTCGTCACTACCGATTCGGTGACACCGCGCAGTTCGACGGGCCACTCGACGAGATCGTTCACGATTACACCTCCAGCCCGCGCTCCAGCGCGATGAAAAGCGCCGCGGCGGTCAAGTCCGCCGTCGTTCCGGGGTTGATATCTCGCTCGACGAACTCCGCGGCCAGGTCGTCGGCGTCCTCCCGGCCAACGAGGACGGCCTGTGCGCGCTCGGTGGCCTC
>NZ_JBLGBY010000052.1:0-15849 GCF_047616845.1 Natronomonas sp. | reverse complement strand
GAGACGAGAAAGGCATAGAAGAACTGCGCCTTCCCGTGACCGTACGGGTGGATCTGTGTCGGCTCCCGCTCGCTGTATTTGATGCCGACCAGTAGCAACACCTGATTGCCGGTGTCGGAGATGGAGTGATATGTCTCCGCCAGCATCGAGGGGCTGCCGGTGAGAAGAAAGCCGAGGAACTTCAGCACCGCAATGCCCCCGTTTGCGACCATCGCTGCGATGACGACGCCGGTACTGCCGCTTGCCATGTTCCGTTCTCTGGAGGCTGCCACTAAGCCGTTGCTGTCATCACCTCCCAGGTCGAAGTGCCGGTATGCTCGCTGTCCTCGCCGACACCCACGGCACTGAGTCCCCGCGGCTCGACGGCCGCACCGAGGACGCCGTCGACGCGGCCGACC
Organism: Natronomonas sp.; assembly: GCF_047616845.1. Taxonomy (GTDB): domain Archaea; phylum Halobacteriota; class Halobacteria; order Halobacteriales; family Haloarculaceae; genus Natronomonas. The sequence continues at coordinate 15,451 of NZ_JBLGBY010000052.1, read as the reverse complement.
TCGTCGTCCACGCCGGCGATTACATGACTGCGGACGTACTCGATGCCTTCGAAGCGCGCTGTGACCTCCGCGGCGTCGCCGGCAACAACGACCCGCCGGCCATCCACGACCGCTTGCCGGCGGAGCGCGTCGTCGAGTGGGCGGGGCTTCGAATCGTCGTCGTCCACGGCCACGAACACGCCGAAACGTCGCTGGCGATGCTCGGGCGTCAGTCCAACGCCGACCTCGTCATCTTCGGCCATTCACATGACCCGGAGGCCGTTCAGGCAACGGTGCCGTTGCTCAACCCCGGCAGCCACGCCGAACCCCGGTGGAATCGGCCGGCACACGCGGAACTGGAGTGGGACGACGAGGATGACCTCGCACACGGCCGGCTCGTGGAACCGTCGGGCGAGGTGTTCGAGCGGTTCATCGTCGAGCCACGGCCACCGGACGGAGACTGATACTGCCGGACGTACCTAATTGAACTGTATAGCTGCTCATACAGTCTGTACTGAGGCAGACAGGCTATCTACTCGAACAGATCTTTACGAACGTACGTCCGGCAGTATGAAGGAGGGCGCGCCGAACGCCCGTCGGACAGGGGGGTAGGGCAAACGCCAGCGGGATGGAGGGCCGAAGCGTTCAGCGCAACACGACCAACAACCCGGGTTGATAAGGCACCACCGTAAGGTCAAACTGCAGTTTTAGCCATCGAAAGGCGTCAGGGCGCGCGGAGATACGTCACCGCGACGACGACTGTCAACACGGTCGCGCCGCCGAGGAAGAACGCCACCCCCGGCGGCAGCCCCGTCGATACCAGCGCCTCGAAGAAATCGAGCAGTTCGTTGCCGGAGGCGGGTGCGGCCTCGGCCACCTCCGTCGGCGTCGGGGTCGTTGTCGCCATCGGCTCGGCCGCCTCTGTCGCCGTGTCCGTTGACGCGGGTGTGGGCGTCCCGGTTGCCTCGGCGGTGCTCGTGTCGGCAGCGACCGGCGTGTCGGTCGCCGTCTCCGTTTCGGCGGCTGTCTCGGTCGGCGTCGTACTGGTGGTGTCGAAGCCACCAGCATCGCCACCTTCGGATTCCGGCGTCGGTGTCGCAGTGGCCGTTTCAGCGGGCGGCGCTGCGGCTTCGTCCTCGGTCAGGTTGAGAATGCTCTGGCCGAACAACTCCTGAATCGCGAGCGCGCCCACCGCGAGCGCGAGGAAGCCGCCGAACAGCCGCGACAGCGCAGCCCGGAGTCCCGAGGCGCGTTCCTTCTCGCCCGCGTAGATGACGAGCGGGCTGTCGGCCGGGCCGTAGACGTTCATCTCACGGCCCTTCTCGGAGTAGGCGGTGCCGGCGACTTTGATGGCACCGGCATCTTCGAGGTTTTCGAGGTGGTACTGGGCGTTCTGCAGCGACGTATCGATGCGGTCGGCTAACTCACCGGGCGGTGCTGGCTCCTCGTGCAGTTCTGCGAGTAGTCCGCGGGCAGTCTCCGAGGAGAGGGCAGCCATCAGGTCGTCGGCCTCCTCGCTGTCGAGGCCGACAACCCGTGGCTCGCTGTCCGGTGAGATATCCGGACTGGAGGGCAGGAGACTCATCTACAGACTGTTTCAGAGCCGGCGGCATGAATTTTGTTCCCCGAAACGCCTTTGCCGTCGCGGCGTAACCGCCCGACATGCTCCCTCTGGTGATGGGCTCGGTCGTCCCCCAATCCGCCCCGCTCGTCGGCGACGTCAGCCCCGTCCTCGTCGGCATCATCGCGGTGCTTTTGCTCCTCGTGTTCATGTTCTTCCTGCTCATCCGCCGGACGGTCAAGAGCTTCACTGAGGGGATGCGCGAAGGGCGCCGAAAATAGCCGCAGTCAGCGGTTCTCGACCCGCCGTACCGCCGCCTCGATGTCTTCGCGGTCGGCGTCGAGATGTGTACAGAACCGGACGACGTGGTCGCCGAACGGCACACCGAGGACGCCCTGCTCTTCACACGCGTCGAGGAACGCCTCCGCGGGTTCGTCCGTCTCGACTAACACGATGTTCGTCTCCGGTTCCTGCGCCGAGAACCCGTCGAGTTTGTCGAGCCCCGCCGCCAGTCGCTCGGCGTTTGCGTGGTCGTCGCCGAGCCGATGGCGGTTCTCGAGGGCGATGACCCCCGGCGCAGCTATCATGCCGGCCTGCCGCATCCCGCCACCGAACAGTTTTCGGACGCGGTGGGCTTGCTCGATGAAGGCCTCGCTGCCGGCGAGCATCGATCCGACGGGCGCGCCGAGCCCCTTCGAGAGACAGCACATCACCGAATCGACCTCTCGCGTGAGTCGCGACGCCTCCACGTCGAGGGCCGCCGCGGCGTTGAACAGCCGCGCCCCGTCGAGATGCACCCGCACGCCTCGGTCGTGGGCAGCCGACGCCGCCGCATCGATGCGGCCGGCGGCGATGGCCGTCCCACCCTTGCTGTTGTGGGTGTTTTCGAGACAGAGCAGGCCGGTGCCGGCTTGGTGATCGTCGGCCTCGACGTAGCCCTCGGCGACGGCTTCGGGTGTGACGACTCCCCGCTCGCCGCCGTCGATGGTGCGGGTCTGTAACTCGGAGTGTTGGGCCAGCCCGCCGAGTTCCCACTTGTAGATGTGGCTCTCGGCCTCGACGAGAGCCTCCTGCCCGCGCTCGGTGTGGACGCGGGCAGCGATCTGGTTGCCCATCGTCCCCGAGGGGACGAAAAGCGCCGCCTCCATCCCGAGGACATCGGCGACCGACGCCTCCAGTTCGTTTATCGTCGGGTCTTCGCCGTAGACGTCGTCGCCGACCTCGGCGTCCGCGGCCGCCTCCCGCATCGACAGCGACGGTTTCGTCACCGTGTCGCTCCGTAGGTCGATCATACTCCGATGAGGGGGTGCTGGCGTCTTAGCGCTGGCGGGACAGAAGTGGCGCCCGCTCAGACCGGCGGTTTTTAATCCATCACGGGCGGACGTACGCGTATGGACGTGAAGTCACGGCACCACCTCCGCTCGGACGAGATTCAGGAGCTGGAGGAGGACCTCGCCGACCATCTCGGGGTCGACCTCGACGGCGACGATTACGAACGCGTCGAGTTCGACGACACCGACCGCGAGGTCGTTCTCGTCGACGGCGAACCGCTCGTCGCCTCCTTCGACGGCGACCTGTTCTTGACCGTCCGCGGTGCCAACGAGCACCCGCCGGACAGACACGTCGTCACCGTCGACGCCGGCGCCATCTCCTTCGTCTCCGACGGCGCCAACATCATGCGCCCCGGCATCACCGGGGCCACCAACGACATCGACCCCGGAGACCTCGTCATCGTCGTCGAGGAAACCCACGACAAGGCCCTCGCCGTCGGCCGCGCCGAGGCTGCGGGCGAGGAGATGGTCGGTGATGCCGGCAAGGTCGTCGAGAACTGCCATCACGTCGGCGACGAACTCTATGAGTTCCATGTGTGATTTTGCCTGGCTCCACCTTTCTACAGGCGGGGCAGGCCGAGTGCCTCGGGGCTTGTCCCCGAGGTCCTTCACCGCGTAGACGTTTCTAACACGTATTTTCGGGAAGGACAGGCAAGAGCGCGGGCTTCAGAGGCCTCTTTGCTTGCTGTCGGCGACTGCAACGAGAACGATTATCGAAGCCCTCGCGGGCTACGGTCGTCTGAACCGCGCTGCGCTCCGAAGCGTTCGCTCCGCTCACGCGCGGTGCTTGCGGGTTCGGACTCCCGTAGCCCCCTCGCCCTTCATCCGCCAGGTGACGTGGTTTCATACTACCGGACGTAAGTTCGTAAAGATATATTCAGGTAGATTGCTTCTCTACCCCATTACAGACCGGATGAGCAGCTCTATAGTTCAATTACTTACGTCCGGCAGTATCAGTCCTCGTCAGTCTCCGACATCTCGTCTTCCTCGTAGGCTTCCTCGTACTTCGCCATCGCGTCCTCGTGGCCCTGCACGGCGAGTTCGTACGTTTCGCGCATGGTCTCGATGGGCGTCTCGGTCGCGTCGACCCGAAGATTCTCGTAGGCCGGGTCGATGGGCCGGTCTTCGGTCGACTCGACCAGCAGCGCGGCGCTCTGGATCGGCAGCTCCTCGCGTTTGTCGCCGCCCTCCGCGTGGCCGGCCGCGAGCGCGTCGATGAGCCGTTTCGAGAGGGGTTCCTCCCTGTCGCCCGTCTCGCGGTTCCCTTCGGTCTCCGCTCGACTATCCGCGCCGCGTGGCGGCGCGCTCTCCTCGTAGGCCTCGGCGACGGCGTCGATGACCGCCGATCCGGTGAGGAGGTTCCCGGCGACGGTGTAGCTGCCGCCGTCATGGTGGCCGTACCAGGGCTTGCACTCCTCACCGGAGAAGACGAACGACCCCTCGCTGTCGACGCCGTGGAGCTGGCGGTTCTCGGCGCCGTCGTCGGCGTTCAGAAGTGATCGAAGGGCGTCCTCGACCGCGAGGCCGTCGTCGATGTATTCGATGCCTCGCTCACCCAACTCGACGTTGACGAGACTCTGCGTAGCGACGGCGCCGTTCTCGCTGACGAACGGACAGAGCATGCCGACGCCGGCCAGACGGGTCGTCACCGTGACGCCGAAGCGAATCTGTTCGTCGCCATCGTCGTCCTCGTACTCCTCGCGGACGCAGATACTGAATGTCATACTCGGCTCACCGTCGTCGCGCCGCAAAAAGGTGCGTCCCCCGGAACCTTCTCAGATTGATTTTGAATCCGACGTGCTGTTGCCGGCGCTGTCGGTTACTGTCAACACGACTTCACTGGCCGTGGTCTTCGATTCGACGTAATGGGTGCCCGAGGCGCTGCCACCGCCCACTGAACTCTCATCGGAGTCAAGCACGTTCCCTGATCCATCGACCAGTTCCGACGTGACCGTCGCGAGGTCGCCATCGCCATCGGAGACGGCCCAGTCGACGTCGTACCGCGTCCACTGCGGATTGCTGTCGTCCGTCAGTGCGAACGTGTCGATGGTCGGCGCGCTGTCCGCTTCGTTGTCGACGGTGACGGTGACCTGACTCGCGTCCGTGGTCGCGCCGTCGCTGTCGGTCGCGCGGGCGTCGACGGTGTGGTCGCCGTCGGAGACGCCCGTCGTATCCCAGTCGTACTCGTAGGAGCCCGAGTCGCTGTTGTAGGCGGCGCTCTGGTAGGTACCGCTGTCGATGGCCACTTCGACGTCGAGGGTGGTGTCGTCGTCCTCCGTGTCGTTGGCGTCGACCTGCACCGTGACCGTGCCGCTCACCGTGTTGCCGTCGCCGGGGATGACGATGGTGCAACTGGGGGCGTCGTTGGAGCCGCCGCCGTCGAGGACGGCCGCCTCGGCGTCCAGCAGGCCGTATCCCTGCTCATTGTCGGTGAGGCCGATGTCCTCGGCGGTGTCTTGGAGGCGCTGTCGGGCCTCGGTGTTCGTGTAGCCGTTGGCCATCAACTGGCCGCCAGCACCGGAGACGTGCGGGCAGGCCATGGAGGTTCCCGAGAACGTGTCGTACCCACCGATGACCGTCGAGTAGATGTCGCCACCTGCCCCGGCTAACTCGACCTCCGGTCCGGTCGAGGAGAACGAGGAGAGCGAATCGTCCTCGTCGGTCGAACTGACGGCGATGACGGTCGAGTACGCCGCGGGGTAGCCGACACAGTCGGTACAGGGGCCGTCGTTGCCGGCCGCTGCCACCAGCAATACGCCCGTATCGTAGGCGTACTGGCAGGCGTCTTTCACGGTCTGTGACCCTGAGGAGGCGCCGAGCGAGAGGCTGCCGACGTCCCATCCCTGGTCGGCGGTGTACTCGATGCCCGCCGCGACGTCCGAGAACGACCCGGAGCCGTTCTTGTCGAGTACCTTCACCGCGTGTAGCGTCGCCTCCGTCGAAACGCCCACGACGCCCTCGCTGTTGTTTACGGCGTCCGCGATGCCGGCACAGTGAGTGCCGTGGTCGTTGTCGTCCGACCACGGATAGTTGCAGTTCCGTCCCCGACAATCGACGTACGCCGTTCCTGCGCCGACGTTGGCCTGCAGGTCGGGATGGTCGTCATCGATGCCGGTGTCGATGATGGCGATATCCGCTCCAGCACCCGTCTCGCCGTTGCCGTGGAGCACGTCTGCGTCGACGCGGTCGATGCCCCACGGCAGGGTCTGGATGGCCTCCATCGTCCCGTCGCGTTCGACGTATCTGACGTCGCCCCGACTCCGGAGCCGGCGAACCGCCTCATCCGAGAAGCGGCCGGCGACGGCCTGCCCGATGGCGCCCAACCGGAGCGTCCGCCGTACCGACTCTGCTTCGTTGCGAGCCGCCTGTGACCCCCGGTCGCCGGTCGTCCCGACGATGCGTTCAGGTGCACCCCCTTCGGCGCTTCCACCGCCGACCAGTACCCCCGTAGTCGCCCCCGCAGCGGCGATGCGAAGCGTTCGTCGGCGAGTAAGATTCCGCTCCATGGGTTTTGTTAGCACACCTATATGATAACGGTTTCGTCAGACGAACGGCGCGTGAACGAACGCCGTCGGACGTAAAACCTATGCCATCAGCCGTCCCTGTCGGAGGTATGGGTCTCATGAGTAAACTTCTCGGCGGAAATACGAACAGTGCCGAGGATTACGTTGAACTCGATATCGATGATTTCGACGCTGACGCCGGCGAGGCAACCGTCCAGGTTCACTTCGCCGACATCAGCGAACAGAACGACGTCGTCGATATCAAAGACGCCGTCTACGATGGCGACATCGTCGTCGCCGACATCACGCGGCACACGACGACCGACCGGACGATGGAACACATCTCCGATGAGCTGAAACAGGTCGCCCACGAGGTGGGCGGCGATATCGTCCAGAAGGAGGACGACCAGATCATCATCACGCCCGGTGGCGTGGGCATCTCTCGGGCCAAACTGGGTCGATAAGGCCGCGACCCCGCTCGAAAGTCGCCGCGCCCCGCCGCTTTCTCCGCGTCTCATCAACCGCGGTTCAGCAGCCTTAACCGCGCCGAGCGCCCCCGTTTTCGTATGGAACCCGCGATACGTGCCGACGACCTGCGGAAGTCATACGGCGATGTGCAGGCGCTCGACGGGATGACGTTCGAGGTCGAACGCGGGGAGTTCTTCGGCTTGCTCGGCCCGAACGGCGCCGGCAAAACCACGTTCATCAACATTCTCGTCGGCCTCGTCCGCAAGGATGGTGGCACCGCCGAGGTGTTCGGCTACGACGTCGAAGCGGAGTATCAGGAGGCCCGCGACCGCATCGGCCTCGCCCCCCAGGAGTTCAACGTCGACCGCTTCTTCCCGATTCACGAAGTGCTCGAACACAAGGCCGGCTACCACGGCGTTCCGCCGGATGAGGCCGAACGCCGCGCCGAGGAGGCGCTGAAAACCGTCGGTATCTGGGACAAACGCGACACCCGCTTCGACTGGCTCTCCGGCGGCATGAAGCGCCGTTTCCTGCTCGCCCGCGCCCTGGTCACCGACCCCGAGCTCCTTATCCTGGACGAACCGACCGCAGGCGTCGACGTCCAGCTCCGCCGTGACCTCTGGCGTGTCATCGAACGGCTCAACGCCGAGGGGACGACGATTCTCCTGACGACCCACTACATCGAAGAGGCCGAACGGCTCTGTGACCGCGTCGCCATCACCGACGATGGCAGCGTCGTCGAGGTCGCCACGCCCGACGATCTCCGGGCCCGTGGCACCGACCAGGTGTATCTCACCCTCGCTGACGCGCCCGAGACAGTCCCCGACATCGATGTCGAGGGCGTCATCGACGCCCGGATGGAGGGCGATTCGCTGGTCGTCACGGCCAAGGGCGGCGGCCGCGTCGCGCCCGCCCTGCTCCGCGAACTGGAGTACGAGGGCTACGAGGTGCTCGACCTCGACATCCGGCGGGCCTCGCTCGAGGAGGTCTTCGTCGGCATGACGCGCGTCGATGAGGAAGCCGAGAAACTGGAGGTGCCGCAGTGATGGCGGGCATCTTCGGCGTCGGCTTCCGCTCGCTTCTGAAGCGGGAAATCCTCCGATTCGTTCGCCGGCCCAAGAACACGTTCCTGCCGCCAGCCATCACCAACGTCCTCTACTTCGCCGTTTTCGGCGTCATCCTGGGCCAGCGCATCGACAACATCGCGGGCTTCGATTACATCGTCTTCATCCTGCCCGGCCTCGTCGTGTTGGGCACCATCTCAAACGCCTTCGAGAATTCCTCCTTTTCCATCTTCCACGGCCGCTGGAACGAGTACATCCACGAGACGCTCACCTCGCCGCTGTCGTACTCGTCGATGGTGTTGGCGTACATCTTCGCCGCCTCGCTCCGGGGTATCATCGTCGGCTTCATCATCGTCGCCATCGGCCTCGTCTTCACGCCCGTTCCCGTCGAGCAACCGCTGTTCCTCGTGGCGTTCATGCTCGTTATCCCGACCCTTTTCGCCGGCCTCGGCGTCGTTGGCGGGCTCATCGCCGAGGACTTCGACCATCTGACGGTGATGAATCAGTTCATCCTCCGACCGCTGGTGTTCTTTGGCGCGGTCTTCTACTCGCTCGACATCCTGCCGCCGCTGTACCGGTCGCTGTCGCTTCTGAATCCGATGGTATACATGGTCAGTGGCGTCCGCTACGGCTTCCTCGGCTTCCAGGAGGTCGACGCCGTCTTCTCGCTCGCGGTGTTGAGCGGGCTGACCGCGGCGGTCGTCGCACTCGACATCTATCTCTTCAAGCGCGGCTACGGCATTATCGACTAACGGACGGATTACTCGAATCGGATGCCGAGGTCGTGGAGGTCGTCGTTCTCCACGGCGACGTTGATGAGAAGCGGCGTCACCGCCTCGACTTCGGGGGCGTTCGCGAGGCCGCCGACATCGAGCGGCCGGAGCCCCTCGATTTCGTCCGCGAGGTCGGTGACGATGCTCTTTGCGTCGTCGTCCTCGCCGAAGACGAGCGTGTCCCACTCGAACTCCCGGTCGAGATTCGCGAGGCCGTCGGCCGGGAGATTGTGGAACGCGCCGACGAGCGGGACGTCTTCGGGTTTGGCGTCGGCGGCGAGTGCGGCGACGCTACCGGCTCCGGGGCGGTTGTAATGGAAGCCCTCCTCGTCGCGTTTCATGCCGACGGCGGGCGTAACGAGGGTGGTTTCATCGTCGAGGCGGTCGTCAATGGCCTCGATGGTGTCGACGAGGTGGTAGGCCGGCACCGCGAGCACGACCACGTCGGCACGGTCGGCGGCCATCGCGTTCTCGAAGCCCTTCATCTCGGTTTCGATGCCGCGGCTGTCGAGTTCGGTTTCGTACTCTTCGGCTTTCGTCCGCGCCCGCTCCGGGTCGCGCGAGCCGATGAGAATCTCGTGGCTGGTGTCGAAGCCCCACCTGAGCGCCAGTCCCTGTCCGATGTCGCCCGTCCCGCCGAGTAGCGCGATTCGCATACTCGAACGTCGACCGATTCCGGGTTAACCGTTGTGTGACCGGAGACGATTGCCCAGGACGGGGTATCACCGTGCTTTTGCCGCTCGCACCCCGCCTCCGAGTATGGACGGAGACGAGCGAGGCCCGCCGTCGGCCGCCACAGAGCGTTGGCAGGAACTGCTGGACGACGCGGCCGCCGTGGCCGACGAGTACCGCGAAAACGGCTGGGAGACGCTCGTCCTCTCGACGGGAGACGTGACGCCGCTGGCCGATGACCCCTTCGGCCTCGACGTTGTCGCGCCAACCGAGGAATTCGAAGCCCTCGAAGCGCTCGTCGAGGGCGCTTCCTTCGACACCTCACACGTGTTCCGCGACGAGGACGACGGACTGCGATTCCTCATCATCGCCATCGAGGCCAGCGACCACGGCGCCGCAGTCGTCGTGCCGGCCTTCCTGTCGCTTGACGAGGAGGCATCGCTCGCCGAGCGAGCGCAGACGGAGGGGACGATGTACACCCACGTCCGCCCACCGGACAGCGGCGGTCGGGTGACATTCACCCACGACGAGCCGGAACTGTTCTTCTAGCGCCAGCCGCGTCGCTCGGAGCGAAAACTGTAGAGGAGACGCGCGAACACGAACGCAAGCGGCGCCACGACGATGACGCCGAGCACCGCGATGATGAGTTGAGCCGGCGGCGTCGGCGGCGCAACGTAACCCAGCACGGCGACCACCGTGACAGCGACCGCGACCGCCCACACGAGCAGGCGTTCGCCCGTCATTCGAGGAGCTCGGGGAGGTCGTTGATGCTGTCGATAATTTCGCTCGCGCCGGCGTCCTCGTACTTTCTGCGCCCCTCCTCGCCGGTGAGGCCGCCGGTGAGGACGCCGATGCCGTGGAACTCACGGTTTGGGTCGGCCTCCGCCGCGTTCGTCGCCGTCTCGATGTCGTCGAGCGTGTCGCCGACGAACACGAGGCTGTCGGCGTCGAATCGGTCGGCAAGCGTCAACAGCGCGTGTGGATGCGGTTTGCCCTCCTCCCAGTCGTCCATCGTGAATCGGTGTTCGTCGGCCACGTCGAGCCCGACCCGTTCGAGCGCGATGTCGGCTTCCGCCTCGGGGCGGCCGGTGATGATGCCGAGTGGCCACGCTTCGAGTGCCTCGCGCGTGTCGGGCGCGAGCAGAACGGATTCGTCGTGGATGAACCCCTCCGTTTCGAGGTCGGGGTCGTCGCTCTCCAGTTCGCGATAGAGGCCGCTGCCGAGATACAGCTGTTGGAAGACATCGCGGAGCCGGCTTCTGTCCCAGTTCGCAAGCACCTGCTCGCGGGCGGCCGGTTCGAGTTCGTCGGCGACGGCGGTTCGGGCGCCCTCCAGGCCACCGCCGGAGGCGGCGATGAGGCCCGTGTACGTCTCGATGCTGAGCCGTGGTTTTTCGCGGCGTGCAAGCACGTACAGTGCCGCCGCGTACGTCAGCTCCCAGTCGTTGTTGAACCCACCGGCGTCCTTGAACAGCTGGATGTTGTCTTTCTCGATGGTGTCGCCGTACACGTGGTCGATGGACTCGACGATGGCCCGTCGATACGAGTCGGCCACGTCGACCAAGACGCCGTCGATGTCGAGTATTACCGCGTCTACGTTCATGATTCGGCTTTGAACAGCGTGTCACCTGGCAGCGTCTCCGGCGCCGCGTCGACGACGGCCGGGTCGGTACCGAGCGTGGTAAACAGACAGTCAGCGTCAGCCCGCCGGGCGGCGGTAGCGAGTGGCCGCTGTAGCTCCGGCGGGCAGTTCAGCGCATAGAGTGCGTCAGCGTCACGGTAGATGGCGGCATCCGGCGCCGTTACGTCGTCACGAACGAACCGCACCCCCTCGGGCACGGCCCGTTCGTGGATGTCCGTCGCGGTGACCTGTCGACCGCGCGCGGCCAAGCCGGCCGCAACGTCGTGGCGGTTCCCGACGCCAACCTCGACCAGGGTGTCGTACCGGGCGAGACGGTCGACCAGCGCCTCCGCGATAGCCGGCGAATCCGTGTGCACGTCGGGATGTTTATGAACAGCGGTATCTAACGTTTTCCCATGCACGTCGACATCGTGCCGGTCGGTGACCTCCCGGCCGTCGTCAAGCGGGAGGCCTCTAGCGGGCTGCGCTCCGTGTACGACTGTGAAGTGACGATCCACGACAGCCAGCCCGTCCCCGACGGCGCGTTCGACCCCGCTCGCGAGCAGTACCGCGCCGAGGAGTTCATCGAACTCGCCGGTCGCGTTGGCAACGGCGAGAAAAACATCGCCGTCACGCCGAACGACCTCTACTACCGGCGCCGCAACTACGTGTTCGGCCTCGCGTACCTCTCGGGGAACGGCTCGGTCATCTCGACGTACCGACTCCAGACGTCCTCGGACGGCGGCTTCTCGAACAAATCCGCCAGCGACATCTTCTCCGACCGCGTTCGGAAGGAAGTCGTCCACGAGATCGGCCACACGCTCGGCTTGGAACACTGCGATAACTCCCGCTGTGTGATGAACTTCTCGCCGACCGTCCGCGAGGTCGATGTCAAAGAGCAGAACCTCTGTGGCTCCTGTCAGCGGATTGTGCTCTAGAACTCCCACTTTTTGCACGAGAACGCGGGTCGAGCGCGAAGCGCTCGACACCGGTTCTCGACAAAAACTTGGGGAAAATATGCGCGCCTCCCTCCAGCCGCGGCGCCTTCGGCGCCGCGTTAGTCGGTCGGCGCTACGGCGGCGCTTCGCGCCGCCGCGAACCGCGCTCCCTTCGGTCGCGCGGATGCTCCGAACCGACCGCTGAACAGTCTACAGCCCCAGCTCGACGGTTTCCAGCCCGTGCGCCGTGACGAACTTCTCTATCTCCTCTTTGCGCTCGCCGATTTCGCCCGGTTCGTGGCTGTCCGTCCCGAGGACGAACTCGATGTCGTAGTCGGCAAGCACCTCCAGGAACGCCCGGTTCGGGTGGAGTTCACCGTACTCGCCGAGCACGCGGCCGGCGTTGAGTTCGAGCAGGGTGCGGGACTGCTCTGCGGCCTCGGCGACGGCATGGTAGTGGTCGTCCGTCGCGAATCCACGGAGTGCGGGGTTCCGCTCGACGAGGTCGACGTGGGCGGCGATATCGAACAGCTCCGATTCCAGCAGCGCGACCACCTCGCCGAAGAACTGGTCGACCAGGTCGGCGCGTTCGCCCTCGCTTTTCCTCGCGAAGTACGGCTCGACGTGGACGTTCACCGCTTCGAGATGATGGACACTGCCGATGGCGTACTGAAACCCCGCCTCGTCTAAGAACGCCGAAATCTCATCGATGTCGCGGGAGTCAAAATCCATCTCGACGCCGTCGTAGACGTCGATATCGAACCGTTCGCGCATCCCCTTGATGGCCTCGCGGCGGCGCTCGTAGGTGATATCGAGGTTGAACCCGAGCGCGTGCTTCGCGCGCTGCTGGCGCTCCCGCGAGGAGACGTTACAGTGGTCTGCAAAGCCGATTGCGTCGAGGCCGACCTCCTCGGCCGCCTCGCACATCGACCACAGGAAGCGGCCGTCCGAATACGTTGAGTGAGTGTGGTAGTCGGCGCGCACGTGTGTGGCGACGCGGCGGGGTTCCTTTAATTCGCTGGCGTCCGTACGGGTGGTATGCGCGTCGTCTCGCTGCTCCCCTCCGCGACCGAAATCGTCTACGCGCTCGGGGTCGAGCCCGTCGCCACGTCCCACGAGTGTGATTACCCGCCGGAGGCCACCGACCTGCCGAGCGTCGTCGACTCCCGCGTCGACGCGGACGCCTCGAGCGCCGACATCGACGCGCAGGTGCAGGACGCCGAAAGCACGGGCGGTGTCTACGAGATCGACCGCGAAACGCTGGCCGAGGTCGATCCCGACCTCGTCATCTCCCAGGGCATCTGTGAAGTGTGCGCCGTCGACACCGTCGTCGTCGAGTCGGCCATCGAGGAGCTGGGCCTGGACTGTGACCTTCTGACGACCGACCCGCACAGCCTCGAAGACATCTTCGACGATATCCGACGCATCGGCGAGGCGCTCGACCGAAGCGAGCGGGCCGACGAACTGCTCGCCGACTTGCGGGCCCGCGTCGATGCGGTCGAGGCCGCCGCCGCGGAGAGCGGAATCCGCCCCGAGGTGGCCATCCTCGATTGGCTCGACCCCGTGATGGTCGCGGGCCACTGGGTGCCCGAGCTGGTCGAGCTCGCTGGAGGGCGCTACGGACTGGCCGATCCCGGCGACGCCTCGACGCCGCGGGAATGGGCCCAAATCTGTGAGTACGACCCAGACATTCTCATAGCCGCTCCCTGTGGCTTCGAACTCGACCAGACCGTCGAGAACCTCACCGATCTGACTGACCGCGACGGCTGGAAACAGCTCCGTGCCGTCCGGATGAACCGAGCATACATGATGGATGGCCACCACCTGATGAATCGGCCTGGCCCGCGCGTCGTCGACACGCTGGAGGCGCTTGCGGCGCTTATCCAGCCGGACGGCTTCGAGACGCCCGAAGCGTGGATGGCCCGCTCGCTGTCGAAACGGACAGCATGACGCTCCGTTTGCCAGCGGCGATTCGAGACGAACTCATCGCCCACGCACGCGAGGGTGCACCTGAGGAGGTCGTCGGCGCCTTAGCAGGAGAACGAGGTGCGAGCGAAGCGAGCACCTGGAACGAACGAGCGGAGAGCGGAGCGACCCGCGAATGCGGCGACGACGCCTCGATGGTCGAAGCACAGTACCGCGCCGACAACGCCGCTGCCGCACCGAGAACGCGATACGAAATCGCACCCGACGAGGAGCTCGAATTGCTCGACCGCATCGACGAGGCCGGCCTCGGCGTCGTCGGCTTCTATCACTCCCACCCACAGGGCCCGCTGGCGCCGAGCGAAACCGACGCCCGGCTTGCGGCCTGGCCCGGCTATTCGTACGTCATCGTCTCGCTGGCGTCGGAGCCCGATATCGGCAGCTGGCGCTGGACGGGCGAACGCTTCGAGCGCGAAGAGATCGACATCGTGATTCGCTGATTCAAATACTGCAGGTCGATTCGTACTCGACCTCCTCTATCGATTCGACGCCCCCCTCACCACAGACCGGACAGTCCGGCCGGGGCTCGACCTGTATCTCCTCGAAGGTCATGTCAGCGGCGTCGTAGAATATCATCCGGTCGTCGAGCGTCTCGCCGTAGTCGAGGACGAGCTTGACCGCCTCGGTCGCCTGCATGCAGCCGACGGTACCCGGAAGGACGCCGAGGACGCCCGCAGTCGCACAGTCGGGCACCGTGCCCGGTTCGGGCGCTTCGGGGAACAGACACCGATAGCAGGGGCCGTCGGGGTTGGCTTCGAACGTCGTCACCTGCCCCTCGAACCGTAGGATTGCGCCGTGACTGAACGGGACGCCCGCGAGCGTGCAGGCGTCGTTGACGAGATACCGCGTCGCGAAGTTATCGGAGCCGTCGACGACGACATCGTACTGTTCGAGCAGTCGCTCGATGTTCGCTTTGGTCACACGCGTCTCGTGGGTCTGGACGGTCACGTCGGGGTTCTGACGCTCGACGAAATCCTTCGCAGAGTCGACTTTCGGCCGGCCCACGTCGGGGTCGCCGTGGATGACCTGCCGCTGGAGGTTCGACCGCTCGACGGCGTCGTCGTCGGCGATACCGAGCGTGCCGACGCCCGCCGCGGCCAGATACTGGATGATGGGTGACCCGAGGCCGCCCGCCCCGATACAGAGGACGTTCGCGTCGAGCAGTTTCTTCTGGCCCTCCGGGCCGACATCGTCCATGATGATGTGCCGGGAGTAGCGGTCGAGTTGGTCGGCATCAAGCGAGAGGTCTGCCATGGCTGCGGATAGCGACGCTGGCTATAAATTCCCGCGGGTGGCGGTGATTGCCCTCAAAAATCCGGACAAGCGAACTCTGTCCTCGATGAACGGACGGAAATAATTCCGAACCTCACGGATTTCAGACGGCCGATTTTGTGGGTTTCGCCCCGACCATCTGGATGGTTTTGTCAGACTCCCTTTTGAGGTGTCTCGGATAGATACGGGCACATCCCCATGAGTTGACGACAAACGACAACACCGATTTCTCGTGACGGACGTTCATGAAGGCGTCCGGCCTCGCGGTCGGGGCCAGCGCGCTCGG
>NZ_JBLGBY010000051.1:0-15885 GCF_047616845.1 Natronomonas sp. | reverse complement strand
GCGGCGCGCCGCGCCGCGCTGCCGAGAACCGCGAGCGCTGCGCGCTCGCGGATGCTAATGGGCTACTCTTTTTAAATGATGACGTGGCCAGAGCCCCCGTGACGTAGCCAGCGACCGACGGTGGCCGAGGCGGGAGCGCGGAACGCCGCCGTCGGATAGCGAGACACGACCGAAGGAGGTGTCTCGAAGAATCAAGCGGTGAACGGAGTGAACCGCGAGATCGCTGAGTTCCGCCTGTTCGCCATACACCAGCACGCCGTCGACGAACCCGCCGGGGTTTTGGTGCTGCCCGAAGAAGGATTCGTCAATGGATGACGACCTCCGAGAACGCGTCGAACGCGAGGCCGAGACGGCCGCGCTGTTCAACGCACTCAAACACGAAAGCGACGCACAGGTCGGCGCGATAATGGGCCCCCTGATGGGTGAAAACCCCGAGTTTCGAGAACACGGCGACGAGATTCCCGGCGTCATCGCCCCCGTCATCGAGGAGATGAACAGCCTCTCGGACGCCGAGAAGTACGAACGCCTCCAGGAACTTGACTCGGAACTGGTCGAGGAACTGGAAGCCGAGGAGGAAGAATCCGAGCAGCCGCTTCCCGACTTGCCGAACATCGAGGCCTACGACGACGTTCGGATGCGACTCGCCCCGAATCCGAACGGCCCCTGGCATCTCGGGAGCGCCCGCATGCCTGCCGTCATCGGGACGTACAAGGAGATGTACGACGGCTGGATGTTGTGTCGGTTCGACGACACCGATCCCGAGACCAAACGTCCCGACCCCGACGCCTACGATGAAATCCTCGAAGCAATCGACTACCTCGGCTTCGAGCCGGACGAGGTCGTCAAGGCCTCCGGCCGGGTCGAAACCTACTACGAGCACGCGCGGAACCTCATCGAGGCCGGCGGCGCCTACACCTGCACCTGCAGCGGCGAAGAGTTCTCCACGCTGAAGAACAACGCCGAAGCCTGTCCGCACCGCGACAAGGACGTCGAGACGACGCTCGCGGAGTTCGAGGAGATGGTCGAAGGCGAACACTCGTCGGGAGATATCGTCCTCCGCGTCCGCACCGATATCAAGCACAAGAACCCGGCGCTTAGAGATTGGGTCGCCTTTCGAATGGTCGATACGCCGCACCCTCGGCCCGAGGCCGCCGAATATCGCTGTTGGCCAATGCTCGATTTCCAGTCCGGCATCGACGACCACCTCTTCGGAATCACCCACATCATCCGGGGCATCGACCTGCAGGATTCCGCGAAACGCCAGCAGTTCGTCTACGACTACTTCGGCTGGACGTACCCCGAGGTGCTCCACTGGGGGCACGTCCAGATCGACGCCTACGACATCGCGATGTCAACATCGACCATTAAGGAGAAAATCGAGGCTGACGAGCTCGATGGCTGGGACGACCCGCGAGCGCCGACTATCGCGAGTCTCCGCCGTCGCGGCATCCGCGGCGAAGCCATCGTCGAGGCGATGACCGAACTCGGTGCCTCGACGTCGAACGTCGATCTCGCGATGTCGACCGTCTACTCGAAGAATCGCGATATCATCGACGATGAATCCGACCGCGCGTTCTTCGTCCGCGATGGTGTCGAGAAGACGCTTCTCGGCGGGCCGGACACCGCCGAACCGCCGGTGCATCCCGACCACGAGGAGCGCGGCACGCGCGATATCCCCGTCGGCGGTGCGGTACTCGTCGAACCGGACGACGTGCCCGCGAACGGCCAGCGCGTCTGGCTGAAAGGGCTCGGGCCGGTGCAACACACGCGCAATGCCTTCGAGTTCACCGGCGAAGACCTCGACATCGTCCGAGAGGAGGGTGTCGACGTCGTCCACTGGGTGCCCGCAGACGATAACGTGCCGCTCCGGCTTCGCACGATGGCGGGTGATGAAACGGGCCACGCCGAGCCTGGTCTCAGCGACTACGAGTCCAACGATGTTGTCCAGTTCGAGCGCATCGGCTTCGCCCGAATCGACCGACTAGCTGACCCAGGCGAGGAATCGGATGAGGCCGGCTCCGTCGCCTACTTCACACACCCCTGAGCGGCGAACGTTTAAGTCATCGCCAATACTGTGGATAGATAGCAATGGCCATAGACCCGAACTTCGAGGAGAACAGCGAGAAGGAAGGCGAAGAACACGGCGTGGCCGTCTGGGGGCCGACCGACCCGCCGGAGCAGCTCGGCATCCGTGGGACGCACGTCGCGGTCGATTTCGACATCTGTATCGCCGACGGCGCGTGTCTGGAGGACTGCCCAGTCGATGTCTTCGAGTGGGTCGACTCCCCCGACCACCCCGAAAGCGAAATCAAGGCCAATCCGACCAACGAAGACCAGTGTATCGACTGCATGCTCTGTGTCGATGTCTGTCCGGTCGACGCCGTCGATGTCGACCCCGGTCGCGCGGGCCGTATCTGAAACGACGCGTGTAATCTTCTGCGGCAAGCCGGGCGCGTAGCCGCCAGTATCGGATTTCTCCTCGCAGTCCGTGCTAAAAACTAATAGGGACGGGTGGTAGTAGTTGTCGTAGGTGTCAAGGTAACGATGAACACACTCGTATTGACGAAAGGCGTCCCCGATTTCAGGGAGGGGCAGGTTTCCTTCGACGAGGAGGGCCATCTCGAACGTGGGAAAACGCCGACAGTGATGAATCCGAACGACGAGTCCGCACTGGAGGCAGCGCTGCAGACCAAAATCCGGCACGACGGTACGGTCAGCGTGATGAGCATGGGCCCGCCGGGCTACAAGGAGGTACTCCAAGAAGCGATGGAGTCGGTGTACGCCGACGACCTGTATCTACTCTCCGACCGAGAGATGGCCGCGGCCGACACGTGGGCGACATCGATTACGCTCTCGACAGGCATCGAGAAAATGGGTGTTCCCGACCTCATCTTCGCCGGCTTCAAAACGGCCGACGGGGAGACGGGCCACACCGGGCTACAGACCTGCTGGGGGCTGGATATGCCGGTAATAACGCACGTCGTGGCGCTCGACATCGACGCCGACGCCGAGCGCGTCCGTGCGAAACGATTAGTCGAGGGCGACATCGAGGAGGTCGAGACGGTCGAGGCGGAACTGCCGGCGTTCATCGTCACCGACTCGGAGTTCGACCCGTCGCATCGGACGGCCGGCGAGCGACTGACGCTGAAAGACCTGCGTGAGGAGACGCAAGTACGGGCCGAAGAGTACGAAGACCACCTGACGGTGTGGAGCCAAGAAGAGCTCAACCTCGACCCGGATTACATCGGCTTGGACGGGTCACCGACTATCGTCTCCGGTGTCGACCCGATCCCGAAGGCGCCGGCCGAGCGTGAGGCGACGATGGTCGAACCGGACGACGCCGACGAGATGTCGGAGGTCGTCGACGTGATGGCACCGTTTACAGGGAGCGAAGCCAGCACGGGGGCGGACTGAGATGACGCTTGACCCAAGCGAGTATACGCTCCAGGAGCTCGGCCCGGAGATACAGACCATCGAAGACATCGACGAGCTGCGCGAGATCCTGGAGGCGGAGAAAGCCGGCGACGACCGCGCAGGCGCGAAGAAACTCATCGAAAGCCGTATCGAGAAGTTCGAGGGCGACGATGAGGAAGACAGCGAAATCGATCTCGAGGAGATGTCCGCCGCTGACATCGCCAACGCCGTCCGTGATATCGACGATGTCGAGACTCTGGAATCGCTTCTCGAAGAGGAGGAGTCGAACCAGGATCGCAGCGGCGTCACAAACCAGATTCAGAACCGCCTCGACTCGCTGCAGGGCAGCGACGAAGGAGAGGTCGAGGAGGAGGTGCCACCCGAGGAGAAACACCCCGAGCTCGACCACCCGACCGCGGACAAACGGCACGTTCGCGCGCTGGACGACGGTACCTACCGCGATATGTGGGTCTACTGTGAGACCCAGCGGGGCGAACTCATCGACGTCTCACGGGAGATGCTCGGGAAGGCCCGTAAGATGATGGACAACTACGCTGAGGAGTACGGCGACGACGAGCGTGTCGTGGCCGTCCTCATCGGCGACGACGTCGAACGATTGGCCGACGAGTGCATCAGTTACGGGGCCGACGTTGTCGTGACGTACGAGCAGCCCGAACTGAAACGGTTCCAGCATACGGCCTACACCGAGGTCTTCTGCGATATGGCTCGTGGTGCCGGCCATCCGTATGGCCGTGACGACCGCCACGAGGAGGAATGGCGCGACTACGACGAGCCGCGATACGGGCTGTTCCCGGCGACGAACAACGGCCGCGACCTCTCGGCGCAGGTGCAGGCCGAACTCGACTCCGGGCTCGCATCTGATTGTTCGGGCCTCTACATCGAGAACAACGTTATCTCGAACCCCGCGAAGGTACGACGGGAGGGCGAAAAGAAGGAGTTCGAACGCGTCCTGCACATGAAGCGGCCCGACTTCTCCGGCTTCGAATACTCGACCATCCTCTGTCTGGACAACCCCCATCGGGAGTTCCACCCGCAGGGCGCGTCCGTGATTCCGGGGAGCTTCGAAGTACCAGAGCCAGTACCGGAGCGAGAGGGTGAGGTCATCGAGCACGACATCGACCTCGACGAGGATTGGTTCCGCGTCGAGATTACCGACCACGACACGCTCGACCCCGGTGTCGACCTGACCGGTCACGAGGTCGTCGTCGCGCTGGGTCGGGGCATTGGCGACGACCCGACGCGGGGGATGGAACTCGGTGTCGAACTGACCGATGCCTTCGAGGACGCCGAACTCGGCATCTCGCGGGGTATCGTCACCTCGTCATACGATTTCGACGGCCACGTCGAACAGTACGCAGCTGAGGAACGTCAGATCGGCGAAACTGGCCAGGTCGTCGAACCCGACCTCTACATCGCCGCCGGCATCTCCGGCGCCGTCCAGCACAAGGTCGGCATGGACGAATCCGACACCATCATCTCGATCAACACCGACCCCGAGGCGGACATCGGGGACTTCTCGGATTACTTCATCACCGGCGACCTCTTCGATGTGTTGCCGCGGCTCATCGAGGCCTTAGAGAAAGGCGAACTGAATCTCGAGGCTGCGGCCGCAGGAGGTGACGACTGATGCCAGAGCGCGAACACTACGAAGCCATCGTCGTCGGCTGTGGGCCGGGCGGCGCTGCAGCAGCAGCCCGGTTGGCCGACGCGGGCGTCCAGACGCTCGTCCTGGAGCGTGGCGTCGACGCCGGCTCGAAGAACGTCTCCGGCGGCCTCATCTACGGCGAGGAGTCGGCGCCGTACACCATCGACGACCTGTTCCCGGGCTTCCGCGAGGCAGCCGCCGACCGTCCGGTAACGGAGTACAAGCTCCACAACATCGCCGGCGCGAACGTGAAATCGTTCGATATCACGCCGCTGCACGAACACGACACGGAGTGGTCAGACACCGTCTTGCGCCGGAAGATGGACTCGTGGCTCGCAGAGCGCGTCCACGAGCGAACGCGGGAATCCGGTGGCGGCTTATTGACCGAAGTCCGGGTCAACGGCCTGCTCCGGGAGGACGGCGAAATCGTCGGCGTCACGTGCGATGAGGTCGACCCGATAACGGCCGACCTCATCGTCGCAGCCGACGGCGTCAACTCCGAGTTGGCCCGCGACGCCGGCCTGATGAACTGGGACGAACCCGAAGAGTGGTTCCAGGGCGTCAAGGCCGTCGTCGATATGCCGGCCGACGCCATCGAAGAGCGGTTCGGTATCGGCGCCGACGAGGGAGCCGCACACCTGTTCTCGGGCGACCTCTTCGAGGGCGTCCGTGGTGGGGGCTTCCTCTATACGAACGAGGATTCGCTGTCCATCGGAACGGTGTTCCACCTCGACAGTCTCGCGGCCGAGCGCGCAGAGCCCCACCAACTGCTCGATGCCTTGCTCACACACCCTCTCCTGGGACAGTGGCTCGGCGACGAGTACCACGAGCGGGAGTACGCCGCGAAACTGGTGCCCGACTCGAAGAAGGTTGCCCATCCCTCACCCCACGAAGACCGCCTCGTTCTCGTCGGCGACGCCGCCGGCCAGATGCAGGCGCAGGGGCCGATAATCAAGGGCATGAATCACGCCGTCACCGCAGGCGCACTCGCCGCCGAGGCGTTCATCGAAGCACAGGGGCGCGGCAGCCCCCACGACGCCGGCGAGCGATACGAGCGGAAACTCCAGGAATCGGGGACGATGAAGAAACTCCGGCCACCGCAGTATCGGGCCGCGAGCGCGCTCGGAGAGCACGAGGCGGTGACGAAACTCTCGGATGCCGTCCTCGAATCACCGCTCGGCCGGCTCGGCGTGAAGGCCTTCGACAAGGCCGGACTGCTTGAACGGCTCTACAGCTCACCGTTCATGGCCGAGTCGATTCCGGATACCAGAACGCCGTATGTCACGCTGCCGACGGTCATCGCAGAGGCGGTGGGCGAACCGGTGAGCGAACGGAACGACATCCAGCCGCCGAGTCTCGCCGACCGCATCGGCGACCTGACGTACAACACCGACGTCGGCAACCCCCACATCGACCTCGTGGACAACAGTTACGAGGCAAGTGGCACCGCCGTCACGGCTTGTCCGGTCAGTGCCAAGGACTTCGGCGGCGGGTGTTATCGAGAGGAGACTGTCAATACCAACGGCAGCGAGGAGACGGTCGTCAGCCTCGACACCCAACCCTGCGTCGAATGTGGTACCTGCGCCGTCGTCGCGGATACGGAGTGGGAACACCCGAAAGGAGGCAAAGGCGTCGAGTTCCGTGACGGATGACCGACTTCTCGGAACGCATCGCCGAGCTGTCCGAACGTGCACGCCGTGACAGGGAGGCGTTCGAACCGCCACCGAACCCACCCGACGAGGAGACGGCCCTCGAGTTCCTCACGGATGGGGTCGGGGCAGCCGTCTCGCTGTACATCGAAGCCAGGACGGGCGAGCAGTTCCGGTTCGATACCGCCGAGTTCGCCCTCCTCGAGCGCGCGCTCAACGATTGGCTCGAACTGTACGCCGCCTGCTATGGCGCCGACCTGGATGCGACGTTCACCGTTCGGGAGGCTGCCGAACTGTTGATCGAGACCCACAGCATCCGCGAAACGGCGCTGCTTCTGACGCACGTCCCGGAGCGGACAGCCAGCGAAGCGTGGACTCACCGTCGATAACGGGGGTATCTATCCGATTTGGAAGCAGCAATAATTTTATCACCCGGTTCGTGCTAACGTACCACATGCAGTTCTCCGACGAGCTGGAATTCAGCCACAGGGATCGCAAAGACATCTACGAGTACATCGAGGGGTACGGCACCGTCGATTACGACGACGCGCGCCGGGCGCTCAACATGAGCCCCGAGGCGTTCGGCCACCACGTCGCCGTACTTCGGCGGGACGGCATCGTCACGCGCACGGAGGACGACGAACTCCGGGTCGCCTTCGAGGATTCGACCGAGGAGACGTACGTCGATGACGGCCTCGAGGTCACCATCCGGCAGGCCCGCGAGGACGACCTGACAGGACTCGTCGGCGCGATTCGGGAGGCACTCGCCGATAAAACGTACATCGAGGGCGAAACGCTCGCCGACATCGTCGAAAGTGAGAACGTCCTCCTCCGGCACAACGACCTTCAGAAACGGGTGTTCTTCGTCGCGACCGTCCACGGCGACGTGGTCGGCTGGGTGCACATCAACGCGCCCGAACTGGAGAAACTCGAACACACGGCGGAGCTCACGCTCGGCGTCATCAACGAGTACCGCGGCCACGGCATCGGCACCAAACTCCTCGACCACGGCGTCGACTGGGCGCTCGACAACGACTTCGAGAAACTGTACAACAGCATCCCCTCGACGAACGAGGACGCCATCGAGTTCCTCTCGAACCGCGGCTGGGAGACCGAGGCCGTCCGGAAGAAACACTACAAGATCGACGACGAGTACGTCGACGAGGTGATGATGGCGAAGATGCTGAGCTGACTCAGGGCCACTCCGCGTCGGCGCCTTCGAGCGGTTCGGCGACGATACCATCTTTCTGCGCAAGGACGCGGGCATGGGCCGTACAGACCACCCTGTTTTCGTCCCACGGGACGTGAAGTCGGACGGCTGCACGCGTTTCGCACTCCGATTCCGTACACTCCATACCAGCGCTACGTGTGGCTGGGATACAGCCGTTTGGGTCGATTACAGCACGGCAAGCAGGAAGCCGACGAGAACCATGCTGGTCAGGAACGCCTGCATCGCCGTGGATGCAAGCAAGCCGACCGTCGCGTAGCCGGCCGTCCGCAGGCCGCGCTCGACGTCGCCGTGGCGCCGGTATTCGAGCGCGAAGACGCCCGCAGCAACGCCGAGGAGCACGCCGAGCGGCCCGAAGACGAATAGAAGCGGCAGCGCGACGACGGCGGCAATCGCGGTCGTCCGGAGTGAGGCACCGCCGGCGCGGGCCGACAGCGCGCCACCGAGCCAATCGAGGAGAACGGTAACGACGCCGAGTGAGAGCAGGGCCACGAGGACGACGGTTCCGGGTTCGCCCGTCGCGTGCCAGTAGTAGCCAACGCCGGCCATCGAGACGCCGCCGGCCGGCACAAACGGGATAGCGGTCGCGAAGATGGCGACGACGAGGACGGCAATCGCGATGGCCAGCGGTGTGAGAGACAGGCCAGTGATCATGTTATCGGTACCTGTCAGCCTCTGCTTCGGCGACGTCGGTGCCGTAGCGGTCGACGAGCGGCTTGTAAACGTCACCGAGCGTTCGCATGCATTCGCGCTCCGAGACGAACGAGAGGCGGTCGGCCGTTTCGTCCCACGGCGTCACCTGGAGCACTTTTACGACGAGGAGCCGTTCCGCCTGGTGGTCATCGAGTGTCCCGTCGACGAGCGCCCGTAATGCGAGGCGTCGGAACGGGCGCGGGCTCACGTCGTAGAGGCCGGGGCCGTAGGCGGCGCTGGCGACGACGCGCCATTCGGTGTCCGTCAGTTCCAGCGGAACAGGGCCGTCGGTGGCCGCCAACGCGCCGCGAACCACGTCGGGGTCGACGTCGTCCAGGGCGTCGGCGAGGACGCTCGTGATGCGGCGGCGGAACCACGCAGTGTGGCGGTCTGTGAGTTCTTCTCCGGATCCAGAGAGCGGCCGGAGCATGAGTGCCGAGTGCTCGCCGCTCGTGTCGTTCCGCGTTGTCGAGAGGTGGACGGTCGCATATCCGTTCGCCGCCCAGAAGGAAAGCAGGTCGGGGGTCGCGCCGTAGCCGACGCTGAGGTAATCAAGCGCGTCGAACCGGCCCTCGGGGTCGTTGCCGTCGGCGGGGCCGAACTCCGTTTCGAGTTCCGCGAGGAGTCGCGAGCCGAAGCCCCGCGAGCGGACGGCGTGGTGGGTCGCGATACGCATGACGCGTAGCCCGACCGGCACCGCGGCGTCGGGGTCGCGTAACTGACTCGTCAAGACGTCGGGGATCATGTTCCCGCGGACGCGCGAGCCCTCGTACATCTCGCGTCGGGTCGGTTCCGCGAGGCCGCCCTCACGAGCGAGTAATGCGACGGCGACCAGATGGCCGTCGTCGGTCAACGCCCGGACAGCGATGTTCGGCGCATCGAGAAGCCGGGCGAGGTCGTTCGGTTCCGTCCGGTAGTGGGCGTTGACGAGCAGGCCGAACGCTTCGCGAAGACGGGGTTCGTCATCGACGAGCGATTCGGGCCCGAGGCGTTCGTAGGTGAGGTCGGCCACCGAGGCGTCAGAAACGAGCGGGTCGACCGCGGGGCGGGCATCGAGCAACAGCGCCCGGAAGAGCCATACCTCGACGGGATCGGCGGCGGCGTACCGAATCGGCTCGCCGAGGGCGACCGTCTCGACGTCTCGCTTCTCGTCGAGCGTCTCCCGGAACCGAACGTCGAAGCCCCGACCGGCGCCCTCGTAACCGTGCACCGTCGTCGCAAAGCAGGCGCTCGGTGCGACCGAGAGTAGCGAGTCGAGCACACGCACCGGCAGCGCCGCCGCCTCGTCGACGATGAGAACGTCGGCGGATTCCCTGACGGCGTCGGGCGGGCGACGGAAGCGGACGACACCGCTACCGGCGGCCCGGACGGCGGGCCGGTCGGCTTCGCGTTCATCCGCCGCGAGGGCGTCGATATCGGCGAGCGTTTCGGCCGCCCGGTCGAACAGCGCTGCCGCGTTGCGGTAGTTCGGCGCTGTCACGAGCACCTCGTTGCCGTCGGCGGCGAGTGCAGCCGCAGCGAGCCCGGCAGCACTGGATTTGCCGCGGCCGCGGTCGGCCTCCAGAACGACCGCGTTTCCGGGGGAACGGAGCCGCTCACACACGAGGACTGCATCGCGCTGGTCGGCGGTAAGACAGGCCTCGTAGACGGTGCGGGGGAACGCCGATTCGTCGGGCAGCGAGAACGAGCCGGTTTCGAGGCGTGGAGCGGGGTTCGTACGCCCGTCCGTGACCACGCGGTCGTCGTCGACATCGACGATCCCGATGCCGCGGTGTTGCCGGAGGGTTGTGACGAGTCGGTCGCGGAAGGCGCCGGCGACGTCCTCGAGCGCGAACGGCGGAACTGCGAGCGCCTCGTCGAAGCCGTCGCGTCGCGTCGGCCATTCGTCCAGCGGGGGCACCACGAGGACGAGGAGGCCGCCGCCGTCGACGGCACCAGCGGCCCGACCGAGCGCGTTTGGGCGGCAGGCGTCGTGGCAGTCGACGACGACGCAGTCGTGGGTCGTTCCGAGCAGTTCGTCCGACCGGTTCGGCGCGAGGCGGCGGCCGACGATATCACGTTCCGAGAGGGAGACAGCGTCGAGGCCGGTCGCCTCGCAGGCGGCAACAGCAGCGGCGTAGCCGGCCTTGCGGGCGCCGGTCAGCACCAACAGTCGGCGCTCGTTTGTCCGCGTCGCCTCGTCGTGAAGGGCGCGAGCGTGCTCCCGAACCGCGTCCATACCGGAGCCACGAGACGGTACCGGAAGGCTCCACCGGTTGGATGAACCCTTTCAATCGGGGCAGGAGAGTGGCGAGGTATGGCAACGAACCGAGCGTGGCGACTGGAAAGTCGCCCGACTGGCGAACCGTCGATGGAGAACTTCGAGCTCGTCGAAACCGAGGTACCGGAGCCTGGTGCCCACGAAGTGCTCGTCCGGACGCTGTACATGTCGGTCGACCCGTACATGCGCGGCCGGATGCGCGATGCGGAATCGTACGCCGAGCCGTGGGACGTCGGCGAGACGATGAAAGCCGGCGTCGTCGGCGAGGTCGAGGAATCGAACCACCCCGACTTCGATGCGGGAGATGTCGTCACCAGCGACCTGTTGTGGGCAGATTACGCGGTCGCGGAAGGGCGTGACCTTCGGAAGGTGAACCCCACCCACGGGCCGATTTCGACCGCGGTCGGCGTCCTCGGGATGCCCGGCGTGACGGCGTACTTCGGGACGACCGATGTCGCCGAACCGACACCGGGTGACACCGTCGTGGTGAGCGCGGCAGCGGGAGCCGTCGGCAGCGTCGTCGGTCAAATTGCAGCGCTGTCGGGCTGTCACGTCGTCGGCATCGCCGGCGCCGACGAGAAGGTCGAATGGCTCGAATCCGTCGGCTTCGATGCGGGCATCAACTACAAGGAAGAAGACGTCCCCTCGGCGCTTCGGGAGGCCTGTCCCGATGGCATCGATGTCTACTTCGACAACGTCGGTGGCCCGATCACCGACGCCGCCTGGCCGCTTTTGAACGTGCGTGCCCGCGTCGCCATCTGTGGGCAGATTTCGCTGTACAACGAGACGGAGATTCCGACCGGCCCGCGGAAGCTCGGCAAGCTCATCGAATCGCGCGCTCACGTCGAGGGACTGCTCGTTCGCGATTACGAAGACCGGTGGGGCGAGGCGCTCCATCGACTTTCGGTGTGGGTCGCAAACGGCGATGTCGAGTACCGCGAGAACGTCGTCGAGGGACTGGAGAACGCACCCGATGCGTTCCTCGGGCTGTTCGAGGGGACGAAGATCGGAAAACAGCTCGTGCAGGTCGGCGAGCGTTCGGGGTAGTCGCCGCGCTTAACAAGGGTTAAATGTCGCGGCGCCGGACGAAAACGTATGAGTGGCGAGAGTTCCCAGCGGAGGGCACGCAAGTGCATCTCCTGCGGGATTAACATCTCCGGAACCAGTGCAGCGAAGTTCAAGTGTCCGGACTGTGGACACCTGATCTACCGCTGTTCGACGTGTCGCAAGCAGAGCAACCTCTACGAATGCCCGGACTGTGGGTTCATGGGGCCGTAACGATGGGGAAAGTCGCAGCCAAGATGAAGGTCATGCCGCAGAGCCCCGAGGTCGACCTAGACGAACTCCAGGAGCGCCTCGAGAACTCTCTCCCCGAGGGAGCGAAGATCAGCCGTGTCGACCGCGAGGACGTCGCGTTCGGTCTCATCGCGCTGTTCCCGACGGTACTCATCCCCGACGAGGCGGGTGGCACTGACGCCGTCGAGGATGCCTTCGCAGACGTCGAGGGTGTCGAAAGCGTCGACGTCGACGAAGTCGGCCGCATCTAACGCAGCGTTCTGTTCTGTCAGTTGCGATATCCGTTACTTTGATAGCGAGTAGCACGAAATCCTGGAATGCGGCCGGCGCCGTGCCCACGCGGCGTGGGCAACAGGGAAGGAGCGCCGCCGGAACGCACCTTTTATGTGTCGCACCTGATTAGAGTTGGTAAGAATGCCCAGTTCGAATGGACCACGCAAGGGAACGCGGAACAAACTCAAGAACAAGCCCCGCGACCGGGGTACATCGCCGCCGCAGCGCTCGGTCGAGCAGTTCGAGGAGGGCGAGAAAGTCCACCTCAAGCTCGATCCCTCGGTGCCCAAAGGACAGTTCCACCCTCGCTTCAACGGCTACACCGGAACCGTCGTCGGCAAGCAGGGCGAAGCGTTCAAAGTCGAGATCGAGGACGGTAACGTGACGAAGACGCTCATTGCCGTGCCTGCTCACCTTCGACGACAGCAGGAATGACGATATTCAAGAAGGTTCTCGGCGAGGAGTTCCTCACCGTCTCGGAGGCGAAGGAACTGCTGGCCGACATCGAAGAGGAGCACGCCCTCGACGAGGAGCGGGAGATGCGCTACGAACTCGCCCGCGCCATCGAGCACGCAAACAGGTTTGCCGTGCTCGACCCCGAGGAGTCCGTCGAACTGGTCGAAGAGCTGCTCGAACTCGAGAAAGTCGACGAGCAGACGGCGTACAAGATCGCCGACCTGCTCCCCCAAGACCGCGACGAACTCCGTTCCGTCTTTGCACAGGAACGCTACTCGCTGTCCGGCGACGAGCTCGACGACGTCCTCGACATCGTTGCGAAGTACGTCTAAACGGACGCGCCCGTCCCGGCATCATCGGCCCCTATTTTAAATAGCATCTCTCCCTATGCGGGTGTATGACCGACGCCGGAGCGGAGGATACCTCCCCGACCACAGCCGTCGTACTCGACTTCCTGCCCCGAGGAAGCCCTGAGGACGAGCGGCCACAGTACCAGAAATCGCCGGTGGCGTACGCCGTCGGCGAGGACGACTTCCGGCTCGTCGAGATCGCCCTCACCGACGACGCCGGCGTGAATATCGGCGACCGGGGGGAAATCGACCCGCCGGGCGACAACGTCAAAGACCTCCATTCCATCGAGTACGGCCAGCTCTCGACCACCGCCGAATCCGAACTGGAGTACGCCATCAACGAGATCGTCGACGCCGACGAACAGCGGTTCGTCGACTTCTACAACGACGCCCAGCCGATCACGACGCGACTGCACGTGCTCAATCTGCTGCCGGGCATCGGGAAGAAACTCCGGAACAACGTCCTCGACGAGCGGAAGCGCAAGCCCTTCGAGAGCTTCGAGGAAATCGAAGAGCGCGTCTCCGGGCTCCACAACCCACGCGAGGTGCTCGTCGAGCGTATCACAGAGGAACTACAGGAGGAAGACCTGAAATATCGGATTTTCGCACGCCGCGAAAGCAAAGCGTAGCCGCTCGAAAGGGTGAACGATATACGGGCGGCTGGCGTACGCCGGGACAACATGCGCGACCCTGACGCGCTCCTCGCACGGGCCGGCGTTCGCGGCGACCCGGAGCGCGACCAGCATTTCCTCGTCGACGACCGCGTCCTCGACCGGATTCCGGGCTATCTCCCCGATGACACCGACACCGCTCACGTGCTCGAAATCGGTGGGGGAACCGGCGCGCTCACCGACCGGCTGCTCCAGATTGCCGACCGCGTGACCGTCATCGAGCGCGACCCCACCCTCGCCGAATTTCTCCGGACGGAGTTCACCGATGAAGTCGAATCGGGAGCGCTGACCATCATCGAAGGCGACGCCCTCGAAGTCGAGGTACCGGAGTTCACCGCCTCGGTGTCGAACTTGCCGTACGGCGTCTCCTCAGAGATCGCGTTCCGGCTGTTGCCGGAGGAACGGCCGACCGTCCTGATGTTCCAACTCGAGTTCGCAGAGCGAATGGCGGCCGACCCAGGAACCGACGAGTACGGTCGCCTGTCGGTGACGGCGGGCCACTACGCCGATATCGAAATCGTCGAAACCGTCCCGAAGGAGGCCTTTTCGCCGCCGCCAGCCGTCGAGAGTGCCGTGGTTCGGACGACGCCACGAACGCCGGAGTACGAGGTGCCCAATGATGAAGCGTTCATGGCGCTCGTTCGGGGCGTGTTCACCCAGCGACGGAAGACGATGCGCAACGCGGTTCGGAACACGACACACATCACAGGTATCGAAAACCCCGACGAAGTCGTCGAGAAAGCGGGCGAGGAACTAATGGGCAAGCGCGCGGGCAACGTGCCACCGGCAGAGTTCGCCCGGCTTGCGCGAATCGCTACGGAGGTGGCCTGAGTTGCAGGTGGTGCTCCAGACGCTACCGTGGTACTGGCGAGTCGTCCACCGGATTCAGGGGGCGGTCAACACCCAGCCCGAGCAGTATCTCGCAACGGGAGCGATCGGGCTGGCGTTTCTCATAACAACGTGGATTGTCTATCTCGGCGGGCGGCCGCTGAAGCGCCGATTCAGTACGGAGGGCGTCGAGATTGCTCGGTCGCTAACGGTCATGGTCGTCGCGTTGGCCTACGCCGCGCTCGTGGTTGTGGTCTGGGAGGCGGTCGGTGACGTCCAGTTTGCGCTGTTGCGGTTTGCCGAAACGCTCACGCCGGGCACGAACACGGCGGTCAACATCTTCGTCGCGTTCATCACGCTGCTTGCGACGTACACGCTCACCCGCGTCACGAAACGGGTTATCCGCCACTGGTCTACGACCGGCCGAATCTCCGCACATCAGCGTGAACTCGCCCACCACGCCGTCCAACTGACGCTGTTTTTCATCGCCATCATCTTTATCTTCATCCTGTTCCAGCGGAACCCACGTGATCTCTTCCTCGGAGCCGGAGCGCTCGGTATCGTGATCGGCTTCGCCGCTCGGAAGACGCTCTCGGACGTGCTCGCCGGACTCGTCATCCTCATCGGACGCCCCTTCGAGGCCGGCGACTGGATTGCCGTCGGCGAGCGTGAGGGCATCGTCACAGAGATTACCATCTTCAACACACAGGTGCGGACGTTCAACGAAGAGCACGTCCTCATCCCGAACGACTCGGTGACGAATCGGGAACTCATCAACTACTCGAAGACGAACCGGTTGCGCTTGATAACCGAGGTCGGTGTCGATTACGATGCCGACGTCGCGACGGCAGCATCAATTGCGACAGAGGCAATGAAGACCTGCGACGCCGTCGTCGACACCCCGAAACCGGACGTCGTCCTCGAATCGTTCGCGGACTCAGCCGTCGTCCTGCAGTTGCGCTACTGGATCGATTCGCCGACCATCCAGCGAAAGCTCAGCGCACAGAACGAAGTCATAAACGCCGTCAAGAACGCCTTCGAGAGCGAGGGCATCAAGATTCCGTACCCACAGCGGGAGTTGATGGGCCGGGAGGAGGCCGA
>NZ_JBLGBY010000050.1:0-17401 GCF_047616845.1 Natronomonas sp. | reverse complement strand
GACGTCTTCGAGCGGTTCTTCTCGCATTTCGATACGGCACCGACGGAGTTCTACGACCTCGAAGCGCTCGATCCCCACTACCGCGTCTTCTTTAAGGACGGCGACAGCATCGCAGTGACCTCAGACCGCGACGAGATGCGCGACGTGTTCGAAGCGTACGAACCCGGCGCCGGCGAGGCGCTCGATGCGTATCTCGACACGTCCGAGACCCACTACGAGGTGGCGATGGAGAATTTCGTCTACACCGACCGCCCGCGCCTGCGTGACTGGGTTGACCTCGACGTGATGCGCGCCGCACCCATCGGCCTCCAGTTGCTCGGCACGATGGACGACTACGTGGCCGACTACTTCGAGCATCCCAAGCTCAAGCAGATCATGCAGTACTCACTCGTGTTCCTCGGCGGCGCGCCGAACAACACCCCTGCCATCTACAACATGATGAGCCACGTCGATTTCAACCTCGGCGTCCACTACCCGGAGAACGGCCTCCGGTCGGTCGTCGACGCCTGCGTGGAGCTGGGCGATTCCCTCGGCGTCGACTACGTCACCGACGCTGAAGTGTCCGAAATCATCAACCGCAAGGACGGCTTCACCGTGGAATCGGCTGCCGGCGATTTCGACGCCGACTTCGTCGTCAGCGACGCCGACTACGCCCACACCGAGCAGGAACTCCTGCCGGAACACGAACGCCAGTACGACGAGGAATACTGGGCGTCTCGCACGTACGCACCCTCCGCGTTCCTGCTGTATCTCGGCGTTGAAGGCGATGTCGAGCCGCTCGAACACCACACGCTCGTCCTCCCGACCGATTGGGAGAACCACTTCGAGCAGATCTTCGACGACCCGGCCTGGCCCGAAGACCCGGCCTACTACCTCTGCGTGCCGTCGAAAACCGACGACAGCGTGGCGCCGGAGGGGCACTCGAACCTCTTTGCGCTCGTGCCCATCGCGCCCGGTCTCGACGATACCGAGGAGACCCGAACGTGGTACCGCGACCTCGTCCTCGACGACATCGCGGAGAACACCGGCGTCGAACTCCACGACCGCATCGTCTTCGAGGAGCTGTTCTCCGTCTCGGAGTTCGCCGACCGCTACAACAGCACGAAAGGCACGGCACTCGGGATGGCACACACGCTCCGACAGACCGCGCTGCTTCGCCCGCCGCACCGCTCCGATGCCTGCCCCGGCCTCTACTTCACGGGGTCGTACACGACGCCCGGCATCGGCGTCCCGATGTGTCTCATCAGCGGCCAACACACCGCTGACGCACTGCTCGACGACGCCCGATGACCGATCCCGTCCTCGACCGTGCACTGCCGAGCGAGGAGACGCCGACGGGCTACGTTATCCGGATGTCCCGGCCGCGCTTCTGGTTCTACCTCGCTGGCCCGGTCATCGTCGGCGTCGCCTACGCCGCCACATCGACCGCGGAACTGTTCGCGCCGCTTACGGTGGCGCTTTTCGCGTACTTTCTCCTCCCTGCGAACGTGTTCCTTTACGGTGTTAACGACGTGTTCGACGCCGACGTCGACGCTGAGAACCCGAAGAAAGACGAGCGAGAGGTACGCTATCAGGGCGGCCGACTCGTCCCTGCACTCGTCGCCGTCTCGGGAGTGCTCGGCCTCGCGTTCCTCCCGTTCCTGCCGCCCGCTGGCGTCGTCGGGATGGTCGCGTTCCTCTTGCTGTCCGTGGAGTACAGCGCGCCGCCGCTGCGGTTCAAGACGACGCCGTTCCTTGACTCCCTCTCGAACGGCCTGTACATCTTGCCGGGCGTCGTCGCCTACTCGGCCCTCGCGGGGACGGCACCACCGCTTTTCGCCATCGCCGGCGCCTGGCTGTGGGCGATGGGGATGCACACGTTCTCCGCCATCCCCGATATCGAACCGGACAGGGAAGCGGGCATTCAGACGACTGCGACCGTCCTCGGTGAATCCCGAACCTACGGCTACTGTGCGCTCTGCTGGGTGGCGGCGGCGGCCGTCTTCGCACTCGTGCATCCGTTCTTCGGCGCTCTGCTCGCCGTCTATCCGGTGTTCGTCACCACTATCGCTCTCGCGGACGTGGACGTGGCTCGGGCCTACTGGTGGTTCCCCGCACTCAATACCGCTGTCGGGATGGTGTTCACTCTCGCCGCTTTGTGGGTGATGCTGTATGGCTAGCGTCGACCTGCCGGCCCGCGCTCGGGTCGAGCGCCGACTCGACGACCTCGTCACCGAGAACCGCTTTACCATCGCTGTCGTCTTCCCCACGCTCGGCGCCATCACGCTTCTGGCTTCGGCGGAGGGGCTTCTGCCCGACCCGCTCAGTTTCAACCCCTACTTCATCCTGTTCGGCATCGCCGTGATGCGGCTGCCGCTCATCGCTGGCGTCGCCCCCCTCGTCACCCGCAAGGCGACCGCCGGCCTCGGCGCACTCGGGGCGTACACGTACGGCATCGAGTTCATCGGTGTGTTGACCGGCTATCCGTACGGCGTGTTCGAGTACGGTATCGACCTCGGGCCGATGGTCGCGGGCGCGGTTCCAGCGGCCCTACCGCTGTTCTTCCTCCCCTTGGTGATGAACGCGTATCTGCTCTGTCTGTTGGTGCTCGGCGAGGCCGCACGCCGCACTGTGATTCGGGTGCCCGCCGTCATCGTAGCCGTCGTCGGGATGGATTTCGTGCTCGACCCCGCTGCCGTCGCGGTCGGCTTCTGGACGTACGAGGCCGGCGGCGCCTACTACGGCGTTCCGTGGCTCAACTACGCCGGCTGGATTCTGTCGGCGACCGTCGCCGTGCTCGTGCTCGATGCCGCCTTCGACCGAGAGCGGCTTCTCTCCCGGCTTGAGGCCTGCGGATTCATGCTCGACGATATGGTCAGCTTCGTCATCCTCTGGGGCGTCATCAACGTCTACTTCGGCAACTGGATTCCGGCGGTGCTCTCCGTCGGCTACGGCGCTGCACTCTGGAGAATCGACCGCTTCGACTTCCCGTCGCGTTAACGGGTCGGTGCCGGTTCGTTCGGCGGGTGTTCGGTACGGTGGTCACCAGCCACCGGGACGGCACTGACCGTCGCGAAGACGGCTTCGGGTTCGTCCGTCCACAGCCAGTGCCACCGTGTTCGCGCCACGAGCGCGATTTTCCGCAGCGTCCCGAGCGACGGCGTCTCGGAGACAGTGTCGTACCCCCGCTCCCGGATGAGTCGGTGGTGGTCGGCGTACAGCACCGCGGCGGTCAGCACGGACAACTGGCAGTCCCGGGGGAGGTATTTGATGCCAGCAACCCCGTCCCGATACAGCTGTTCTGCACGCCGGAGTTCCTGTTCGATTGCGGCGCCGGTCTCGTCGGTGTATTCGAGCGATTCGATATCCTCGATGTCGGCATTGTGCGCCTCCAGCGTCTCACGGGGGAGATAGATGCGGTCGCGGTCGACGACGTCCTCGCGGATATCCCGGAGGAAGTTCGACAGCTGGAACGCCTCACCCAGCTTCCGGGCGGCCGGCAGCGCCGCCTCCATCTCGTCGGTCTCCATGATGTAGGTCATCATCACGCCGACGGCGGCCGCCGACCCGCGCATGTACGACTCCAGTTCCTCGTAGCTCTCGTAGCGGGATTTCTCTATATCGGTCGCCATCGCGTCGATGAAGATTTCGACTTCCTCGTCGGGGATGCCGTAGGCCGACCGCACCTCGGAGAACGCCGACAGGACGGGGTCGTCGGTCGGCTCACGGCCGAGGGCCGCTGCTTCGATTTCCTCTAACCGCTGTCGCTGTTCGGCCGGCGACCGACCGTCCGGGTTGTCGACGACCTCGTCTGCGACCCGGAAGAACGCATACAGGACGTACGTCGAATGGCGAACCCGTTCGGGGAGCAGCCGGGTAGCGAAATAGAACGTCTTCCCGGTTTTTCGGTGGATGGACTTGCTCTCCGCGAGCTGGATGTCATCGACCATCAATTGGCTCGTTATGACGGCCGGATACACCTTAGGTGTTTGTGAGTCGGAAGGCGTTGTCAGGCCCGCTATCGGCTGATTCCGGCAACCTATCGGGTGTATACGAGCTTATTTTAGGGGGGAAGAATCGAGTAACCGTCGCGGTGGTCAGGCGATCTGGGCTTCGTACTCCTCCGGCGAAAGCAGCGCGTCGAGGTCGCTCTCGTCTTCGAGTTCGACCTCGAGCATCCAGCCGTCCTCGAAGGGCGCCTCGTTGACGAGCTCGGGCGCGTCGAACAGCGCTTCGTTGATGGCGACGACCTCGCCCGAAACGGGCGAGTAGAGGTCGGAAACGGCTTTGATGGATTCGATGACGCCGAACTCCCCGTTCTGCTCGATGGCGTCGCCGACCGCCGGCAACTCGACGAACACCACGTCACCGAGTTCGTCCTGCGCGAAATCCGTGATACCGACGCGAACAGTGCCGTCCTCCTGTCGCGCCCACTCGTGTGATTCCAGATACCGACAGTCGTCCGGTACGTCGAAGTCCATAGCTGTGATATCTGTGGTCGGGCTTGTAGTGGTTTCTACTCCGAGTGTTTGGCTGGGGGGCGACTGTCTGTGTCCGTCGCCCCGACTCACTCCCGCTCGTAGAACGGCAGCGACTCGACTTCGGCGTGTTTCTCGCGGCCCCGAACTAGCACGTCAAGTTCGGTTCCGGGGTCGGTGTATGCGACGGGCACGTATCCGAGGCCGATTGCGTCGCCGAGAGTCGGGCTCATTGTTCCGCTCGTGACTGTGCCGACCACGTCGCCATCGACGGCGATATCGTATCCGTGGCGGGCGATGCCGCGTTCCTGGAGTCGGAACCCGACCAGTTTCTCGTCGACGCCCGTCTCCCTCGCGCGTTCGAGTGCATCCCAGCCGACGAAATCGGTATCGAGGTCGACGACGAACCCGATGTCCGCCTCGTAGGGGTTCCGCGCATTCTCCTCAATGTCGAAATCCTGCCCCGAGAGGAGGAAGCCGGCCTCCAGGCGGAGCGTGTCGCGGGCGCCGAGGCCACAGGGCTGGCACGCAAGCGTCGACCAGACGGCCTCGGAGTCGTCGGCGTCGAAGAGCAGTTCGACGCCATCCTCGCCGGTGTAGCCGGTGCGGGCGACGAGACATTCGACGCCCGCGATGTCGCGGTATTCCGCGGTGAACCGTGAGATATCGCCCGGCGCTTCGCAGTGGTCGCCCAGGAGCGAGAGGGCGTCGGGGCCCTGCAGGGCGACCATTCCGTACGCCGTGGTCACGTTGTCCACAGCGGCGTCGAGTCCCCACTCCTCGGCGTGGTCGACCCAGCGGTCGTACATCCCCTCGTCGTGGCCAGCGTTTGGAATGAAGAGGTAGCCGTCCTCCGGGAGCCGATACACGACCGTATCATCGAGCATATCGCCGCGTTCGTCGGTGATGGCCGAATACTGCGCGTCACCCGGGTCGAGCGCGGCCACGTCGTTGGTCGTGAGCCGGTTCAGCAGTTCCGTCGCATCGGGGCCGTACACCTCGATCTGGCCCATGTGCGAGACGTCGAACTTCCCGACCGCCGTTCGGACGGCTTCGTGTTCCTCGCGGATGGAATCGAATTCGACGGGCATCTCCCAACCGCCGAACTCGGTGAGTTTCGCGCCGGCGTCGGCGTGGACATCGGCCAGCGGCGGCGTTCGCAGAGACATATCCGACGCGTCGATGCGAGGGGAGTAAGTAGTTCGGGAGTCCGTCGGACCAACACCGCTTTAGTCGAGCCGGGTGGAGTCTCGGTATGGGACTCCTCGACAGGCTTCGCGGCGGAACGACCCGCGTCGGCATCTTCGTCGATGGGCCGAACGTCTTCCGCGCGGAGTTCGACGTCGACCTCGATGACCTCCGGGCGCTCGCGCGGGAGGAGGGCACTGTCGCGGTCGCCCGCGTCTACGTCGACGAGAACGCGAGCGGCGGCCTCATCCAGGCCGCCGAGGCGCGCGGCTTCGAGGTCGTGACGACGAGCGGCGATGTCGACGTGAAACTCGCCGTCGACGCGGTCGAGACGGCCGTCGCCGAACAGATCGACACCATCATCGTCGTCTCCCGGGATACGGATTTCAAGCCCGTCCTCGAAACCGCCGCGAAGCGCGGCCTCAGGACGGTCGCGGTCGCCCCCGGCACACACGGCCGCTCCGATGCGCTGCGGAACGCCGCCCACGACGAAGTCACGCTGGAGTGAGGCGCCCGAACCGGCCTTCTCGACGATAGCGCACCGCTTTTGGACGCGCCGGTCGAACCCGCGTGTATGTACGACGGCCCGATTCTCGACAATCACCTCCATCTCGACCCGGTCAACGGACGCGGTGCCGAGGCCGCCGAGGAGTTCGCCAACGTCGGCGGAACGCATCTGAACGTGCTGAACAAACCCTCCTGGCATCTCGTCGGTGACGTCGACGGGGCCGACGACTTCCGTGAGACGTTCGATCTCACCACCGGCGAAACCGAGGAGGCCGACGCCATCGTTCCCGGGCGGGCCTGGCCCGTGCTTGGCGTCCACCCGGCGCTCGTCTCCCAGCTCATCGACCGCGGCTACGACCCCGATGAGGCGGCCGACCTCATGAAAACCGGCATCGACGTGGCGGCCGAATACGTCGCCGAGGGGCCCGCTTTGGCGATCAAATCCGGCCGTCCGCACTACGACGTAAGCGACGACGTGTGGGACGCCTCGAACGAGGTGATGCGACACGCCTTCGCCCGCGGCGCGGAGGTCGGCTGTGCCGTCCAGCTCCACACCGAAGGCGGCGAGGAGTTCCGCGAGGTTATCGAGTGGGCCGAAGCCGAGGGACTGCCCCGCGAGCAGGTCGTCAAACACTACTCGAACGGCCACATCGAGGGCCCGATTCCGAGCGTCATCGCGGACAAGGACGAACTCGAACGCGCCTGCGACGGTGATTGGCCGTTCTTCATGGAGACGGATTTCATCGATGACCCTGATCGACCGGGCGCGGTGTTCGGCCCGAAAACGGTACCGAACCGCACGAAGTGGCTCGCCGAGAAGGGATACGAGGCGCCGCTGTACCGCGCCCACGTCGAAACGCCCGCCCGCGTCTACGGAGTGGACACGGAAGCGACACTCGAGTAACCCGGTTACACTGCCGTAACATTCTTTTTATATCCAATCGTGGGTGGGGATATGTCGACGAACGTAGATACCGACGACCTGCCGCTCGTTCCGGGTGCCGTCGCGGGAATCGCTGCGTGGATACTCGGCTACGTGTTCACGTACCTGCTCGCGGGGAGCGACCTCCGGAACTCGGGGCTCAATCGGTTCATCGAGGCGTTCGAGGGTGACCCCGCGACCTACGAACTCGTCGGTTGGGTGTTCTACAACGCCCATTTCGTCGATATCGTCTACACTGGTGGCATCGGTGCGTCGGTGCTTCCCGCGAACTACATCGGCGGCGAAGACGGCTTCACGGCGCTTCTGTACGTCCTCCCGCCCGCGTTACTCGTCGGAGCTGGACTCGCCATCGGCCGGTCGCAAGGCGTCACCGAGACGAACGATGGCGCAATCGCCGGCGCGCTCGCCGCTATCGGCTACCTCGTACTGTCCATTGTCGGCGTCTTCCTCTTCGAGATATCCGCGGGCGGGACGACCGGCAACCCTGACCTCGTTCCGGCCATCCTCCTCGCTGGCCTCGTCTTCCCCGTCGTGTTCGGTGCCATCGGCGGCGTTATCGCGGCCAACACGGCCGAAGAGGAGCCTGCCCTCCGAGAGACCTCATAACTCGCGGGCGATGATTTCGCCCCACGGCTCGAAGCCGTGCCGCTCGTAGAAGGCGTAGGCGCGCTCGTTGTCCGGGTCGACGTCGAGAAGCAGCCTATCGAGTGGGAGCTGCTGGTCACGCGCCAGCACGATGGCGGCATCGATGAGGGCGTCCGCGACGCCCGTGCCGCGATATTCCGGCGCGACGTAGAGTTCGTTGATGACGGCCGCATCCCAGAGGAACGAGAGCCGTTCCGGCAGGACGAACACGTAGCCGACGGTCTCTCCGTCCGCTTCGGCAAGCGTCACACACCGTGGCTCGTCGGCGACACAGCGGTCGACCCACTCCAGCCACCGGTCGCGGTACGCATCGGTCAGTTTCGATTCGTACTTCGCCGCCTTCTCGTCGTCGCCCGTGCCGCTTCCGAGGCCGGTTTCGAAGGCCGTTTTGTGTTCCCACAGCGCCTCTCGGTCGACCGCGGCGTCGGCGTCGTAGGGGCGAACCTCGTGTGACTCACTCATCGTTCGGTTCCGAACGCGGCGACGACTGTAACTGCTTTGCGACGAGCGTGAACGCGCCCGCGACGATGAGGTACAGTTGCCACCCCTGCACGGCGATGGGCGCCCGGCGGTCGACCTGCTGGGGCTCGGGGGCGGACGAGGGGTCGACCGGACTCGATACGTGGGTATTCTTCGTCGTCCCGCCTTGCCCAGCGTCGATGGACTGTTGGCCAGTCTCGGGATTGGTTGCGACCTCGATGAACGTCTGGACGAACCCATCGGCCGTCGAGAGGTACATCTCACCCTCGATACGGAAGAAGCGGTCGGAGAGCGGGTAGAACACGTTGATTCCATCGAGATGTGCCCAATCGAGCGCGAGGTGGGCGAAGACGTGCACGAAGAGCCCGACCCACAGGACACGGACGCCGTCGGGGCCGATTCGTTCCCGAAGCCACGATTCCTCCCCAGTGGTGTCCCAGTAGAGAACGACTCCGACGGCGGCCGCGAGGACGAGGCTATGGAAAAGCGCTCGATGGGCGCCGTCGAGCACCCACCCAGCCAACGTGTCGGTCTCCGGGAACAGCAGGATGAGGAGGATGAGCCCCAGCGCGCGCCGGTCGTAGTACTTCCCGAGCAGACCGACCGCGATGAGAAACGCCACCGAGACGTGGACGACTGTCGAGGGCATCAGACGTCACCTCGTTCGATCAGATACTTGGCGGGCACGGCGGCTACAGCCGTTACCACGAGCACGAACTGCCAGCCTGAATCGACGATGCGGATGTTCCGTTCCACGCCCGCCGGATTGCCGGTACCGGGCGTCGGGTTGATCCAGGTGTTGACGTGGTGTGTCTCGGTCGTCCCCGGCGAGGCAACCTTCAGCCAGCCGTCGGCAACCTCGATGTACGTCTGGATGACTCCCTCCTGTGTCGAGAGGATGAACCGCCCGACGATGGAGTAGTAGCGGTCGGACACCGGGTAGAGCGCGGCGGCGCTTTCGATGTTGAACAGGTCGAGGCCAATGCCAGCAACGGCGTAAGCGGCGATGGCAACCCAGGCCACGCGGACGCCGTACCAGCCGTACCGACGCCGGAGCCACGAATCGGCCCGGTGTTCGGTGTCGTAGTAGAGCAGCGCCGCGGCGATAGCAGGTATGAAAAGCGTATGCAGAGCGGCGTTCGTCGCGCCGGGCACGACGAGGCTGATGACGGCGTCGAGGTCGGGAATCCCGGCGACGGCCGCGACGATGGCGATGGAGTGTCGGTCGAAGGCCGCCCCGAGCAGGGCGACACCGAGGAGGATGCCGACAGCCACATTGACGAGAGTCGGCGGCATTACCGTGATGCAACGCCCGAGCGGGCATAAGTTCGCGGGCGAGGGGGCGAGTGCGACCTGACGAAGGCACGCTTATACCCTCGGGTGTGTTTCTGTCGGGCATGCGCGACCCGCGTGCGGAACTCGCCGAGCGCATCGCCGGCGAGGTGACGCTTTCCGACGACCCCGGCGCGACCCTCCGGAAGTGGCGCGAGGAGTTCGACGTCGCCCAGACGACGCTCGCCGATGAACTCGACGTGTCGGCGTCGGTCATCTCCGATTACGAAAGCGGGCGCCGTGAGAACCCCGGTATCCAAGTCGTCCGGCGCGTCGTCGAGGGCCTTCTGGATGTCGACGAGCGCCGCGGCGGCGACCGCGTCCGCCAGCACGCCCGCGTCATCTCCGCGGGCTTCGACAAGGAGGTCGTCTACGACCTTCGGGAGTATTCGGCGACGGCCCCGCTTTCGCGGTTCTACCAGACCATCGATGCCGAGACGGTCGTTCCCGGCCAGGCCGACACCATCGCGGGACACACCGTCATCAACAGCGTCGAAGCCATCAAACGCCTCTCCAGCGAGGAGTTCTACCGGCTCTACGGCCAGTCGACGAACCGGGCGCTCGTCTTCACGAACGTCACGCGCGGGGAATCACCGCTTGTCGCACTCCGGGTCGTCACCCCGACGCCGTCTGCGGTCGTGCTGCACGGCATCGAGCGCGACGACCTCTGGGAACACGCGCCGGCGCTGGCCCGCGCCGACGGCGTCTCGCTTGCGACGACGACGAAACCGCTCGATTCGCTGCTCGATGCGCTTCGGGACTTCCCCTGAGACGGATTGTTGTACCAAATTACCAGCGAGCGGCCGGGACGGCTCGGCGTTTGCCGGGGAACGACTACAACAATCCGTATGAGGCGACGAGTGCCGTGTTTCTGCTGGTAACCGAACCCTGAACAGCCTCAAAACCACCGGCAGGTAGTGTGGCATCGATTTTGGTACTAAAGTATCTACGCTATCACCACAGTAAACGTCTTTATTTCTCGGAGAAAGTTTTACGGTGCCGGATAGATATGCATATCCGTACGATGAACGTCGACCGTGTTCGGACGGCGGTGGCACTGCACGTGACCGGCACGCTGTCAGAGGCCGAGGCGGCTCGGCGGGCCGGCATCTCCAGAGCCCGACTCCGCCACTACGCCCGAACCTGCGGAACGGTCGTCGCGGCGCCGTCGGCAGACGCGCCAGAAGAGCCCCCTTCGGAAGTTTAATCGAGCAGTCGCGACAGCTCGGCGGCCGTTTCGGCCTCCAGGCCCCGAACCGTGTCGACGATTTTCGTCCGGCGCTCCGGGTCGTACCGTGAGTCGGCCAGCGCGTGGAACTTCTCTTCGACGTCGCCCCACGACTCCGGCGTGGCCGGATGCCCCGTGAACCACTGTCGGGCCCCTTCGTGTACCGATCCGTCGACGCAGGTCACGATGACGCGGGCTGGCACTTCGCCGTTCTCCGCACGCTCGTCCAGTTCCGCCACGGCGTGCAGTTCGACGGCGTCAGCGACCGGCTCGAGGTCGGCCCGGTCGCCCGGGTGGACGGCTACGTCGCGGTCGACGAGGGCGGCTGCGAGCGCCATCGAATCGATTTCGGGCACTGCGTCGGCGAACGTCTCGACGCTGACGGTGTCGATTTCGGCCGGATCGAGCGCGGCATCGCCCGAGAGGTCGATAGCGGCTTCGATAGCCGGCTGGGCGTAGGGGTGGGCGTCGTACGGCCGGAACGCGGCGTCGGTGACCCGCTCGCAGCCGGGATCTAAATCCACGTCGAACGGGCCGACGATATCCTGCCAGCTGTCGGGGCTTTCGACCGACTCCGGGCCGACGACGCCGCCCTCTGCGAGCAGGCAGGCGTACACTGCCGAGAGCGCGGCCGTGCCGACCGCCAGCGGGGCGTGTTCCTCGTCGCCGACGGCGAGTGTGGCTCTGCTGGCCGCCAGGCCGATGGCGCTCGCGAGCTGTTCCTCGTCGAGCTCCATCGTGCGGCCAGCACCGGCGGCGGCCGCAATGGCAGAGTGGGTGGCTGGATGGAAATCGTCGATTGGCGCGTTCCAGGCCAGTTCGCCGTGAATCTCGTAGGCGACAGCTAACCCAGCGAGGACGGCCTCGCCGGGGACGCTTCGGGCCTCGGCGGCAGCGAGGATAGCGGCCGCCGGCCCGTGTGCCGACCCGAACGTCGGTGCGAGGAAAACGGCGCCGTTACCGACTTCGACGAGG
This sequence comes from Natronomonas sp., assembly GCF_047616845.1. GTDB lineage: Archaea > Halobacteriota > Halobacteria > Halobacteriales > Haloarculaceae > Natronomonas. The sequence continues at coordinate 5,646 of NZ_JBLGBY010000050.1, read as the reverse complement.
GCGCCGTTGTACAGCGCCGCGTCGGGCGGCGCCGCGCTGAGGTCTGACCCCCACAGCCGGCTTCGGCCGGTGACGTTCTGGGTGGTGACGGTGCGGCGAATCGCGTCGGTCGGCCCCTCGCCGATACTACCTATGCCGATGCCGACGGCGTCCAGAATCCGGCGTTTCGCCGCCTCCCGTATCTCCGTCGGGAGACGGTCGTAGGTCACGTCCGTGGCGAACGCCGCGAGCTCCGCTGTCGAGGGCATGGGGTTGAATAACACTGCAGATGCGGAAAAACGTTCGGTGACGGCGCGGCGATATGGGGTCAGGGCCGCGTTGTCGCCCATACCGCCAGGATGCCGAGGAGTATCGCGGGCACCATCGGCAGCGCCAGGTAGGTGTCCCAGAACGTCAGCCCGAGCATGGGCCCGACGTGCGGATACAGGAAGATGATCCCCGGGATGACGAGGAAGGCAAGGAAGATGGCGCCCACGAGCGCCCACCCACGGTAGTCGAACTCCCGGTCGGCCTCGTCGGGATGGACGGTCACCTCGTCGTCCGGCGTGGTCTGTCGGCTCTCCGAGTCGTCGGCGTCGTCGAGCGCCTCTGCGTCACCCGAGTAGCTATCACTCATACTCGGCGGCGTCGTACTCGCTGTCGGGCACGACAACGACGGAGCCGAATCCCTCGCGGGATTCGAGCATCTCCTGGGCGCGGACGGCCTCGCTCATCGGCAGCACCTCGCGGACGTACGGTTCGAGGGTGCCATCGAACACCTTCGCCATGACCTCGTCCATCTCGCCGGGGGTGCCCATGGTCGACCCGAGGATGTCGAGCTGTTTCCAGAACACATTCGGGATGTTCGTCTCCGGCGTGACGCCGGAGGTGGCCCCGCAGGTGACGACCGTTCCGCCACGGGCGGCGACGGACAGGGAGTTGTCCCACGTCGCCTCGCCGATGTGATCGACCACGACGTCGACGCCGCGGCCGTCCGTCTGCTCTTTGATGACATCGGCGAAGTCCTCCTCCTCGTAGTTGACGAGGTGGTCGGCGCCGCAGTCACGAGCGTGGTCGAGTTTCTCCTCGGAGGAGGCCGTCGCCCACACCTCACAGCCCTCGTTCGCGGCGATCTGGACGCAGGCGTGGCCGACGCCGCCGGAGGCGCCGAGCACGAGCACGCTGTCGGATTGTTTGATTTCGGCGCGCGTGATGAGCATCCGCCAGGCCGTCTGGAAGACGAGCGGCGCGGAGGCCGCGGTGACGAAATCGATGTCCTCGGGGAGTTCAATGAGGTTGTCCTCCGGGACAGCGGCGAGTTCGCTGTGGACGCCGCGGACGTGTTCGCCCATCATCTTGTAATCGACACAGAGGGACTGCTCACCCTTCCGGCAGAACTCACACTGGCCACAGTAGCGGCCGGGGTCGACGACGACGCGGTCGCCCTCCTTGAACCGGGTAACGCGCTCACCGACCTCGCTGACGACGCCGGCGCCGTCGCTGCCCTGAATGTGCGGCAGTTCTTCGGGGCTCGGCATCCCGCGCCGCGTCCAGACATCGAGGTGGTTCAGGCCGCCCGCCTTGATGTCGACGAGCACTTCGTCGGCCTCGATCTCCGGGTCGGGGAAGCCGCCGTACTCCAGTACGTCGGCCGAACCGTGTTCCTCGTAAAATATTGCCTGCATATCCCGCCTTCCGCACGCGGGGTGCAAAACAGTAGCGGAGGAAGCAAACCTGTTGACACGGCACCGTCCGGTGGGCTTTACCCGGCGGCCATCGGAAGGAGGGCCATGAGCAAGCACGGCGAGGATACGGACGATGGGGAGCACAGCCACGGACACGAAGAGCACAGCCACGACCACCACCAGCACGACCTCGAATCGCTGGGATTCGCGGTTCTGACGGTCTCTTCCTCACGGAGCATCGACGAAGACGCTGCCGGCGACGCCATCGTCGAAGCCGTGGAATCGGCCGGTCACGAGGTCACGGTTCGCGAACTCGTCCCGGACACGTACGACCGCGTGCAGGACACCGTTAATCGCTTCGTCAACCGCGAGGACACCGACTGCATTGTCACGACTGGCGGCACCGGCGTCACGCCCGACGACGTCACCATCGAGGCGGTCGAGCCACTCTTCGACAAGCATCTGCCGGGGTTCGGCGAGCTGTTCCGACGACTCTCCTACGACGAAATCAGCACGAAAGTCGTCGGCACGCGCGCTGCGGCCGGCGTTGCCAACGGTGTGCCGGTTTTCTGCCTGCCCGGCAGCGAGAGCGCGGTTCGGCTCGGCATCGAAGATATCGTCCTCGAGGAGGCGCCACACCTCGCCGGGTTGGCTCGCCGGGATGAAAGCGAAGCCGACGAAGAAGACGAAACCGACGCGGAGTAGCTACGGCAGGGGGCAGAGACTCGCCGTCAGCAGTGCCCGCTCGTCGCTTTCGTTTCGCGCGCCGTGTTCGACGCCGCGAGGGTTGTGGACGACCGCGGGCGCCTGGAGCGTCTCCTCGGTGTCGCCCTGTGTGACGACGACCTCTCCCGCAAGCAGGTGGAACACGTTCGTACAGTCGTCGTGGACGTGCGGGTCGAAGGCGCTGTCCGGCCCGAGCGCGAACAGTTTCACGAGCACGTCGTCTTCGACGACCAGTTCGGCGGTCTCGACGGCACCAGTCGCCGGGTCGATATCCGGCAGTTCGTTCAGGGACATGTCCACTCCTCCGGTGGCCACCGTCATAGAACCCACTCTCACGCAGCCAACCCGAGGCATTCAAGTACGCGGCAGGGTACCGGTACAGTATGAAGAGCCACGCGCGATCCGCCAAGAAACGCACTGGTGGGCGACGTCGCCCGGTTCGCAAGAAGCGCAAACACGAGATGGGGTCGGCCCCGACGGAGACCCGACTCGGTGACGCGAAGCTGAAGATCGTCGAAACCCACGGTGGGAACACGAAGGTTCGCGCCATCGCACAATCCGTCGCCAACGTCGCCACCGACGACGGCGTCGTGAGCGCGGACATCGAGGACGTTGCCGAGAACCCCTCGAACCCCAACTACGTCCGACGAAACATCATCACGAAGGGCGCCATCATCGAGACGAGCGACGGTCGCGCACGCGTCACCTCCCGCCCCGGTCAGGACGGGCAGGTCAACGCGGTGCTCCTCGACGAATAACTGGACTCCCGAATCGGTTTTTCTTCTTCACGCCGCCAGCGTCAGCCCCGTAGCATACGGATTGTTGTAGTCGTTTCCCGGCAAACGCCGAGCCGTCCCGGCCGCTCGCCGGTAATTTGGTACAACAATCCGTCTCAGTCGTCGTCGAAATCACGACGCATCGCGATCTCGAACCACGGACAGAGCCGCAGTTGGCGGTACCATTTCGGATGCTCGTGGAGGCGCTCGTAGGGCACCCACATCAGTCCCGCAACCTCCTCCTCGTCGGGCTCCATCGAGAGGTCATCCAGCGTACACTGTAGCACCGAACAGACCTCCCATTCGAGCCCATCGTTCATGTAGTAGCGTTTGTACTCGAATTTGTCCGTCACGCGGAGGTCGCTGTATTGGGAGGGCTCGATTCCGAGTTCCTCTTCGAGCCGCTGGCGAGTGGCCTCCATCTGGGTCTGTCCATCGACGGGGTGGGATGCGACCGTCCCGTCCCAGTGGGTGTCCCACAGGCGCTTGTTCGGCGCACGCTGTGCGAGCAACACGTTCCCGTTCCCGTCGAAGACGAGCGCCGTGAACGCACGATGCCGGATACCGTCGCCGGTGTGGGCGTCGAGCCGATTGACGAGTCGCTGCTCGTTGTCGTCTTCATCCACCGCGATGACGTCCTGGAGGGCGTTTTCGTGCCCCTCGGAAGCCTCCTCCGCCGCGCTCGACCCGGCCGGGTCGATGTCGTCCGTGCTCATGGCTCGGAAAAGGCGTGTCGCTGTTAAGGACTCTTCGACTCCTCGCCGGCTATCCTAGCTTCTCGTCCAAGATGAGCCGTGTCTTCGTGGAGACGACCTCATCGAGTTCCCGCGCACGCGTGATGAGGTCGTTCAGCGTGCCCGTGTCGGTCGTATCGACGACGACGACGATGTCCTCCTCGCCGGAGACCTGCCAGACGAAATCGACCTCCATCCATTCGGCCATCCGCTCGGATATCTCGCCGGTGTCGACATCGACGGCAACGCCGATCTCGACCATCGCTTTGACGTTCCCCGTTCGCGTAGCGACGGTAAACCGCTCGATGACCCCCTCATCGAGGAGCCGCTCGACGCGGTTACGAACCGTTCCCTCGGAGGTTCCGATGCGGTCGGCGATCTCCGTATACGGCGTCCGCGAGTCTCGGCGGAGGATAGCGAGGATCTGGCGGTCGAGGTCGTCCATCGAGATAGATATCTTTTCGCCCGGCCCACTTACCGATTACGAAATTCGTAACAAATCTTCGAACACAAGCGTTATTGGGGGGTGCGACATACGCATCTCGTAATGACGGATGCCTACGTGGCGCTGGAAAACGGCCAGGTCGTAACAGCTCGCGCTCGTGCGCCCGGTCGCACTCGCGGCGAACTGGTGTTCACGACCGCTTACACCGGCTACGAGGAATCGCTCACCGACCCGAGCTACGAGGAGCAGGTGCTCACCTTCTCGTACCCTCTCATCGGCAACTACGGCGTCCGAGCGGAACGCTTCGAATCCGACCGCGTTCACCCACGCGGCGTCGTCGCTCGCGAGCTCACCGAAGATGTCGCCGAGTGGCTCACCGAGGAGGGCGTCCCCGCGGTCGACCACCTCGACACTCGTGACCTCGTGACCAGTATCCGAGAGCAGGGGGCGATGAAATGCGGCATCGCTGTTGGCCCCGACGCGACCCCCGAGGATGCGAAAGCCGAACTCGCCGAGTGTAAGGGCATGAGCGAGCACACCGATATCGGCGCGCAGGTCTCGGTCGATGAGAACCTCACGCACAACCCCGACGGCGATGGCCCGACGGTCGCTCTCATCGACTGTGGTGCGAAAGGTTCTATCATCTCCTCGCTTGTCGAACGGGACGCGACGGTCGAAATCCTCCCGTACGACGCGACGGTCGCCGATGTCGACGCCGTCGATCCCGACATCATCTTCATCTCGAACGGCCCCGGCGACCCGAAGAACTTCGAGGAAGCCGCGGCCCTCGTCGAGGAGTACGTCGGCGAAACCCCGCTTGCGGGCATCTGTCTCGGCCAGCAGGTCATCGCCGAGGCGCTCGGCGGCGAAACCGAGAAGATGGAGTTCGGCCACCGCGGTGTCAACCAGCCTGTCCAGGATCTCCGCAGCGGCAAGGTCGTCATGACGACCCAGAACCACGGCTACACGGTCGCCGAGCCCGGTGACCTCGACGTGACACAAATCAACGTCAACGACGACACCCCAGAAGGCCTCGAAAGCGACGAACTGGATGTCATCACCCGCCAGTACCACCCCGAAGCGAACCCCGGTCCCCACGACACGCTCGATTTCTTCGACGATGTCGTCGAACTGATCGAGACGGCACCGGCGGCGAACGCTGACTAACACCCACTTTTTGCACGAGAACACGGGTCGAGCGCGAAGCGCTCGACACCGGTTCTCGGCAAAAACTTGGGGAAAATATGCGCGCCTCCCTCCAGCCGCGGGGGGGCCCGCGCCCCGGGGCGCGGGGGGCGCGG
>NZ_JBLGBY010000049.1:0-17664 GCF_047616845.1 Natronomonas sp. | reverse complement strand
GGGGCAACCGACGCGTTCGCTGCCCTCGACACCGACGCGCTATCGACCGACGATTCCCCCACGGGGTCGAACACCGAGCCGTCCGTCGCCGAAATCGTCGGCGGGACGACCGGCACCGAGCGATCGTCCGAGACGGCCGCTGCTGACGCAGACGACTCGCTCGCTGCTCGGCTTCAAGCCGAGATCGACGCGCTGGACGACATCGCTGTGGGAATGTTGCGACAGTACCGCAACCACGGCCCGGTGACGCCACAGGACGCCCACGCCGCGGCGGGCGGCTCCGGCGACCGAACTGGGGCGTACGCCGCGAATCGGACGCTCCGAGAACACGGGTTTGTCACGCACGTCGCACGCGGCAACCACGACTACGCGCTGCCGTCGCTCGTGGTGTCGGAGTCGAAAGACCCGTTCAATCTGAACAATACCCTCCCCGCTGCGGAACGCGACCGCATCGTCCAGGCTGTCGAATCGTCGTTCGTCCCCGGTGTCGACGCGCCGGGAGCGGCCGACCCTGGGACGACTACCGAAGCCGAGACCGATGCGGAATCCGACGAGAGCGCGACCGCTGCGGACGGTGGTGCAACGGCCAGCCAAGTCGAACCGTGGCCGGACGCCTGAGGCGTCAGGAAGCACCGCCTCCGGCCCATTGACGTGATTTTTATGTGGACGCATCGGCACATCGTACTCGGGCCGCGTCGGGCCGGGACGGCGGAGTGAGCAGCCTCAGACGAGGGGAGCGACCAGGTCTTCCAGCGCGGCTTTCGGGTCGTCCGCTTTCGCGACGCCGGACGCTAGGAGGACGCCCTCCGCGCCGAGGTCGCCGGCGGCTTCGAGATCGTCGCCGGTCGAGATGCCCGCGCCACAGAGGACGGGCACGTCACCGACTGCGGCGGCTGCCTCGACGGAGTCGGTCACGACGTCGGGGTCGGCCTTCGAGACGGGTGTGCCAGTGCCGATGAGTTCGGGCGGTTCGACGGCGACAGCATCCGGTTCGAGCGCCGCGGCGGCTGCTATCTGGCGAGGGTTGTTCGCACAGACGACGGTTTCGAGGTCGGCTCGCTCGGCGGCTCGGACGCTCGCGTCGATATCCGCGAGCTTCAGGCGGTTCTCGGAGTGGTTGAGCAGTGTCCCGACAGCGCCTGCATCGGCGGCGGCCTCGGCGAGCGTCGAGCCCGTATGCGAGCCATGACCAACGGGCGAGACGTGCTGGGCCCACGTTTCGACGCCGGTGTCGGCGACGCGGTCGATGTGCGCCGCTTGCGGTGCGACGGCGATTCGAACGCCTGTCTCCTCCGCGACGGCGGCGGCTGCTTCCGCGACGGCAACTGGGTCACACGGATACGCTTTCAGGTTAACGAGGACGAACATAGCGAGAACGCGGTTGCCGGGCGCAAATAGTTGTCCATGATGTATGGGTCAGGGAACGCACGACGAGGTCAGCGAATGCATGTTCACGTTCTGCTTGGCTTGTCGACGTTCGAGAGCGAGTTACAGCCGTGTCGCGCGAATAACGTCTAATCTATCGGCCGCCGCCTCAGCGCTGTCGACGACCGCATCGACATCGTGGATGACAGCGCGTAGTGCGAGTGCGTTGACGGAGAGTCCGTCAGTAAACGTCGCCTCCAGGGCGGTCTGTCGATAGTCGTCACACTCGCTTTCGAGCGTGCGGACGGCCTCGATCGGCTCGACGATCTCGCCGGTATCCGTCCCCTGCATGAGAGCGTCGAGGAACGCAGTCGTCGCCGCGTCGAGTGCTTCGAAAGCCGAGATGGCGAGCTCCGCCATCCGTACGAGCGCAATGCGGCAGGTGTCGGACAGGCTCGGCCGCATGGTGGCGAGTTCGTACGCGACGGCCTCTGCCCGATTCGAAACGGCTTCAACCGAGGTGACGAACGAGACGAGGCCGCCGACAGTCCGGTACGCCTCCGAATCAGTGGCGACCGCTCGGCCGAGGACAACCCGGAGTTCCCTCGCCGTAGCGTTACAGGCTGACTCCCGTTCTCGAATCGAGTTGACGGTGCTCGTGAGCGCCTCGTCGTCCCGGTAGTTCTCGATGAGCGTAAGCAACGACTCGACGCAGCGGCCGACCTCAGTTACGAGCGTTTCGGTGCGACCGCGGACGGTCTTCGGAACGGCTTGCGGTGTCGCCATATGCGAACCGCGGTCGGTCACGGGAAGGCCGCTGCTATGACCCGCCCGTACGCGACTGTTTGTCACAGCCGATGGATTGACGCGCCCGGAGTCCAACATCGAGGGTATGACGTTCCAGCTCTCGCCCGAACAGGAGGCGATTCGTGAGGCCGTCCACGAGTTCGGTATGGAGGAGATACGTCCCGTCGCAAAGGAGTACGAAGCCGACCACCGCTACCCCTCAGAGTTGCTCTCGGCCGCGGCCGACCTCGACCTCGTCGCGCCACACGTCCCCGAGGAGTACGGTGGTGCTGGCATGGACGCCATCGCGACTGTCCTTATCACCGAAGAGCTGTGGCGTGCCGACCCCGGCGTCGGCGGGTCGATTGCGGCCGCCGACTTCGGTACGGGGATGCTCCTCGAGTTCGGCGACGAGTGGATGTGCGAAGAGTGGCTCCCGCCGATTACGGCCGGCGAGACGCCAATCGCGACCGGCATCTCCGAGCCGGCCCACGGCTCGAACGTCGCCGGGATGGACACACGCGCTGAACAGGATGGCGACGAATGGGTGCTCAACGGCAACAAGATGTGGATTACGAACGGCTCGGTCGCCGACGTGGCCATCATCATGGCGAAAACGTCCCCCGAGAAGGGCCACAACGGCATCACGGCCTTCCTCACCGAGACGGACGTCGACGGCTACGACGCGACGCCGATTCGGAACAAACTCGGCATCAAGGCCCAGGACACGGCCGAAATCGTCATCGACGACCTCCGCGTGCCCGATGAGAACGTCGTCGGGGAGGTCGACGAGGGGTTCTACCAGCTCATGCAGTTCTTCTCGGCCGCCCGCGCGGACGTGTCCGGGCAGGCGACCGGCGTCGCACAGGCCGCCCTCGATGAAGCCGTCGCCTACGCCCAGGAACGCGAGCAGTTCGGCCAGCCGATTTCTGAGTTCCAGGCCATCGAACACAAGATCGCCGAGATGGCGACGAACGTCGAGGCCGCGCGCTCGCTGGCGTATCGCGCGGGCGCCGCCCTGGAAGCAGGCGACGACGCGCTCGCAACACGGCTCTGTTCGATGGCGAAGCTGTTCGCCTCAGAGATGGCCGTCGACGTCACTGACGAGGCGTTGCAGGTGCATGGCGGGGCGGGATACGTCTCCGACCACCACATCGAGCGGTTCTACCGCGACGCCCGCATCACGAAAATCTACGATGGAACCTCGGAGATCCAGAAGAACATCATCTCGGAGCAGCTGTTCTGACCTCACTTCATCTAACAGCGGTTTACTCGTGTGGGTCACGGTTGTACTATCTTGGAAACCCATCCCGTGGGCCCACTCGGGAAGGCATCCGTTTCATCTTCCGGTTGAAGCGTACCTGTCCCGTCGGTTGCTCGGACGACCACCTCGTGTTCGCTTCCGGGCGAGTCGTAGACGTGCGACCACTGCCGTCTGACGTCGGCGCCGGGCAGCGGTTCCGAGCGCGTCACGTCCGTCCAGGATTCGCCGCCGTCGGTCGACAGCTCAACCTGGTCGATACCCCGCGTCCCGGCGAACGCGTGGCCACCGACCCGAATCCGACCGTCATCCAGATGGTCGATGAGGTGGAGTTTCGCGACCGTCTCGACCGGGCCGGTGCCGTGCCAGCCACGCTCCTCCCAGTAGCCGTCGACTTCCTCTTCGAGCACCTCGATTTCGGTGATCCACTTGACGTTGATTTCACCCCAGTGACCGGGGATGAGCGCCCGAACCGGGTAGCCGTGGCCGCGCGGGAGCACGTCGCCGTTCATCCCGTACGCGAGGAAGCCATCGGACAGCGCCGACAGCGGGAACTCCTCGTAGAAGCCGTCGGCCGCCCGGAGCATCACGCAGCACTCCTCAGCCGGGCCAGCCGGGTCGACGACGTCCATGATGGGAATCCCAGTCCACAGCGCATTGTCGAGTTTCTTCCCGTTGAGGGATTCGCCGACACAGCGCAGCGAGACGAAGCGGTTCTCGGCGCCCATCTCGCGGACGTCCTCGTAGGAGTACGACACCGACTCATCGACCGCACCGGTCACCGACAGCTCCCAGTCGGCTGTATCGAGGTTCGGGTCGGTCGCGTTAATGTCGACCTCGTAGAAGGATTCGCTCACGAGCGGTTCGAGCCCCGGCACGTTGAGGGATTTCGCGTCCGCCTCGGACAGCAGCGAGTCGATTTCGGACGCCACTGATGGCTCGACGTCGAGTGCCACGCTCCCGCTGGAGCCAGTGACGCCACCGCGACTGCCGAGGACGAACCCTCCGATGGAGAGGCCGATTGCGCTCGCGACGCCGCCGAGGACGCTCCGTCGTTCCTCCGAGATACCGCCGACCTCGCCGCCTCTGACGGAGAGTTCTCCGACTGCGATGACGACGCCCATCGCGACGCCGGTCACGACGGACGCCAGCGGTGCGGCCGTCACGACGAAGGCGATGGCGATGCCGCCGGCCGCCCCGACGAGGATACCGACCGGCGGTGCATCGAACCGGTCGCCGAGCAGCAGTCCGGCGAGCGATGCGGCGGCCAAAAGCAGCATCGAGATACCGAGTGCGGTTACGATGTTCAATTGGTCACCCACGTCGCCCAACACGAGGATTGCGAACGTGATGACCTGCGCCGGCAGCTGTCGCGCCATCGCGCCGGCTATCGGGCCGACGATGAACGATGGCGTGAACCCGGCGATAGCGTACGACCCCGCGATGCCAGCGACGCTCGCAAGAAGCGCAATCGCGACCATCCGGGGCGTTGGAAGCCGCTCGCGAAGCGTCGCTAGCCCGCCTGAGGGGTCGTTCATGGGTCGCATTGGGGCTGCGTACTCATACAATCATCCGTCCATGCTGCCTGTGCTGACGGGTACTTGGAGCACGTCAGCAGTGGCTGGGTACTCGTAGCCGTCGTCGACCCCGTCGATGGGGCGGACGGTCGCGTCCTCTTCGGGGCCGCTGTCACTCTCCATCTGACGGGGCGCCTGCTCCCCGCCGGCACCGGGCTCTTCGTTCTGCTCGGTGTCCGCGTGCCACAGGACTAGCTCGTCCGTCACGTCATCCTCGATGGGCTCGCCGTCACCGAACAGCCCGATGCCGCTCGCTTCGGGCGCGTAGAAGAGGTCGTTCGACTGCACGAACATCGCCGCCAGCGAGAGCTGTTGGCCCTCGCTTGCCTCGACGGTGAATTCGGTCGCCATCCCGTCGCCTTCCATGCCACCGCCGTTTTCCATGTCACCCTCGGTTTCGTTCATTCCGCCGTCATCATCCGTATCGCCCCCGGAGCCGAGACACCCGGCGAGCAGTGCGGCTCCGGTCGTTCCCATCCCTACCAGCGTCCGTCGGCGCGTCTGCCTTTTCGACATCACGATCGGTTCCTCACCAGTTTCGGTAAAAGCGATTTTTCAAGATCGCTACGAGGTTCGTCACGATTCCGTGTCGAATCTCTCTAGAATTCGTCGCAAAACTGGGGGAGCGAATGGCTCATCTCGGATGTTCGTCGTTCCGGATTGACTCGGGCGCGAAACCGACGCTTACACGAACGTCGAACCATGACGGGATGGTATGAATGGGCGTCGCGTGTGGGTGCCGGTCGACGGTGAGCCGCGGCTCGGAACGGTCGTCAGATACACCTACGCGCCGAAAACGGGAGCGCGGCTGCTCGCGGTCGAGCTGGATGAACCGGTCGATGAGACCGAAGAGGTCGTCGTGAACTCGAGGATCGACGACGTGCTGTTCGAAAACGAACTCTAGTCCTTCCGTTTGACGACGTCACCGAGCGTGGTACCCTCGGTCGACGACCCGCCCGACCACTCGTTGTCGTCGCCGGAACCGCCGGTCGAAAGGGAGATAGCGAGCGCCTTCTCGAGTTTGCGCTGTACTTTGTCGCTCGGGAGGACGTCACCACCCTCGATCTTTCGGATGAGGCTCGCCTTCTCGTTAAGCTGGTTTGCGAGCTCTTCTTGGGTGAGCCCCTCGCTCTCGCGGGCGTTTCGGATGCGCTCGTCGTAATCCTGGACGACCTCGTCCATCTCGTCGAACATGTCGCGGCCGCCGCCGCCACCGCCCGAGGAGGATGAGGTGCTTCGGGCTGCAGATGAAGCGCTGTCGGAAGACGAAGAAGAGGAACTGGACGTCGAGTATTTCGTCGACGTCGAGGAGGTGTCCTGCGTCTTCACCTCCGTTCCGAAATCGGCGCACTCGTCACAGACATCGAGTTCTGCGCCTTCGATTTTGACGGTTTTCGGCGACCCCGTTTTGGTGCCGCACATTTCACACTGAACCATGGTCAGTTCTAGCCGCTGGGGCGCAAAAGGGTTTTCCCGCGACGTGCTGACGACGGGCACACTCTCGGCTTTAGAGGTCAGCGTTGGCCCACGAAAGCGCCTCGGCCATGTCGTGTTTCGGCGGCGAACAAGTGAACGACCGGCAGGCGTACACCGTCGGCTCGCCGTCACGGGCCTCTCGGTTCGCCCAGATGGGCGGCACCTCCCCGAGTCCGAGGTGGTTAGCCCACCCTTCGGCGCCGCTCTCGGTTGGCGGGCGGATACTGATGAGTCGCGTCGGAAGATACGCTTCGGCCAGGTCGTCTCGCCACTCGCCCGGCAGTTCGTCGGCGGCGATGGTCAACTCCAGGGCGCCGACGGCACGCGTGTCAGCGGCGAGCGTGAGTGAGGCGTGCGACAGCGGGTCGGATTCGAGCGTCGACGCGTGCGTTTCGATGACGGATTCGGCGACCTCGTCGAACCCTTCGTCGGGCGCGATGTGGGCGAGCGCCGAGAGGAACTGCACAGCGACGCCGGTGCTCGACGGCGTGGAGGAGTCGGTGAGCTCCTGTGGGCGCGCGACGAGCGATTCACCGCCCGTCGGCGTGAAGTACAGCGTCTCCTCGGATTCATCGTAGAAGTCGTCACGGATGACGCGCCCAAGTTCGAGCGCGAACGAGAGATGCGAGACGTCGCTCGTCGCCTGATACGTATCGAGCGCGCCACGCCCGAGGAAGGCATAATCCTCGAGATAGCCCTGGATGCCGACATCGCCACCGTGGGACGAGGCCCCACGAGCCTCCGAGCGTCGCTCGGAGACATCCTTGAATCTGCGGTTCAGGCGGCGCTCGTCTTCGTTCCAGAGTCGCTCGCGACAGAATTCGAGGGCGTCCTCCGCGGCAGCGGCGAACTCGGGGTCGAGCGCGATGGCGCCCTCGGCGAACGTCGAGATCATGAGGCCGTTCCAGCCAGCGAGCACCTTCTCGTCGCGCGGCGGGCGTGGACGCTCGGAACGCGCCTCGAAGACCTGCTCGCGGGCCCGCTCGATGGCGTCGGTGACCACCGATCCACCGAGGTCGTACTCCTCGGCGAGCATCTCGATGTCTTCGGCCTCCGTCAGGACGGTCGTTCCCTCCTCGAAGTTCCCGGCTTCCGTAATACCGTAGCGGTCACAGAATATCTCGGCATCCGTCTCCTCGTCGACGACATCGTGAACCTCTGTCGGCGTCCAGACGTAGAAGACCCCCTCCTCGCGCTCGCCCGATTCGTCCTCGCTTTCGGCGTCCAAAGTCGAGTAGAAGCCGCCGTCGGGATGGGTGAGCTCCCGTTGAACGAACGCGAGCGTCTCGTCGACCACCTCGGCGTATCGCTCATCGCCGGTGAGTTGGTAGCCGGCGAGGAAGGCGCGCGGAATCTCGGCGTTGTCGTACAGCATCTTCTCGAAATGCGGCACCGTCCAGTCGCGGTCGACACAGTAGCGATGGAAGCCGCCGCCGACGTGGTCGTAGAGGCCGCCCGAGGCCATCGCATCGAGCATCTCGACGGCAACGTCTCGGTACTCTTTGCGGCCCGTGCGGTCGTAGGCGCGCGTGAGGATGTGAACGCGGCCGGGATGTGGGAACTTCTGGCCGCGGCCCCAGCCGCCGTACTCGCGGTCTGCGCCCCGAACCGCTGAACTCGCGGCGGCGTCGATGAACTCCGCGTCGGGGGCCTCGCCGGGCTCTTCGGGCGTCGATTCGAGTTCGCCCTCCAGCGCCTCGGCCCACTGGTCGGCGCGCTCCTCGATCTCGTCGCGCTCTTCGGGGTCGTTCCACGAGTCGGCGATATCTCCGAGCAGCTGGCTGAACGCTGGCATCCCCTGCTTCGGTTCCGGCGGGAAGTAGGTTCCAACCTGGAAGGGGCGGCCGTCGGGCGTCAGCCAGACGGACAGCGGCCAGCCGCCGTTGCCGCGTACCATCTGACAGATGCTCATGTAGACGCTGTCGACGTCCGGGCGCTCCTCGCGGTCGACCTTGATGGGAACGAAGTTCTCGTTGAGAATCTCGGCTGTCTCCGGGTCGGAGAAGCTCTCGTCTTCCATCACGTGACACCAGTGGCAGGCAGCGTAGCCAATCGAGAGGAAGATTGGCACGTCGCGTTCCTCGGCCAGGCCGTGGGCCTCCTCGTCCCACGGTTGCCAGGAGACCGGGTTGTCGGCGTGTTGGCGGAGATACGGTGAAGACGCCTCGTCGAGGCGGTTGTCCATACGCTGTCTGGGGTCGCCACGCTACTAAACGCCGGGGCTTCGTCGGCACGCCCCGGGATAGCGGCTTATTTCAGGCACCAGCCAGAGTGGTTGGATATGAACCTCTCACGCAGAGCCGCCCTCCGTGCTGGGGGCGGGCTGGTCGCGGCGGCGGGGCTCGCAGGCTGTGTCGAACAACGCGTTACCAAACGCACGACGGAGGTCGAAAGCAGCACGCACTGGGCGCTGTCGCCCGATGTCAGTGAGTCGCTTTCGGCGAGTGAGTTCGATACCTACGTCGACGAGATGAAAGACCGCTACGGCGACAGCGGTGTCTGGGGCCGGGAATCGGAACAGCCGGACAATTTCGAGACGGCCTACGTCCAACAGTTCGCCATCAAACGGGATACGCCGGGTGACCCCGGCGGGACGAAAGCGAGTCTGCGGCCCGGAGATGTCGACCCCGACGCGCCGCTGCTTTTCACCGACGCTTCGGTCGCCATCTACAGCGTGGGGGAGAACCGCTACCGCTACTGGCTGTGGGCCGCGGCGGACGCCAACGACAGCCGCCTCGTTCGGGATATCCGTCTCGGCGCGCTTTCGGCAGGCGTCCGTCCACAGGCTGGCCCGATTGCGGACGCTGCGAAACCGTCCACAAGCGGCGACGAAGCGACCGTATCGCTCGGAACGCCGCCGACAGCCACGTTCCCGCTCCGCGATGGGTCGCTCGGCACGACGACGATTCGCGGTGAAGACGGCACGTACCGCGTCAACTGGGCCGGCGACGTGAACGGCGTCCAGTCGGTCAACGGTGTCTGCGAGGAAGAGCGAACGAGCGCCCACGAGTTCTTCTGGACGCTGTCGGCCGGCTACCGGTTCGAGACGACGGAATAGACACGTTCCTGTATAATATCGCCGCGCACAACAGCAACCTTTACACTTCTATGCGTCCCGAAATCGCACATGACAGAGACGGTCTTACTCGTCGGCGGCGGCGGACGCGAACACGCCATCGCCCGCGCGGTCGACACCTCGACGGCGACCGAGACGGAACTGTACGCCTGCGCATCAAACCGGAATCCCGGAATCACATCGCTGGCCGACGGCTTCGAAACCGTATCCGAAACTGACGCCGACCCAATCGTCGCATACGCTGAGGATGTCGGCGCCACGCTCGCAGTCATCGGCCCCGAATCGGCGCTCGAAGCCGGCGTCGCTGACGCGCTCGACGAGGCGGGCGTCTACGCGTTCGGCCCCCAGGAAGCCGAAGCCCGCATCGAGACGGACAAGGCATTCCAGCGGGAGTTCATGGACGAACACTCGATTCCCGGCTGCCCGGATTACGCCGTTTTCGACGACGCAGAAGATGCCGCCGATTACATCCGCAAGTACGACGGTGACCTCGCCATCAAGCCGCAGGGACTCACCGGCGGGAAAGGCGTCCGTGTCATCGGCGACCAGATTACCGAGGACGAGGGCATCGAGTACGTCCTCGAAAGCGACTACGAGACGTTCGTCCTCGAAGAGCGTCTGGTCGGCGAGGAGTTCACCGTCCAGGCGTTCGTCGCCGACGGCCAGTATCGCGTTTCGCCGGCCGTCCAAGACCACAAACGAGCCTACGAGGGTGACGAGGGGCCCAACACCGGCGGGATGGGGTCGTACAGCGATGCCACCTTCGAGCTGCCGTTCATGACCGAATCGGAGTACACCGACGCCGTGAGCATCATCGACGCCGTCGTCGAGGCGATGCCCGACTACAAGGGTATCCTCTACGGGCAGTTCATGCTCACATCCGAAGGGCCGAGAGTCGTCGAGTTCAACGCCCGCTTCGGCGACCCCGAGGCGATGAACACGCTCCCGGTGCTGGAAACCGACTTCGTCGACATCCTCGTCGCAGCACGCGAGGGTGAAGAACTGCCCGACCTGGTGTTCTCGAATCAGGCCACTGTCTGCAAGTACGCGGTTCCGGACGGTTACCCGACCGACCCCGAAGCGGGCGCGAAGGTGCAGATCGACGAGGAGAGCGCAGGAGAGGCGCTGTTGTTCTACGCCAGCGTCGACGAGCGGGATGATGGCATCTACACGACCACCTCGCGGTCGTTCGCCGTTGTCGGGCTCGCCGAAACCATCACGAGCGCGGAAGCCATCGCCGAGGAAGCCTTAGCAAAGGCAGGTGAGGAAGGCCTCCGCGTCCGTCACGACATCGGGAAAGCCGACCTCCTGCAGAAGCGCATCGACCATATGAGCGAGATTCGCGGCGACTGATACGGATTGTTGTACCAAATTACTGGCGAGCGGCCGGGACGGTTCGGCGTTCGCCGGGAAACGACTACAACAATCCGTATGAAGCCCTCGAACGGCCGGGCGGAAGCGGAAGAACTCTCTATCGTCGGGTGTCTCGATAACGCGCTGGATAGCGGTGACGATGCCGCCGAGGCTGTCAACAACCTAAATAGTTAGCCGTCGTAGTGACGGTGTCTACGAACAATCCATGTTGTATGTCATCTAGCGTGGGGACATCGCGAACGCGCGTCACCTGCACCGACTGTCACTTCTCGAAGGACGTCGAGGCGGATGGACAAGCACCTGCAGAGACCATAATCGAACACGGACGCGAGCGCGGGCACAAGCTCACAATCGAGCACCCGGACGAGCAGTGACTGCGGAAGTTACGACGACGCTTCGTCGGCCCGCTCGGCGAGGTCTTCGAGGGCTTCTTCGGCAGTCTCGACCGCTCGCTCCTTCTTCGCAGGATAGGCCTCGACCTTTCCCCGGAGCATGAGGCCGGTGCCGAGTTCGACGTCGCCGTTGTAGGCAGCCTGTTTGTCGAGTTGCAGGAAGAACGCACAGTTCTCGTCGACTCGCTGGTCGAGTTCGTCAATGAGCTCTTCGAAATCGTCGAGTCCGGCGAGTTTCGAGAGGACGTGTCGAACCTCGTCGGCGCGTTCGAGCCGAGCCGAGAGGACGAGAATCCGGTCGCCGTGATGGCCCTCGGTCACCTCGCGTTCGAGCTCAACGTCGTCGGGAAGGAACGTCCGAACTGCCGCCTCGACCCGTTTTTCGTCCTCCGTGGAGTAACAGAACGTTCGGAGGTCGACGTAGTGAAACGGGACGGCGGCCATCCGCTTACTCCTCGTCTTCGTCGGCCGCTTCGAGGCTCTCCTCGGCGATACCGGCCTCCTGGCCTTCCTCGAACTGCACGATGTAGGTGTTGTCGCCGAACATCGTCTCCGAAACCTGCGACACTTCGCCGACCTCACCGTCGTACTCGCTGTGCTTGTCGTGGAGAATCACGTCGTCTCCCTTCTCGAATGCCATACACGCGCTTCTCGCTGGGCCGGAAAAAGCCCGTCGTTTCGCCTCACAGGCCGGGCACTTGGAGGGGTCACCGGTCGAACGCTTTTTGCGATGAGGGGCCGAACCGTCGGCTATGACACGCTCCTCCGCCGCCACCTTGGATCGGCCGCCAACCGTTTCGGAATCCCCGGTTCAATCATGACGACCGTCGACGGACTCTGGTACCTCGCCGACGAGGCCGCACGGCAAGCGACCCAAGCGTACCACCGGACAGCGGATGCCTACGACGACGACCACATCGAACACACCTACCGAAAGCGCGTCTCCCGTGGCCGCTTTCGGACGCTCGCCAACCGCATCCAGGATAGTGGCGCCCCCTACGGCGCCCATACGCTCGTCTATCGAGACTGTGGGGAACTGCTCTTGGTGCGTCACGAAGGCGTGGATTTGTGGGTACTGCCCGGTGGCGGCGTCGACGGCTCCGAATCGTTCCGGGAAGCCGCCGAGCGCGAGCTTGAGGAGGAGGCCGGCGTCGACGTCACCTACGAGGGGCTGGCGATGCTCAATCGGGTCGAAATCAGCTGTAGCGGCTGTGAGATGTGGGGTGTTCTTCCGGTGTTCTGCGCCCGCGCGGAGTCGACTGAAACGACGATATCCGACCCCGATGGCGAGATCAGCGCGGCACGGTGGTACGCCCCCGACGCCGTGCCAGAAGATACACGCGACCGCGAAGACGTCATCGCCGCAGCGCGTGAGACGGTCGTCTGATTACTTGTGGGCTTCGGGGATGCTGGGGTCGGTGTGTATCGGTCGCTCGAAGTCGCTCTCCATCTCTGTCGAGTGGTCAGTGGTGGTCT
This sequence comes from Natronomonas sp., assembly GCF_047616845.1. Classification (GTDB taxonomy): domain Archaea; phylum Halobacteriota; class Halobacteria; order Halobacteriales; family Haloarculaceae; genus Natronomonas. Next base: position 4,881 of record NZ_JBLGBY010000049.1, on the reverse strand, counting down.
CCGCTCGTTGGTCTGTTTCGGTTTGCTCCTCGCGCTCGCCTTTTTCTCCGACCCGAACCGTCATCACGGGCACATCCGAGGAGCGGACGACCCGTTCTGCGACGCTGCCGAGCAGCAGGCGGTTGAGCCCGCCCCGACCGTGGGTGCCCATCACGATGAGGTCACAGTCTTCGTCCGTGGCGTAGGAGACGATCTCGCGGCTCGGTGGCCCCTCCGTCATCGAGGTGACGGTCGTGTCGTCGGGCGCCCGGTCTTCGGCGGCCCGAAGCGCTGTTTCTCCTTCCTCGCGTAACAGCGAGGTGACGCTCTCCCAGGAGGTCTCCATCGGGAGGTTGGCGAAACTGGCCGTGTTGATGACGTAGAGGAAATGCAGTTCGGCGTCGTGAGCGCCCGCGAGGTCGGCTGCGTGGTCGATGACCCGGGTCATGCCCGCCGACCCGTCCGTCGGGACGAGGATGTTGTTGTACATTGGCACCACACCACATGATAATTCCGGGCAGCCATACAAACAGTTTTCGACCGTTCGAAGCCCGGACGAAGGCCGATTACGGCAAAATGACGTTCTTCACATCGTCGACGCCCGCGCGGCGAACGACCGACCGAACGGGGTCGTGGTTGTCACAGAGATTGTCCGAATCGCCGTCGAAGACGACCAGGCGTGCCTCGCGGCCGGGTTCGATGACACCGCAGTTCAGGCCCGCGATCTCCGCGCCGGCAGCCGTCGCCATGCGAAGCACCTCGGGTGCGGAGACGTCGAACAGCTTCGCCGTGAACTCCATCTCCCGGAACATCGAGGGGCTGTTCAGCATGACGTTGTCCGTCCCGAGCGCGACGGTCGTCCGCTCCAGCAGCTTCTCGACCGGTGGCAGCCCCGCGTCGGTGACGAGGTTCGACCGCGGGCAGACGACGACGGGCGTGTCGCTGTCCTGCACTCGCTCGAGGTGTATCTCTTCAGCGTGTACCATGTGGACGAGGAAATTCGGGTCGAGGTCGAGCGCCGGATTGATGTCGTGTTGGTCGACCTCGCCAGCGTGGATGGCGAACGGCTTATCGGCGCGTTCGGCCGCGCGTCGTTCCTCGGAGAAATCCGAATCGTGGGCACCACTCGCCCCGTACCCATCAGCCACCTCAATCACCTCGGTTTCCTCACGACCGAACACGACCGGCTCGATATCGCGGCTCCCGGCAGCATCGAGCAGCGCTTCCACCCCTTCGACGCCACCTTCGCGAAATTCGAGAAACGCCGTCGTCCCGCCGCTCTCCATGAACTGCAGCGACCGCTCCATCGATTCGACGAGCTCCTCACGCGAGGCGTCCGCGAGCAGCCGGTGTTTCAGCCCACCCGGCGGCGCGACGAGTTCCTCGAGCGACAACCCCCGCCCGGCCTCCTTCGCGATGGAGTCGCCGATATGCGTGTGCGCGTTGACGAACGCCGGGCAGATGATGTCCGTCGATGCGGTTTCGGCTTCCTCTATGGCCGTAATCTCACCGTCTTCGACGATGACGCGTCCGTCTACGGGTTCGTAATCCTCCCCTGCGAGTATCGTCCCCGAGAGTTCCATATTGGCCACTGGGGGCGCCCCCGTTAAAACTCGTCCAGTTCAGAACTCATCGAGCGTCGCGTTCACGCCCTGTCGGACGTCGACAACGAGTGCGTCCAGGTCGAGCCCCAGAACGTCCTCTGCGGCCTGGCCTACTTGCTCTTCGAACGCTTCGGGCGCGTAGACACCGAGTCGCCACTGCTCGCGCTGGGCACGCCGAAGCGCGCCCACGAGCGTCGATTGGGTTCCCAACTGCCGCACTTCGCCGTTGACCACGACGCGACTCGTCGACTCCCGCATCGCCGGCCGCGAGGGCACGTCGAGGATTACCGATTCGGGGTCGACGTCCGCCCGCTCGGCGATGGCCGCCTCGAACTCCCGGATGGTCTCGTGGTCGGCATCGACGATATCGTCGGGCACGTCGTGTAGTTCCGCCCAGATGGCACGCTTGTACAGTTGCCGGACGTCGAGTTTGCGGGCGAAGCCAGCCGTCGCCTCACAGTTCCGGAGCGCGACGGTCAAGTCGCGGTCGTCCATCCGTCGGAGTTCCTCCGGCGTCGTTGCGTCCGCGGCGAGCAGTTTCTGCGTCGCCTCCCGGAGCATCGCCTTCGAGATGCGGGCGACGTGGTGATTGTAGACGACCGGGTTCATCAGCGCGCGTGCCAGGAGGAGGGATTCGGCGGTCTGGACGTTGCCCGACGCGAGGACAAGTTCGCCATCGACGAACCGGAGTTCCCGAACGAGCCGTCCGTGGTCGATGGTGCCGTAGGGGACGCCGGTGTGGTGGGCATCACGGACGAGATAGTCCATGCGGTCGACGTCGAGTTCCCCGGAGACGAGCTGGCCGAGTTCGCCCTTGCCAGCGACGAGATCGGCGATGCGGTCTGGGTCGAGGTCGTGAAGCGCGAGCACGCGGGCGACCTCACCGCTTTCGAGCAGGTCGCCGACGTCGTCGTGCATCTTGCCGGTGTGGCGCGCGACGATGCCCTCGACGTTGTGGCTGAAGGGCGCGTGACCGATGTCATGAAGGATGGCGGCGGCCCGGACGCGCTCGGCCTGCTTGCCCGCCATATTGAGATGGTCGAGCGCGCGCGTGGCGAGGTGATAGACGCCGAGCGAGTGTTCGAACCGCGTGTGGTTGGCGCTCGGATAGACAAGCTCCACGGTGCCGAGTTGCTTGATGCGGCGGAGTCGCTGTACCTCCGGCGTATCGAGAAGCGCCTCGGCGACGCCGTCGACCTCGATGTGGTCGTGGACGCTGTCCTTGATGGTGGCCATTGCCTCCGGGTTCGGCGGCCTCGGATAAAAACCGTCGTCCCGCTCAGGCCAGTCCGAGCACCACCTTGGCGGCGGGCTCGACCTCGTCGATGGCCGCTTCGGGACAGTAGACGCCGAGACGCCACTGTGCGCGCCGTGCTCGACGCAGCGCGCCGACGAGCTCCGACGCTGTTTCGAGCCGCTCTACTCCCTCGTCGACGATGACGCGCGTTCTCGATTCCTTCAGGGCCGGTCGCGACGGGATGTCGACGACGACGGAATCGCGGTCGAGGCCGGCTTCTTCGGCGATTTCACGCGCCGCGCGGCGTTCGTCCTTGCGGGTCATCTCCGCGATGCCGTCGGGTACGTCTTCGAGGCCTGCCCAGACCGCCCGTTTGTAGAGGTTCCGGCGCTCGATGCGCGAACCAAGGTCGGGGACGCGCTCGCGGAGTTCGACCAGGAGGTCGTGGTCGGCCATCCGCGCGAACGTCTCGACGTCGAGGCCGTCATCGAGCAGACGCTCGCAGGCCCGCTCCAGCATCGCGCCCGCGATTCGGGAGACGTGGTGGCGATACACCGTCCCGTCCATCAGTGCGCGCGCCAGGAGGAGCGATTCGGCGGTCTGGACGTTGCCCGGTGCGAGCACGAGGCTACCGTCCCGATAGCGGAGCGCCCGGAGCAGCCGGCCGTGGTCGATAGTGCCGTAGGGGACGCCGGTGTGGTGGGCGTCACGGACGAGATAGTCCATGCGGTCGACATCGAGTTCGCCGGAAACAAGCTGGCCGAGCTCACCCTCGCCAGCGACGAGGTCGGCGATACGGCCAGGGTCGAGGTCGTGGGCTTCGAGGACGGTGTCGAGGTCGGTCTCTCGGAGCAACGCCCCGATTTCGTCGTGGTCACGGCCGGTGCGACGGCTGATGATGTCCTCGGTCTGGTGGCCGTAGGGGCCGTGCCCCACGTCGTGCAGGAGCGCGGCTGCGCGGACGTGTCGCGCGCGCTCGCCGTCGATGTCGAGGTGGGTCAGCGCCTCGCGGGCGAGGTGATAGACGCCGAGTGCATGCTCGAAACGGGTGTGAGACGCCGAGGGGTAGACCAACCGCACGGTCGACAGTTGCTTGATGTGGCGGAGTCGCTGGACGGGCGGGGTGTCCAGAAGCGCCGTCGCGACCGGGTCGAGCGGTATCCAGTCGTGGACGGAGTCCTTGATGGCGTTCATCGACGGGGGTTCGTCGGATAGGGGCAAAAGCGAGGGGGTCAGATACAAATCCGTCGGGTCGAAACCGGGAGTATGGTCACCTTCCTCGCCGGCGGGACGGGGACGCCGAAACTCCTCTACGGCGCCGACGGCGTCTTCGACCCCGCCGAAACGCCGGTCGTCTGCAACACCGGCGATGACGTGGAGCTTGGTGGGCTCCTCGTCTGCCCCGACGTCGACACCACGCTGTTCGCCGACGGCGACCGCCTCGACCGCGAGACGTGGTGGGGCATCGCCGACGACACCACCGAAACCCACGAGGAACTGCACGCCCTCGCCGACGCCGCCGGCCTCGAATCCGGCCCCAGATACCTGTCGGACGACGCACAGACCGCCGGCCGCGATATCGCCCGCTGGCGACGCTTCTCCGGCGTCGCGGAGTTCATGGAACTGGGCGACCGCGACCGCGCGATACACGTCACCCGGACGAGCCTGCTCGATGAGGGTTACACCCTGACCGAGGCCACGGAAACGCTCGCGAACGCCCTCGATATCGAGCGTCCGGTGCTGCCGATGAGTGACGATCCGGTCGCCACTATCATTCACACCGACGAGGGCCCGATGCACTTTCAGGAGTTCTGGGTGCACCGACGTGCCGACCCCGAAATCGAGCGCGTGGAGTTCCGCGGCGCCGAAACGGCGACACCGACCGATGCCGTACACGACGCCCTCGACGGCCCGGTCGTCATCGGCCCGTCGAACCCGGTGACGAGCCTCGGCCCGATGGTCGCGATGGATACCTTCCGCGAGGCCCTGGAATCGACACCAGTCGTCGCCGTCTCGCCGTTCGTCGAAGACCGCGTCTTCTCGGGCCCGGCCGCGAAACTG
>NZ_JBLGBY010000048.1:0-18029 GCF_047616845.1 Natronomonas sp. | reverse complement strand
TTGTCGTCGAGTGTAACGGTCAGGAGTGCCAGCCCGGCACGCGCGGCCTCCCGCAGTTGGTCGAACTGCCGGCTATTCCGGCACCGACTGGCTGAAGCGAATAACGACTCCCGATTCTCCCGCTTTTCGCGCTGATAGCGACTGCCGTAGCGACAGGCTTATTTTGGCGTACTGATTTGTACATTACAACGCGAATCTGCACATTGGTGTTCAACATGAAGGAGTATATTCGACGAGTTACCGACGGAGAAGACCTGTCGCTCGAGGGGGCCCGCGAGGCGGCGTCGCTGGTGTTCGAAGAGGCGACAGAGGCACAGATCGGCGCGCTGCTTGCGGCATTGCGTGCGAAGGGCGAGACGGAGACGGAAATCGCTGGCTTCGCACAGGGAATGCGCGAGGCGGCTCGAACGATTTCACCGGATCGGGAACCGCTCGTCGACACCTGCGGAACGGGCGGCGATGGCCACGATACTATCAACGTCTCGACGACGAGTTCGTTCGTCGTCGCTGGGGCTGGCGTGCCCGTCGCCAAGCACGGCAACTACTCGGTTTCGTCCTCGTCAGGTAGTGCCGACGTACTCGAGGAACTGGGTGTCACCATCGACGCCGAACCGCCGGCGGTCGAGCGCTGCATCGAAGACATCGGTATGGGATTCATTCTCGCGCCGGTGTTCCACCCCGCGATGAAGGCCGTCATCGGCCCGCGGAAGGAACTCGGCATGCGGACGATTTTCAACGTGCTCGGGCCGTTGACGAACCCCGCTGGCGCCGACGCGCAGGTGGTCGGCGTCTACGACCCCGACCTCGTCCCCGTTCTTGCGGACGCGCTCTCGCAGATGGCGGTCGACCGGGCGCTCGTCGTCCACGGCGCCGGCCTCGACGAAATCGGCGTCCATGGCGAATCGACCGTCGCGGAGGTCGATGGCGATGACGTGAAAGAGTACACGGTCACGCCAGACGCTTTGGGTGTGGGGACGTACGACCTAACCGACGTGGCTGGTGGCTCGCCGACGGAGAACGCCCGTGACCTGCGTGGTATCCTCGAAGGCGACGTCGGCGGCGCGAAACGCGACATCATCCTCGCCAACGCCGGCGCCGCAATCTACGTCGCTGGCGAGGCCGACAGCCTCGAAGCTGGCGTCGATGCTGCCCGCGAGTCCATCGACTCCGGGGGCGCCATCGAGCAGTTCGAGGCGCTCCGTGAGTTCGAGCCATGACGCGCGCGAAGATCTGTGGTATCACGTCCCGGGACGACCTCGACACGGCGGTTGCGGCCGGCGCCGACGCCGTCGGCTTCATCGTCGATGTCTCGGTCGACACGCCTCGCGAGATCTCGGCGAAGCGTGCGGTGGAGCTGGCACGTGCGGCGCCGCCGTTCGTGACGACGGTGCTCGTGACGATGCCGGAGACCCCCGAGGCGACGGTCGAGCTAGCCTCTCGTGTGCAGCCCGACGTCGTCCAGATTCACGGCGACCTCACACCCGGTGACCTCGCCTTTCTCTCGGCGAAGATTCACGGCGACGTAGTGAAAGCCGTCTCGCCGGCTGAGGCGGCCGAGTACGACACCGTCGCCGATGCTCTGCTCGTCGATTCGCTTGACGAAACTGGTGCGGGCGGCACCGGTGAGACCCACGACTGGGAGGCGACACGCGATCTCGTCGAGACGCTCGAGTCACCGGTCGTGTTGGCCGGTGGGCTGACGCCGGAGAACGTCGCGGACGCAGTCGAGCGCGTGCGGCCGTTCGCGGTCGACGTGGCCAGCGGCGTCGAGAGCGAACCGGGCCGAAAAGACGCCGAGGCTGTCGGGGCCTTCATCAGGGGAGCAGGAGGTCGACCGTGATTTCGCGTGAGTCGTTCATCCAGCTGGCGGACGACGGCCCCGCGGTCGTCAGAGCCGTCGCCGAACTGGAGACGACGCCCGAACCACTGGACGCCTACGCCGCGCTGACGGGCCGGACGACCGACGCCGACGGGGGCGAGCACACGTTCTTGCTCGAAAGTGCCGAGAAGGTCGCCTCGAGTGACCCCGACGGTGCCTTCACTGCCGGCCACGGCGCTGACCGGCACGCGCGATACTCGTTCGTGGGGTACGACCCCGCTGCCGTCGTGACCGTGGACGGCGATGGCGAAGCGGCTGTCGACGTGCTTGATGACCGCTACACGGGGCTTTTGACCCCGAACGGCGGTGACACGGTCGCGAAACTTCGGGAGTCACTGCCCGACGTGCCGCTGCGGAACTTCCCGGAGACGGAGCGCCAGCAGCTCCAGGGTGGCCTCGTCGGCTTCCTCGGTTACGACGCCGTCTACGACCTCTGGCTCGACGAGGTCGGCCTCGACCGCCCGGAATCACGCTTCCCGAACGCACAGTTCGTCCTCAACACGAAGACGCTCGTCTTCGACGATGCGGCGGATTCGGTGTCGCTTGTGTTCACGCCGCTCATCCGCGAAGCCGACGACCCCGGCGACATCTACGACGAGATACGGGCGGAAATCGACCGCGTCGAAACGCTGCTTGCGGACGCGGATGAGCTGACGACCGGCGACTTCCGCCCTGTCGCGGAGCGGGCCGGCCCGAAAGACGAGTACGAGGCGGCCGTCCGGAAGGCCAAAGAGCACGTCCTCGACGGCGATATTTATCAAGGCGTCATCTCCCGAACGCGGGAGTTGGACGGCGAGATCGACCCGCTGGGGCTGTACGAGGCGTTGCGGGAGATCAACCCCTCGCCGTACATGTACGTCCTCGATTACGACGACTTGGTCGTGGTCGGTGCCTCCCCCGAGACGCTCGTCTCCGTGGGTGGCCGCGAGGTGATGAGCAACCCGATCGCGGGCACCTGCGACCGCGGAACGAGCCCCGTCGAAGACCGGCGGCTGGCCGGCGAAATGCTCGCAGACGGGAAGGAACGCTCGGAGCATACGATGCTCGTCGACCTCGCGCGAAACGACGTCCGCCGGGTCAGCGAAGCCGGCAGCGTCCGCGTCGAGGAGTTCATGAACGTCCTCAAATACAGCCACGTCCAGCACATCGAATCAACGGTCACGGGCACGCTTCGGGAGGAGCGTGATGCCTTCGACGCGACGCGGGCGTCGTTCCCTGCGGGCACGCTGTCGGGCGCGCCAAAAATCCGTGCGATGGAAATTATCGACGACCTCGAACGGCGCCCCCGTGGCCTCTACGGTGGCGGCGTCGGCTACTACTCGTGGACTGGCGATGCGGATTTCGCCATCGTCATCCGAACCGCGACGGTCGAACGCGGGGCGGGCGTCGACGGTACCGACCGCGTGACTGTCCAGGCCGGCGCCGGCATCGTCGCCGACTCCGACCCCGAGAGCGAGTACGAGGAGACGGAAAAGAAGATGGACGGCGTGCTGCAGGCGCTCGACCGCATCGAAACCGAACCCGAGGAGGTGTCGCGATGACGGACGCCACGCACGTGCTCTTCATCGACAATTTCGATTCGTTCACGTACAACCTCGTGGAGTACGTCAGCCAACACGAGAACACGGAGACCGAGGTACTCCGGAACACCGCGACGCTCGAGGAGGTGCGCGCCGTCGACCCGGATGCCATCGTCATCTCGCCGGGGCCGGGCCACCCGAAGAACGACCGCGACGTCGGTGTGACACTCGACGTGCTCCGGCAAGTGAGTCCCGACGTGCCGACGCTCGGCGTCTGTCTCGGGCTCGAAGCGGCCGTCTACGAGTACGGGGGGAGTGTCGACCGCGCCCCCGAGCCGATTCACGGCAAGGCGTTCCCGGTCGCCCACGACAGTGAAGGCGTGTATGCCGGCCTCGACCAGGGGTTCCAGGGTGGCCGGTATCACTCGCTTATCGCACACGACATCCCCGACTGTTTCGAGGTGACTGCGACGACGAGCCACGATGACGAGGAACTGGTGATGGGCATCCGACATCGCGAACACCCGATCGAGTGTGTCCAGTTCCATCCCGAATCAGTTCTGACCGGTTCCGGACACGATATCATCGCGAACTTCCTTGCTGGCTGCTGACGCCGACAGCGTTACGACGCCGAACAGCCACAACACGACCAGGACGGCGACGGCCACGATCGCCAGTTTCCATGCGATTTTGCGCACGAGTCGGGCGTCAGAATCACCATGCGACGCAATATCAGAAAACGTATAATTTCGGTTGGTGCTGTCAACAGACCGGCGAGCAGCGCTGGGGGACTTTCGAGCACGATCTCCGCTGCGAAAGCAACCCGAATACGTGGTTTTCCCGCCTCACTGCCGACCTGAACCCCCGACCATTTCCGATGGAAACACCGCTTCAGTGTGGTGGTTTTCGAAACGCGAACTTTACTTTCACCTCGGTTTACCTATGCTTATACGGCTACCGACGCATTTCTTCTGTCGTACGCGCATAGGCACGCGCATCCGTCTCCGGGCGAAACCCAGACAGTGCCTTCAATACATATCGGAACGTGGACAAGTGCCCTACAAGATGCCGAGGGTTATTTGGCATGCCAGCACGCAAACTCCGTCATAGATGACTCACGCCACCCATCTCGTTAGTGCAGGAATCGCAGTGAAAACAGCCGCTCAACCACGGAGGGCCGACTGATGTCGGATGCGGAGCTCTCCGCGGGCGAACTCACCCTCCCGATCAAGCGAACCGACGGTGAGACGATGGAAGAGCGTCTCACCGGCAACGCCTATCACAACATCCTGCCGGCCCGCTACCTGCGCAAGGACGCCAACGGCGACCCGGTCGAAAAGCAGGAAGACCTCTTCGAGCGCGTCGCGAAGAACATCGCCCTCGCCGAGGCCGTCTTCGAATCCGAGAAGCGCGGCCTCGAGGTGACCGTCACCCCCGACCAGCTCAAACCCGACCACCCGCGCCGCGACGAACTCGCCGCCGAAGTGTTCGGCAAAGGCGTGACTGCGGATTCTGACGCCGAGACGACGCTTTCCATCTACAACGTCAACAAGTTCGCCTACGAAACGCTCGTTCCGGAGCTTCCCGACGAGGTGCAAACCCACGTCGAGGAGATGGCGGGTGAGTTCCAGGAGCTGATGGAACAGCTCTCCTTCATGCCGAACTCGCCGACGCTTATGAACGCTGGCGACGAACTGCAGCAGCTGTCGGCCTGTTTCGTCGACTCGCCGGAAGACGACATCGACGACATCCACCAGACTGCAAAGGAGGCCGCACAGGTGTTCCAGAGCGGTGGCGGCATGGGCTATGCGTTCTGGCGGCTGCGGCCCTACGGCGACGCTGTCGGCAGCACCGGCGGCATCGCCAGCGGCCCCATCACATTCATGCGGACGTACGACCAGATGTGTGAGACCATCGCCCAGGGTGGCGCACGGCGTGGCGCCCAGATGGGCGTCATGCGGGTCTCCCATCCGGACGTCATCCAGTTCCTCCACGCGAAGAACAAGGACGTCTCGCTTGCCGAGACGCTCCGACTCAACGACCCCGACGACTTCACGCACAACTCCTTCGCCGAGGCTCTGGAGGAATCCCGCGACCTCATCGACGACGAGGGCCGCGTTCCGGAGCACCTCCGAAACGCCGTCGAGGGTCATCTCTCGAATTTCAACATCTCCGTCGGCATCACCGACGACTTCATGGACGCGGTGAAAAGCGGCGAGGAGTTCACCTTCACCAACCCCCGTACCGGCGAGGCACACGTCGCCACGCCCGAAACTAAAGAGCTGTACGACATGTTCGGGCTCGGCGAACACGTCGAGGTCGGCGAGGAACTCTCCGTCCCCGCCGAGAAACTCTGGGAACACATCGTCGAAGGCGCCCACGAGAACGGCGAACCCGGCGTCATCTACCTCGAGCGGGTGAACAAACAGCACTCCTTCGATGTCGAGAAACACCCCGACCACCGGATTCTCGCGACGAACCCCTGCGGCGAGCAGCCACTCGAGGAGTACGAGGCCTGTAACCTCGGTCACATCAACCTCTCGACGCTCGCCGATGTCGACGCGCCCGACTGGCGGGTCTGGAACGACGCCAACGGCGCCACCTACGACTCCACGGAGGCGGCTGTCGGTGCCTTCCTCGAGGAAGCCATCGACTGGGAGGAATTCGAGAAGCGCATCGAACTCGGCACGCGCTTCCTCGAGAACGTCGTCACGATGTCGGATTTCCCGGTGCCGAAGATCGAAGAGAAGGTACGGGAGATGCGGAAGATCGGCCTCGGAATCATGGGGCTTGCCCAGCTGTACATCCAGCTCGGCATCAGCTACGGCTCCGATGAGGGCAACGAGGTCGCCCGCCAGCTGATGACCCACATCAATCACGGCTCGAAGTGGGCCTCCCACGAACTCGCCGAAGAGCGCGGCTCCTTCGACGAGTGGGACAAATCCAAATACGCGAATCCGACGGAGTACCGCGAGTGGTTCGAGCGCCAGACCGGCCTCGACGCCGACGAGTGGGATGACGGCTTCCCCATCCGCAACCACAACACGACGACCATCGCGCCGACGGGCACGACATCGATGATCGGAAACACTACCGGCGGCTGTGAGCCGATCTACAACGTCGCCTTCTACAAGAACGTCTCCGACGACGTCCAGGGCGATGAGATGCTGGTGGAGTTCGACGACTACTTCCTTCGCGTCCTGGAGGAGAACGACGTCGACGTCGACGCGGTCAAGCAGGAAGCCCAAGACCAGATGGCGAACAACGAGTTCGACGGCGTCGACGGGCTGACGACGGTGCCGGACGCTGTCGGCGAACTGTTCGTGACGACGGGTGACCTCTCTGCGAAAGAGCACGCCGGCGTGCAGGTCGCCTGCCAGAAAGGCGTCGATTCGGCGATCAGCAAAACGGTCAACGCCCCCAACGACTCCACCGTCGAGGACGCACGCGACGTGTTCGAATACATCTACGAACACGGCGGCAAGGGCGTCACCTACTACCGCGACGGCACCCGCTCGAAGCAGGTGCTGACGACCCGTGCGAAGAACGCCGAGTTCGCGAGCATGGACGAAAGCGAGGCTGCGGCAGCCATCGTCGAGAACATCCAGGAGATATTCGGCGGTATCGAGGGCTTCCTCGACAGCGAGGAGGTCAACGCCGCACTCGAAGACGATATCGAGTCCATCCTGGGACTGGAGGTCGACCTCGGTAGCAAGCAGCCGCGTCCCGACGTGCTGCACGGCGTCACGCAGCGCATCGACACCGGCTACGGGAAGCTCTACGTCAACATCAACGAAGACCCCGAGACGGGCCGGCCGTTCGAGCTCTTCGCAAACATCGGCAACTCCGGTGGGTTCACCGCCTCCTTCACCGAGGCGCTGGCGAAGACCATCTCGACGGCGCTCCGCTCGGGTGTCGACCCCGAGGAGATCGCCGACGAACTCCAGGGCATCCGCAGTCCGAAAGTCGCCTGGGACAAGGGCGAGCAGATCAACTCCATCCCGGACGCCATCGGGACGGCAATGCGCCGTTATCTCGACGGCGAGGTCGACAAGGCCTACCCCGACCAGGCTACGCTCAACCAGACCGCCCAGCGAGCCGAAAAAGACCAAGAGGAGCGTGAGGAACGCGACCGCGATGCCGCCGCGCCGGAGACGGACGGCGGTGCGGTGTCGGCGTCCGGATCGGCCGCCTCGCCGAACGACGATTCGGCCGGCGCTTCGGACGACATCAAATCGCTCATCGACTCCGGCGAATCCCCCGAGTGTCCGGAGTGTTCGAGCATGACGCTGTACTACTCCGAAGGCTGCAAGACCTGCGAGTCCTGTGGCTGGTCGGAGTGTTGAGGTAGCCGCTCGGATTTCCGGTTCGGCCGTTCGACGCTGACGGGGGACGGAAGAACCAAGCCGCGTGCGATTCTACGTTTTGCTATGTCCGATGGTGGCCGTGCGTGTCCGATGTGTGAGATGCAGATGTACAAGCGTCACTGTAAGTACGTCTGCCCACAGCACGGCGTCATCGTCGACTGTTCTGACCCGTTTACGTTTTGAAGACGGCATCGTCAGCGAGCCGTCGATACGCCGGCCCCGAAAGCGCCAGAAGCGCCGCGAGCGCAAGCGTCGTGACGAGCAAAATCGGGTCGGCGGAGCGCCCGGCCGTCGTCAGTTCGCCGGCAGAAGCCCCGAGCAGCACTGCGGCGACGACCCAGGGTGCCTCCCCGAGTGCGGTGCCGGCCATGTAGGGTCGAAGCGGGACGCCCGCGAGGCCGGCGCCGTAGGAGACGGGGTCGGTCGGGAGCGGCGCCAGGCGCACGGCGATGATGCCACGGAGGTCGCCGGTCGTTCGTCGAACGACGGCGCCCGCATCGCCGACGCGAGCGAGGACGCCGGCTTCGTGGCCGAGGTAGCGTGCGAGCACGTAGGCGGGCAACGCCGTGACGACGGCGCCGGCCATCGCGACCGGGATGGCGATGGGGCCGAAAAGGTACCCGAGGAGAACGGAGAGGGCGCTGATCGGCCAGGCGAGCAGCGGGCGGGCGAGATACAGCACGAGAAGCACGACCGCAAGCAGCGACGGCTGGCCGGCCAGCGACTCGGCACGGGTGAGGATTGTCGAAGGGGAGGCCGAAAGCGTCGCGATGGCGGCAATGGCGACGAAGACGCCGATGCCGGCCAGCTGACGAGCGGTCGCACGATGCACACCGGACAGAAGCACATCGCCGGCCAAACCTCTTGTGGTGGTGTCCCCCGGTGATTTTTAGCCGCCTCACGTACTGGTGTCGCTGTGGACGAAGCCGACCCCGTCGAACTCGGCGTGCAGTTGCTCGCCAGACTCGAACACGCCGAACTCCCGCTGCCGGAGGTCATCGACCGCATCGAGACGATCACCTCCCATCCCGAAACGACGCGCGCCATCCTCGAAGAGGCCGAAAAGCGCGGCCACATCACCCGAGAGGGAGACACGGTGAAGCCCGCCTCCGGGCAGTTTCTGGGCTTCGAAAGCGAGGTTGTCACCCGTGAGGGCGAGTTCGAGTGCCGCCGCTGTGGGGCGTCCATCTCGACGGGCTATTTCATGAAACTGGAGGCGGGCGAACACGGCCCGTTCGGCTCCTCGTGTATCCGAAAAGTGACTGGCCGAGAGTGACCCTTACCGGCCGCGTCGAAGCTCCTCGACGAGCTGTTCGATGGTCTCCTGTTGGGCTTCGAGCAGTTCGGTCTGGTACTCGACGCGCTCCGAGAGTTCGTCGACGCGGGCGGCCAGCGCCTCGATGTCGTGTGCGCCGGCCTCGGTCGAGGGAGTCGCTGCCGACGCGACATCGCGGTCGGCGTTCGTGTCGACGCTCGGTTCGGCCACGTCCCGGTCGCCGCGCGGGCCGGTCGGGTCTTGGTCGGCGGGCGGCGACCAGTCGGCATCGACGAACGTCTCGTCGCTCGTGTTGTCGGCCGATTCGTCGGTGGCTTCGGCGGTCGATTGGGCCTCATCGAGGGCTGATGTCGTGTCGCCTTCCGCCTCTTCCTCGTCAATGCCGACGGCGGCGTGGAGCCCGCCGAGCGACGAGACATCGTGGTATTCGAAGATAGCGCTTTGCACCTCTTCGCGGACGCGGCCGGCGTAGTCGTTCGGCACCTTCACGCGCTGTCTGCGGCCCTCGGCCTCGACGATGACCTGCGTGGCGACGCTACCCTCCTCGAAATCGAGACCGGTGAGGTTCTCGTATCGGAACGTCTCGTATTCGTCGTCCCAGACCGCGCCGCCGACGTGTTTGAGGAGCTGTTTGTCGGTCACCACGAGCGACAGTTCGCTGAAGCGGAACTGCGCTCTGACCGTCTCCTCGGTGTCGATGACGCCCGTCGTCCGGAGGATGCCTTCGAGCACCGCCTCGATGACGGGGTCGACGACTTTCGTGGGCACGGTGAAGCTCTCTTCGTCGTCGAGGTTCACGAAGTGGAGCGAACTCTTCCGTCGGCCTCTGTCGACGGTGAAGCGCTCGACGTCGTGGGGGAACGTCTCGACGGACTCCTCGGAGAGGAGCCCCTCCGACCGATAGAGATGTGCCGCGGTCGACGTGATAGCGAGCGCGTCGCCGCCGCCGATATCGATTGTCTCGATAACCGTCGCGCCGCCGACGGTTTCGACCAGCAGTTCCGGAAGCTCGTCCATGCGTGTGGTGTGCCTGTACGGTGGCATAAAATGGTGGGTCGTATCGGGAAGTGGGTCGAATCGACCGAGGGAGATAGGAAGGTTGAAGGGCGCGAACCGGCAACCGACAAATGAGCCCGGGTGGCTTAGCTGGACATAGCGCCGCACTCATAGGGTTACGAGGCGGCAGCCGCGATGTCCTGAGGCGTTGCCTGCGCCTCGTTCCTGGGACATGCGGAGATCGAGGGTTCGGAGCCCTCCCCGGGCACTACCATTCTTGAGCACTGCTCCGACAGCGCCGCGACCCAGTAAAAAGCAAAACTGACCGCCGTCGCCGGCGTCACCGCTGTTTAATCTCCCAGCCGTCCTCCTCGGGTTTGCGTTTGGCGATCGCCTGGAACGTCGACGAGATGGTCGAGACGGTCTGTTCGTCCTGCGTTCCGGGGTCGAAATGGAAATGCGAGCTGGCGTCGGCCCCCGAGAGCCGCGTCGTGATGAGATGGAGGAACCGATAGATGCTCCGGGTTTCCGCGTACTGCATGAGCGTGGTCAGGGAGTCGAAACACACGGCCATGTTGCGGTCGTTGTCGTGCCAGCGTTCGAGATATTTGCTAATCATCATCCCGATGCCCGTGAGGTCACCGGGGCTCGAGAGGTACTCGACGTTGACTGAGTCGGGCAGGTCGTCCTCGTCGCCCGGTTGGTTGAACGCGTCGCTGGTCGCAACGATGACGAGATCCTCCGGGAGCCCACCGACCCGTTCGCGCCACTGACGAACCCACTGCTCCGGCGACAGCATGAAGCTCACGACGAGCAGGGCGTCGTCGCTTTTGGCCGTCAACAGGTGTTTACAGCCGGCGTCGACGGATGCGTCGACGCTCGGCCCCAACAAGAGCACGTTCGAGACGTCGACCAGCTCCTCGAGGCCGTCCGTCTGCGATGACATAATCTGACTGCGGAGCCAGCACTGAAAAACGATACGGCTCCAACAGCAGCCGTCACCCGCCGTACGTCTTTATATCCCCAGGCCTGTGGAGGTTGTATGCCACTTACCGGCGAGCCAGAACTGGTGGATTTCGACGCTGAAACGGCACTCGAACGTACGCGCGATGTCTGCGGTGATAGCCTCCAGTCCTTTATGGAGTTCACGCAAGACGAGTACAACATCGTCCACGTCGCCGATGAGGTTCTCGAGATGTACCGCGACGAGGAACATCTCCACGACCATTACAGCCGCGTGCTTGACCATCTCCATATGGATTTCATGGAGCGGGACACCTACGAGAACACGCTGTTGCCGAACGCGGGGACGGTCACGTCGCTCGTCACGCATATGGACTCGCTGACGCTGCTTCGCGTCTTCGACGGCGAGGCCGGCCTCTATATCGCGCTCGATCCGGGCTGTTCGGCGGAGGCGGTCACCGAAGCTATCGAGCCGCTGTTCTGAACGCTCTCAGTCGGCTCGCCATCCGTCGGCCCGCCGTTCGGCGGCCTGACGCTCGTCGAACGTCTCGTGCTCGTAGGCTTCACCCTCCGGCGCCTGCCGGAGCCGGTCGAGCGTGACTGCCCATTTGCCGCCAGCGGTTCGACGGAGGCGGACGTGCGCGTTGTCGTCGCTGCGCGTCCACTCGATATACTCGCCGTCCTCCTCTTTTTTCTCCCACTCCATTGCCAGCCATCGTCAGCCCTCGACCAAAAGCCCGCCGACACGCTCATACAGTCGGCACTCCGTACTCGAACGTGGCAGACGACTCGACCGTGATGTCGTGACGCTTGGCTGACTCCCGCCGCGGTGAATCTCCACACGAAACGAGCCCGCGAGAGGGGCCAATAAAACGTTTCGGGGGCGCTCGGAGCGGCGTGAAACGTGGGCCGCTCGCGCCGCCGCGCGTGAAACGTTACGAAACCGCCCAAAGTCTCTGACGGTTATTAGGTCTTTGCAGTGTATCATTGGTGTATAGATGCGCTCCTCCACGTCGACGAACGACCGCGGTCTGCTGCCGGCAGCAGCGTCGTCACTCCTCGGCCCGCTGAAGGCCGGCGCGTTCTGGGCGGCGGTTCTCTTACCGCTCTGTACGGTCGCGTTGCTCGCGACTGGCGTCGAAACAACGGCCGATTATCTGACGCTCGTCGGGTTCGTCGTCGCGAACGTCATCGCCCTCGTCGTCGGGCACGATTACGGCCAGTAACGTACACCCGACGCCGCTTTAGCCGCCCTGCCTGCTGAGCTCTTCTCGGATCGCTCGTCGCTTGATGAGGACGAATCCGACCAGGATGACGAGGAAGCCGAGGGCGGTCGGCAGGTCGATGAGTTCGCCCAGGAACAGGAAGCCCGCCAGCGCCGCGAACACCGGCGCGACGTAGGAGACGAGGTTGATCTCGATCGGCCCGAGTCGCTCGAGCAGGTCGAAGTAGATGAGGAAGCCGGCGGCGCTGGCGACGACAGCGAGATACGCCAGCGCGGCAATCGCGCGGGGTGAGGGCATCCCCGAGACGGATTCGTCGAGGCCGGCGCTGAGGGCGTGCATGAGCGCTGCGCCGCCGAGCATTGACCATGCCTCCATCGTCTCGATAGGAAGGTCGGTCTCGATGCGCCGGGTGAGGACGCTCCCGAAGGCGAAACACAGGGTGGCGCCGAAGACGAGCGCCTCGAACCGCGATTCGATGAGGTTCGCGGGCGCGGGGCGTGCGATGATGATGACACCGGCGAGCGCGAGCACCATGCCGACAATACCGACGACGGTGAGCCGCTCGTCCGGGAGGAACGCACGGGCGAACGCCGTCGTCAGGATTGGCGACAGCGAGACGATGACCGCCGCGGCCGCGCTCGTGGTGCCGCGCTCACCGATGAAAAGCAGGGCGTGGTAGCCGGCGATGAGGAACACCGACCCGACGGCGACGAGCAGCCACTCCGACCGCGTTCGGGGTCGCCAGCGGTCGACCGCCCAGACCGTGTAACCGAGCATGAGCACGCCAGCGATGTCGTAGCGCACAGCGGCGAAGAGGACGGGCGCGTCGAAGAAGTACGCGGGCGCCGTCGTGTCACCGATGCCTGCTTTGATGGCCATGAACGCGGAGCCCCAGGCGGCGGCAAGCAGACAGAACAACAGGAGATTACGGTAGCGCACGGCGGAAGGGCGTGATGTATCGCCCTCAAGCTTTCGGGATTCGATACACGGCGCCGCGTTAGCGGCTGCTGACAAGCTGGGCGACGACGACCGCGAGGACGAGGCCGAACGCGCTGATACCGACCGACCCCGATTCGATGCCGATGACGAGCAGGCCGAACGGGACAGCGACGGCTATCGCGAGGCCGGCCAAACTGAGCAGGCGTGTGATGCGCTGCTGGAGGTCGGTTCGCTCCGGTGGCTCGTCCGGCCCGCGCTCCATCTCAGGCGGTGCGCTCCTCTCGCAGGGCGTGGAGCAGGTCTTGGCGGGCGACGATACCGAGCAGTGCCCCGGCCTCGTCGACGACGGGGACGCGGTTGATGTCCCGCTCTTTGTCCGCCAACAAGGCGAGCACGTCGTCGATACTCGCCTTCGGGCCCACGCTGACGACGTTGCCGGTCATTACCTCCCTGACGGGTCGGTTGGCGTTCTTCGCGAGGTCGATACCGACATCGAGTTCGTCCCACGAGAGGTCGACGGCGTAGGTGAGCGATTCGAGGAACGGCGGGAAGCCGACCGGAACCCACAGGGTTCGGTCGGACGGCTGGAACAGATTGACGAGGTCGGTCTGGGTGATGATGCCGACGACGAGGCCGTCCTCGGTGACGGGGAAGCCGTCGAAGTCGGTGCGAGCAAGCCGGGTGAGCACCTCGCTCACGTCGTCGTCCGGCGAAACCGTCTCCACGTCGCGAGTCATGATGTCGCGTGCAGTGACCATATCGCCCGCTTCTCCCGCCGGGCGTGTATGCGTTCGGGTCGTCGAGTAGGTGCCGAAGCGGACGACAGGGGTCGGTTTCCGCCCGTGGATTTATATACAGGCCGTCCCCTAACGCGGGTATGGCCGCGTACTGCCGGCCGGTCTTGCGGAACCTGTTCGACGAATCACCCACCCCGCACATCGCGCATCCACCGCGGACGCACCGTCGAGATTTCTACATCGCGACCGATGGGTCGTATCGCCCCGACGACGACGGTGGGTTGGGTGTCGTCATCGAAACCCGCGACGGCGAGCGCGTCGCCCGCCTTTCGGTGCCTGACTCGGTACCGGACAACAACGTCGCGGAGTACCGCGCCCTGCATCTGGGTCTGGACGTCCTCGCTGCCCGCGCCCCAGATGGCGCTCGGGTGGGTGTCCTCGTCGACCACGACGACCTCGCGGCGAACGTCAACCGCGCGACGCTCGCCACCGAGGGCCCCGATTCGCGACCGCCGCACCCGTTCCGGGTTCCGGGTTCGACCGACCACCACTGGCGAGGCATCCGTGCCCGCGTCGCCGGCTTCGACGAGCTTCGCGCCGCGCGCATCGACAGTGGCGACAATCCCGCCCATCCCCTCGCGAACACCCCCGACCAGTACGCCCACGTCAACCGCGAACCCGACCGCTGTGTCCTCCCGCGAGACGACGAGCGCTGGCGTGCGCCGGACGACGACCGATACCCGCCACCCTCCCGTGCCGACCGCAAGCGCTCGAACAGCATGGCCGGCGGGGAACCGGCCAGCGACTGAGTCGCCGGCGGCTCGTGCCCGCTTCAGCCCGGCTGCCGTCGCCGCACGCTTTTTATCCGCAAACAGCGTAGCCTGGGGTATGCTTCAGATTCAGGGGTCGGCGCGGGGAACCGACCTGACGGGGACGCTGTACGAACGCGGTGAAGAGCCGCCGCAGTTCCGTGGCGCACCGGACGATGCCGCGCCGTACGTCTGGATCTGTGACGCCTTCTACGAGGTCGAAAGCGGCGGGCAAACACAGCAGCTCGGTGACCGGGAAGTTCAGATCGCCTTCGAATCGCCGATGCCGCGCGGGTTCGAGACCCGCGAGGCGGCTATCGAAGCCGCGAAAGAACACGTCCGAACGCAGTTCGTCCGGCTCGGGATTCCCGCAGCAGAGGTCGCCGTCGATGTCATCGAAGTCGCTGATGACGCGTCGGCCTAAGCGATGAGTCCCCAGCGTTCGTCGTCGTAGCTTCGGTCGCGCTCGGCGTCGAAGCGCTCCTCGATTGCGCGGCCGAGTTCGGCCTTCTCCTCGCGACTGATACGCGCTAGCTCGTCGGCCTTCGCAACCGCCAGCGGCGGGCCGCGCTCGTGGGCGATGTCACGGAGCAGCTGCATCGTCAGCGCCTCGCGGGTGGCCTCATCGCGGGTGAACACCGCCGGCGCCTCGACCCGGAACAGGAGGTCGTTTCGGGGGTCGTAGATACAGCAGAACGTCACCTCGTAATCGGCGGGGTCGCGCTCGCGTTCGATACCGATGGCGTCGCCGTCCGCTGACAGTGGCTCGTCGACGCCACAGCGGGAGACGAACCAGTTCGTGAACGTCAGGTGGTCTTTCAGCGGCTCGCCGTCCTCGTCGGTGCGCTTCAGCGCGCGCTTGAAGAAGGCGGCGTCGTTGACCCACGGGGCACGCTCCTGGTTTCGGACAGCCCGCGTGATGGCTTTCGAGGCGCTGTTCTTCACGAAGCCGACGAGCGGGACGCCGCGCTCGGCGAACGTCTCGACCAACTCGATGTAGCTCGCGACGACGTCTCGGGGGCGTTTGTCCTCGACGAGCAGGTCTGCGAGTTCGGGGTGGCGGTCGCTCCAGGCGAGCAGGCCCTTCGGGTAGATCGGCCCGTCGAGAATCAGGAGGTCGTCGACAACCTCGGATTGGGTCGTCGCGTGGGTGACCTCGGCGAGATACAAAGACAGCGCGTGAACGACGGCCTCCTCATACCGGCTGACGCGGGGCGCCTGGAGAATGCGACCACGGGAGTAGCCGCCGTCGAACATCGTCCAGTCGTCTTCCCCACAGTCGACGGTGGCGTCGTTGGAGTGGACGGTCGCGACGACCGTTCGCGCGCGATGGAGGTCGAGGTCGGAGGGCACGGCGGCCATCGCCGCCTGCGCCACGTCGAGCACGAGGCCGTTCGTGAACGTCGTCGGGTTGATGGTGCCGGAATCGAGGCCGTGCTGGGTCGGGAACGGCGCCTCGTTGAGCGCCGCGTCCTCGGTGTCGATACGGCGCCGTCGCAGTTCCCCGAGCGGTTCCAGAACGCGGCGGCCGTCGTGCCACAGCGGGTCGAGAAACTCTTCGAACACCGTATCGGCGAAGGCCTCGTGGTCGGTGGCGTCGACGCGCTGGCTGATTCGCCCGGCCAACTGGGCGATGCCGTCGAAATGCACCGGGTCGAGGGTCATGGTTCGTCTGTGTCGCTTCAGGAGTTAAATGGTCGGACTCGATGCGGTTCGTCACCGCTTTGCCGCCGTGGCTCTCCCCTCCGATATGACCGACCTTCGGCTCCGCGTCGCCACCGACGATGACGCGGCGGCCATCGCCGATATCTATCGCCCCTACGTCGAGGAGACCGCCATCACCTTCGAGGAGACGCCGCCCGATGGCGAGGCGATCGCCGGCCGAATCGCCGACACGCTTGAGACGTATCCGTGGTTCGTCGCCGAACGTGATGGCGAGGTGGTGGGCTACGCCTACGGCGGCAAACTCCGGAAGCGTGCGGCCTATCGATGGGTCGTCGAACTCTCGGTGTACGTCGACCGCGACCGACAGAGCGAGGGCGTCGGGTCGGCGCTGTACCGTGCGCTCATCGAGACGCTCGACCGCCAGGGATTCGAGAGCGCCTACGGCGTCGTCACGCTGCCGAATCCCGGTAGCGTCGCTTTCCACGAAGCCTTCGGCTTCGACTGCGTCGCGCATCTCCCACAGGCCGGCTACAAACACGGCGAGTGGCACGACGTCGCCTGGTTCGAGCGCGCGCTGAGCGAGCGCAGCGAGACGCCGACCGAGCCGACGCCGTTCGCGGACTGTCGCGACGCGCCGTGGCTCTCGTCGGTGTGTGCCGCAGCAGCTGACTCGGATGACACGGAGTAGCGGGCCAGCTCCCCGAACTCCTCCGTACTTCGGTAGGACTTTGACGGCATGGCCGGTATATTTACCTGAATGATTGAGCGATTGGGAAAGCAGTTGAGCAAAGAGCAACGCGACTTAGAGGTTCTCGATGTCATCCTGTCCCAGCACCCAATCGGTATCTCGCGAATCGCTACGGAGGTCGGCATCGACGAGCACAAGGTTCGATACTCGCTGCGAATGCTTGAGAACGATGAACTGATCGAATCCACGCCGAACGGCGCCGTGCCGGTCGACGATATCGGCGAGCGCATCGACGCCATCAACACCGGACTCACCGACCTCGCCGAACACATCGACGAACTTCGGCAGTATACCCTGAACCGCTGACGACCGCCGAACCACAACGCAGGAAACGTTTGATACCTTAGTTATTCTATGCCCCTCTCTGAACCCGACGCCGACCCGGACGCGGGCGCCGAGGCCGACACCGAGGCTTCGGCCAGCGGTGGCACCGGCACTGGCTCCGACCTTCCCGGCTGGGTGGCTGGCGTCCTCCTCCTCGGTGGCACCATCGCTGTCGCGGGTATCACCGACGCGCTGTTGACGAACGCCGGCCTCGGCTATCTCGGCATCGCCGTCTGGGCCATCTGCTATGCCGGGGCGCTGCTTACAGTCTGGTTCGTCTGGCTCAGACACATCGAACTCGTCGGCCCCGCCGAGGGGTAACGGAACCATTAAGACCGAAACACCGCGATACACCGATACGAATGATAGAGTTTCCCCTGCAGGTGATGGACAACTTTCTGCGCCAGTACAGCGTAGCCCACGCCATCTTCCTGCTTTTCGTTTTCGCGCTCCTCGCGGGGCTGGCGAAGAAATCGATGAAACTCACCGGGCTGCAGCTGTCCGTCTTCGGGCTCATTTTCGTCCTGACACCGCTTTCGACGCATCCGCTGTTCTTCCAGTTCTTCGGACTGGCACTGCT
>NZ_JBLGBY010000047.1:0-18043 GCF_047616845.1 Natronomonas sp. | reverse complement strand
GAGCGCAGCGAGCGAGTTCAGGCCTCGGGAGAGCGAACGGTGAGCGTAGCGAGCCGTGAGCCGCGAGTGGTGATGAGCGCAGCGAGCGAGTTCAGGCCTCGGGAGAGCGAACGGCGAGCGTAGCGAGCCGTGAGCCGCGAGTGGAATGTGCGCAGCGAGCGATGTCAGACACAGCCGTTTTGGCGCTGGCGCGCCCAGCGCGGATATGGGATACGCCTGCCCCGTCTGTGACGACCCGCAAGCCGATGCGGGCCACCTCGCGAACCACCTCGCGTTCACCGCGATGCTCGGTGACGACGACCACGAGGCGTGGCTCGACGAGCACGCCCCCGACTGGAACGAGATGGGCGAGGCCGACCTCGCGGCGGTCGTCACCGAATCCGTCGAGGAGACGGAGTTCCCGCAGGTGTTCGAGGACACCGTCGGCGGCCTGGATGAGTCGTCGGAATCCCCGTCGGAGCGTTCGGGCGCGCTGTTCGACGACGAGCATAGTCACGCAGGCCACGATCACACGCATTCACACGACCATCAGACCGCGCCCCTCGACAGCTCCGGCCCGACAGACGAGGAGACGGAGGCGATTCTGGAGGAGGCACGCGAGATGACCAAAGAGATGCTCGACGAGGAAGACGCGAATGGGGAGGCGGACGCCGGGGGCGAGGCGGAGGAAGACGCCGAATCGGATAAAAACGAGTAACAGGCCCCAGTGCGTACATGGGGTATGCACACCGAGGGGACGTTTTCACCCGAGTCGTGGGTGGCCGCCCACGAGCGCTACGAGGCGCTCGGGCCGACGGCACAGACCGTCGTTCGCGAAGTCGCGAAGGCGATGGAATTCGAACGGGAGGAGTACGACGAGCGCGTGACCGCCGACGTCATCGAGACGGCCCGACAGGCCCTTTTTGCCGAACAGCTGTCGGTCACAGTCGGGGATGCAGAGGAGTTCGACGAGTGGCGTGACGCCTACCCTCACGACGTTCGCGTCGCGGGCAGCGACAACGTCGACCGCGTGGCGTGGCACGCCACCCCCTTCGCGGAGACGGCCGTCGCGGCGACGTTCCAGAACGAACCCGACGCCGCCGTCGCCACCACGCGCCGGATGGCGTTCAACCGCATCTACCGGGAGAGGCTATGCGACCGATAACGCGGAACGTCCTGCTCGTCATTCTCGGCGTGCTCGTCGTCATGCTCGCTTTGGGCGCACTCCCGAGCTATCTGGAGGTCGGCGACGCGTACGCGGTCGAGGCGACGGCGGTCGAAGAGGACGGGCCGTCCGTCAACGTCACGACGCTCTCGGAGCGGCGGTTCCCATACACGTTCGGCGCGCTGTCGGCCGCCCAGGCGGGTGAGAGACCGGCCCGCTCGGAGGCGTACTACACCGGCCCGGTCGGGTTCAAGGAGGCGTTCACACACACGCCGTTCGACGAGTACAGCGAGTTCGAAGGGCGGAACGCATCCAGCGTCGAGCGGAGCGGTGACACACCAGACGGCGATGTCGCGTACGTCCGCTACTCGGGTCAGCGGTACCGCCTCGAAATCATCCGCGTCGACGGGGGTGCCTGATGGAGGGTCGCAGTCCCACCGACCACGACTGGCGGGTTGTCAAGTCGGTTACCGAATACGAAACCGGCTGGTACACCGGCGGCTACGACCTCGTCGAACTGCCGGACGGCCGCGAGAAGCGCTACTACTGGGCTGAACTGCCGGCAGCTGTCGTCATCGTCGCCGTCGTCGATGATCCACAGGCGCTCGGCCTTCCCGGCGAGGAACGGTCGGTCGTGATGGTCGAGCAGTTCCGGCCTACGATCCGGGAGTTCTGTTATGAACTGCCGGCCGGCATCGTCGAGCCCGGCGAGAGCTACGCCGAATCGGGCGCCCGCGAACTCGAAGAGGAGGTCGGCATCACCGCCGACTCCATCGAGTTGCTGGAGGATTTCTGGTGTTCGACCGGCGTGTTGCGCCACCGGCGTGGCATCGTCTGGGCCGAGGGCTTCTCGCGCGGTCAGCGCAAACTCGACGGTAGCGAGTTCCTCGACGTGCTGACGGTGCCGGTCGACGACGCCCTCGAATCGGCCCGGACGGGGCCGGCGAACGACGCCACAATCGAGGGGCTGCTTCTCGCGGCCGAAGACGGCCTGCTGTGATACGGATTGTTGTAGTCGGTTCCCGGCGAACGCCGAGCCATCCGGCCGCTCGCCGATAATTTGGTACAACAATCCGTATGAGGGCCGGAGCCGCGCCGTTTATGCCGCTTGTCACCTAGGGACGGGTATGGACGGCGAGATTTCAGCTGCGGAACTGAAAGAGCTTCTCGATGCCGACGCGGACGTTCGTATCGTCGATATCAGGTCGCCGCCGGCGTTCCGCCGCGGCCATATCCCGAACAGCGAGAACATCCCATTTCAGGAGCTGACCGGCCGAATCGAGGAGTTCGTCGACGCCGACCGCGTCGTGACGGCCTGTCCGCACGGGAAGGCGAGCGTCCAGGCTGCCCGACTCATCGACTCTTACGAGGGGTTCTCCGGGCGCGTCGACTCACTCGAAACCGGTATCGATGAGTGGCCGCACGCCCTCGAAGCCGAGGAAAGCGTGGCTGAAGCCGGCGGTGACGAAGGCCCCGACGCACCGTTCTGAACGGCGCTGTCGCTGGGCGGGTCGCTCGTTCGGAAAAGCGTGGCTCGACGCGCGGTCAGCGGGTGTTAGGCAACGTTGAATCCCTTCTCCTGAAGGAAATCCTCGATACGCCCGAGGTGATTTCCTTGTAACTCGATGGCGCCGTCTTCGACGGTGCCACCGCAGGCGAATTTCGATTTCAGATCCGACGATAGCGAGTCGAGGTCGACATCGCGTGGGTCGAATCCTTCGATGACCGTTACCTCCTTACCGTATCGGCGCTCGTCGATGCGGATGTTGATCTCCTGGGACTCCTTCGCCACGTCCTCACAGACGCAGAGTTCCTCAGGGAGACCGCACGTCGAGCAGACTTCCGACATTACATCCCGCCCTACACGACGGCTATATTAAACACTATCGGGTGCCCCTATCGTACTTTCACACCCGATGGGGGAGCCGAGAGCGCTCGTCGAGGAGCTCGGCGAGCAGGCCGGCCGCCTCGGCGGCAGCCGCCTCGTCGACACCGTCGCCGTACCGGGCCTGTTCGTAGAGGTCACCGATCCGTTTCGCTCGCCCGTCGGCGTCGGCGAGGAACTGCCTCTGTGTCTCACCCGGCCGTTTCGTCCGCCCGCCGCGTTCTTCGAGATGGATGAGTCGGTGATACGCGCCCGCTACGACCACCTCGGGGTCGCCGTCGGGGAGGCGGCGAAGCCACAGCTCGCGGTACAGCCGACCGCTTGCGCCCGTCCGTCTCGCGCCGGCGATGAGGCCAGCGATGATAATCACTCCGAAGCCGAGCTGTTCGGGCGTCGGCACCGGAATCGTCGGCAGGGAGAACCCATCCCCGTCCGACCCGCTCGGCCCTGTCTGGCCACTCGGTGGCGTACTGTCCGTGCCGTTCGTCTCGGTGGGGCCGCCGTTCGTGCCGTTCTGCCCCTCATCGGTCGGCTCCGGCGTCCCCTGGTCGATGCTCGAATTGAGGGAGTCGTCCGTATCGACGCCACTGTTCTGGGAATCGCGGGCCGAATCGAGCCGTTGACGCTCCGCGGACTCCCGTGGCGCCGCGGGCGTCGGGTCGAACTTCAC
The DNA here is from genome assembly GCF_047616845.1 of Natronomonas sp. Lineage (GTDB taxonomy): Archaea > Halobacteriota > Halobacteria > Halobacteriales > Haloarculaceae > Natronomonas. The sequence continues at coordinate 14,344 of NZ_JBLGBY010000047.1, read as the reverse complement.
CCAGCCCTGTTCGGGGAAGTACACTTCGACCCAGGCGTGGGAGTTGTAGCCGCGGACGACCCACTCGTTCGTGTCGACCTGTTGGCCCGGCGTGTATCCGACGACGAAGCGGGCCGGGATGTCCTGTGTCCGCAGCATCGTCACCATCGTCGTCGCGAAGTACGTACAGTAGCCGGCGTCCATCTCGAAGAGGAACTGGTCGGCGATGTTGCCACGTGGGCGCTCGACATCCAGGGAGTATTCGTAGTTGTTCTGGAGCCACTGCTCGATCACACGGGCGGAGTCATACGGATTCTCGGCGTTCGCCGTGAGCCGCGTGGTGCGCTCCTCGACCCGCTCTGGGGAGCTTTCCGGCAGTTGCGTGTAACGAGACTCGACGCCGTCGGGGTAGCTGGTGCCGGCGTTCCGGAGGTCACTCGGCGTGGCGGAGAGTTTCCGGCTTTCGACGCTGTAGGATTCGCCGGACTGGAGCGGGCTGGCGGGCTGGAACGCGCCCGCATCCGTCACCTGAACGGGAACGGGGACATCGTCGATACTCGTCGGCTTGTTGGCCGCCGGCAGCGTCGCGATAGTGGCTTCTGCCGTGTATGTCTGATCCAGCTCACGGCTGTCGCCCGGCGGCCCCGGAAGCTGGCCCTGGTACGTGCGAAGCTCGCCGCTCCGCACCCAGCCGCCGCCGGTGTAGCGGTCGTACGTCCCGACACGCCAGTAGGATTCCTCGTCGGCTTCGACGGTGTAGCGCACGTCCGGCGACAGCTTCACCGGGCCGGTCACCGCGACGCTATCGCCGGCGTAGACGAGGCTCGACTCGATGGTCGACTCCTGGCTGCCGACGCCTTCCGTCGAGATGAACGACCCCGCCGCGCCGGGAACGACGCCGACAAAGAGGGTCAACACGACCATCGTCGCGAGGACGACGATGATGCCGTCGGCGTTCCGAAGCGGCTCCTCGCGGCGGTCACAGTCGCCGAACGCGAGCGCAAGCGTCACACCGAGCACACCAGCGAGCGTCATGGTCGTCGTCGCGTCTCCCGTGAGCACCATGAAGCCGAGCGCACTCCCACCTACCGCGCTCGCGGCGGCGTACTTGCCGCGCAGCCCGAGATACCACGCCAGAAACACCGGCCCTGGTGCGATGGCGAGCGCCCAGACGTCGGCATTGACGATGCGCAACACCGACAGTCCCGAAAGCAGCGCGATGGCGTCGCCGAGCATCGGCACCAACAACACGAGGAAGCCGAAGCCGCCGGGAAGCGACTGGATATACAGATACGTCCCACCGACGACGGCGATGGCGCCGAGGATGACGGCTGTGTGTTGGCTGATGAGCCTCGCGAGGACGGTGCCGGCGACCGCCGCGGCGACCACGACGTAGTACAGCTGCGTCGGGTCGCCGGTGATGACGAGGATTTCGTGGAGTACGGCGAGGAACGCCCCAAGGACGGTGAGGACGCCGGCCAGAGCGACGATGCGGGCCGGCCGGAGCCCCTCGACTGCCTCGACGGCCCGGTCGCGCGCCGTCGAAACGCTCACGAAACCACCTCGTGGCTGCGCTGGGCGCCAGCCACGTTCTCGAACTCCAGTTCGTGGTCGGCGAACGTGACCGTCGCGGTTCCGCCTTCACCGAGGACGTACACGTTGGCACCGGCCCGCTCCTCGTCGTTCACCCACCCGTCGCCGGTCAGGGCGAGCAGTCGTAACAGTGAGCCGACCTCACCTGGTCGGGAGATGCACGACCCTTCAGGAACGTGGACGGTCACCGAAGCGCCCACGTCGTGTAGATGTAGCGCGATACTGGCGACGGTCGCGGCGACTGCATCCGCGCTCCCGAGCGTCGACTCGCCGACGATATCGAGATGCGTGCTCTCGGAGTAGCTCTCGTACTCGGCGACGACGAACTCCTCTCGGGGGCGCTTTGCGCTTGCCCGCCAGTCGATATCCCGCATCGTGTCGCCGGGGGCGAACTCCCGGAGTCGGTCGAACGACGAGCGGTCATCGCCGAGCGCGCGTCTGATGAGCGCCGAAAGCTCCGCGCCGTCGACCTCGTAGATGTCCGGATAGACGAGCGCAGTCGTCGCCTCGACCGCGTCGAGCTCGGTGCGAAAGAGCCCGAGCGAATCGGTCAGCCGACAGCTCGTGGGTTCGATGTCGTGGCCGCCGCGGCGCTCGAACTCCACGTCGTAGCTGAAGCGTCCGCCATGGCCGACCGCCTCCGTTGGCGGTTCGCCGACGGCTGAGAGCCCATCAGCCAGTCGTTCGGTCGCCGTACACGGGACGGTAGAGTCGATGTCGACTGTCAGCGTCCGCGTCTCACCGGGGAACCCCGGCTCGGGTTTCGAGCGGTCGATGGTCGGGTCGTCGGCACGAGCCAACTGGATTGCGCCTGCGGCGAGGGCGACGACGGCGGGAACGACGACCGCGTTCAGCGAGCGTGCGCCGGCGCTCGTTCCGAGTGCGAACGCGAGCACAGCGATTAGGGCCACTGCGATGCCGCGCCGCGTCGGCCGCAGGTCGCGAATGTTCGGGCTCATCGCGCCGGATTACTCCTCGACGGGGACGTTCTCGATGGCTTCCATGACGACCGCCTCGGCGTCCGGCTCGCCGGGGTCGGTTCGCATCCGATGGGGAAAGACGACCGGCGCCGCGGCCTGGATGTCGTCGGGGATGACGTACGGGCGCGATTCGAGCACGGCACGCCCCTGGGCGGCGCGAACGAGGGTGATGGAGCCGCGAGGACTGGCGCCCAACTGGGCGTGTTCTCGGGTGTAGCTCGCCAGGCGGGTCACGTACTCTCGAACCGGCTCCCGCACTTCGATGTCGGCGGTCGTCTCTCGTGCGTCCCGAAGGTCGTCGACGGTTGCGACCGCCCCGATGTCGTCGATCGCGTGGCCACCGACCGCACGGTCGATGACTCGGGCCTCATCGTGTTCGTCGGGATAGCCGAGCCGAAGCTTCAGCATGAATCGGTCGAGTTCGGCCGCCGGCAGCTCGTAGGTACGCTCCCGTTCGATGGAGTTCTGCGTCGCGATGACGACGAAGGGGTCGGGCATCGGGTGCGTCGTCCCGTCGACGCTGACCTGTTTTTCCTCCATCGCTTCCAGCAGCGCGGCCTGGGTCTTCGGGGGCGCGCGGTTGATCTCGTCGCCCAGCACGACGTTCGCGAACACCGGCCCCTCGCGGAACTCGAATTCGCTCGTCTTCTGGTTGTACACGTTCGCGCCGGTGATATCGGCCGGCAACAGGTCGGGCGTGAACTGCACGCGTTTGAACGAACAGTCGAAGGATTCGGCGACGGCGCGGGCGAGCATCGTCTTCCCGACGCCCGGGACGTCCTCGAGGAGGACGTGACCGCCGCCGAGGAGGGCCGTTACGAGATGCTCTATCGGTTCGTCGTTGCCGACGATGACGCGCTGGATGTTCTCGATAACGTTTCGGGCGGTTCGACCGGCCGTCTCGATGTCTCCTGATCCCAGTTCCGCAGTGGCCGCGTGCGTGTCTGTCGTATCGGTCATGGAGGGCTCATTGAAAACGAATCGGAGTTTCGCATACGCTTTGTGGTCGAGACGAGGTTGCCATTATCTGGCACAAGGGGTGCAGCAACGTAAGGACTTGGGGAGGGGCACGGCGTGTCAGTAGAGGGTTTCGCCGAGTCGTTCGGCCCGTCGGTAGGCTTCGTCCTCGCTGTCGACCGATTCGTGATCGATTCGGCCGACTGAGAATTCACAACCACAGCCATCCGAGGGCGGACAGAGGTACTGAATCTTCCAGCCGCTTCCCTCTCGCTTCAGGCCGTATCGAAGCCTCGACGCACAGTGGGGGCAGCGAGCATCGGGATGTTCGTGTGCCAGCATCGCTGCGAGGTGGCGGCGTGTTGGTTGATAAATTGCCGCCACACAGCACCTAGCTTTATTCCGACGACAGGACACAGACGAACGATGGTATACGACGGGCCGAAGGTCTTTCTCGCTCCTTACGGCAACGACGCGGCACAGGAGAATTTTCAGCGTACCGTTCTCGATGGTGTTGATGAAGACGTCGTTGCTGATCACTCCGATGACTATCCGGATACTGATCCAACCAGTGTGTGGGGAACCAAGGACAGCGTTTCGGGCAGTTGGAACAAAGTCGAGGAGGGTGACTTCCTGCTTTTTTATCGGGACGGATGCTACGAATACGGCGCGAGAGTTCTCGGAACCGAGCGAAACGAGATGCTTGGACGTGAACTCTGGCCGAACCACGAGGAAGGTGCTCCGTGGGTCTGCATCATATATCTCGAAGCCCCGGTTGAGACGAACATTGATTCAGATGAGGTTCACGACCTCTCCGGCGATGACATCAACTACGTCATGGGATTCCGCCCGCTCAACGACATGGGTGTCGGCGGGATTCGGGGACGATACGGCTCCGTCGAGAACTTCGTTTACGATGAGGACGCCGAGGAAACATTCACAGACGATTCCGAACCAACAGCGGACGAACCGCTTGACTTGACCCGAGTCCCCGAAATCGATGTCCCGGAATCCGTTCTCGATGGTCTCTATTTCCCCGACGAGCAAGGCCGGGAAATTCTCGAACAGGTCAACTCGGCGCTGAACGCAGGCAAACACGTCGTCTTCACCGGGCCACCGGGAACCGGGAAGACGGAAATCGCTCAAATGCTCTGTGAACATCTGGCCGACGTGAACCCGGAGACGTATACAGGCTACCAGATCACGACTGCGACGGCCGACTGGTCGACCTTCGAGACGGTCGGCGGCTACATGCCCGAGGAATCCGATGGGGAGAACCTCGCGTTTGAACCGGGACAGGTTCTCCGCCGGTTCAAACGCGGCGGCACCCAGCGGAACGAACTGCTCGTCATCGACGAAATAAACCGGGCCGACATCGACAAATCCTTCGGCCAGTTGTTCACACTCCTTTCAGGCCAACCCGTTCAACTCCCCTACAAGCGCAACGGCGAGGAAATCGAGATCCGTCCGGCATCGACCTTCGAGGGCCTTCTGCAGGATCATCAGTACGTCGTCCCTTCCTCGTGGCGGATTCTGGCGACGATGAACAGTTATGACAAGACATCGCTCTACGAGTTGTCCTACGCGTTTATGCGCCGCTTCGCGTTCGTTCACGTGGCGGCGCCGGACATCCCCGAAGATACCGACGAACAGGTCGAACTGGTTCGGTCGTATGCGGACGCGTGGGATCTCGCCCCCGAGGAGGAGACGCTCCGGAACATCGGCGCCCTCTGGTTTTCCGTCAATGCGTTCGACGACGGACGGAAGATCGGCCCTGCGATCATCAAAGACATCCTCAAACACGTAACCGCGAACGATGTGAATCAGCGGATGGCACTCACACAGGCGGTCTCGAACTACGTCTTCCCACAGTTGGAGGGGGTTCCGAATCGCGGGCGTATCGTCTCACGAATCGCGGCCTCGGATGCCGTCGACAGGCGGCGCCTCGACAGGCTCGCGGGAGACGTCCTCGGCGTTCGGGTCGATGAATAGGGACGAACTCGTCGCCGGGCTTTCGGAGGATATCCTGACCTACGTGATGCACGGGACGTTCCCCGAACAGCACGTCGCACAGGAAATAAAACCAGCAGGACTGGACGAACGCTTCGACGATTACGAGACGCTCGTTCGTCTCCACTTCATTCTCAAACCCGACGTCGTCGATTTCGTCGAATCGCTCCCACAGCGACTCCGGAGCGTGAAAACACAGACTGAGAGTGTCCGCAAAACATCTCGTGGCCACGTAAGCGGACGTATCAGCTGGTCGGCGACGGTTCGAAAGCGGTATTCGACGAACCCGAAAGACCGATCGCTGTTCGTCTGTGATGACCGCTCCGAGAACTACGATATCGCGGAGAACATCGTCCTCAAGCGCCTGCTTGCAGTCATATATCGGACGCTTGAGGACTGCGAACAGTATCTTCGGGCCGACTACGAGTGGGTCACCGACCGCTGGAAGGAGAACCTTGAACTCGTGGAGACGCTGCAACGCATCTTCGAGCGTAACGTCCACGTCAAGCGAATCCGAGATCCCGAGAGTTACGAACCAACTGAGCGCATGCTCCAGCGCGCCGAGGAATCTCGAAATCCAGTCTACACCGAGGCCGCTGCATTCCTTCGGTCGTATCGTGAGACGCTCGATGCGAACCCGGAAGCGGTGGCTGATCTGCTCGAACGGACGGCCATCACCCCGGACGACGACGAGACGCTGTTGGAACTGTACGTGCTCTTTCGATACGTCGCGGCCATTGAATCACTCCGCCAGGAATCGTTCACGCTGTCGACCATCGCGACGGATTCGCAGGAAGTCGCTCGGATGGTGGACGACGACACCGAAATCGTGTTGTATCACGACAACTCCGGGCGTGACCGAGATCTGTCGTTCCGTTCCGAGGAATTTGGTAAGCTACGTGGGGAACTCTCGCGGACAGAGATGGTTCAACGTGAGGCCCACGAGACTCTGGCCTCGTATTTCAAAAACGAAAATTTCCACCGAAGGTCGGGCCGACCCGACGTAATCGTCCTCGAAATCAACGGCGAAGACAGCCACGAGTATCTCATCACTGAGGTGAAGAACTCGACGCGCCCGGAGACGATTCGGACGGGCATCAAGGAGACGCTCGAATACCTTGCTTTCCTCAGGCACGAGAACGATTTCGTCTTCGAGGCGGACACCGAATACTTCGGATCCGGGTGGAACGGGCTTCTCGTCGTGCAGGATATCGACGGAAAGGAGACCGCTTCGCTAGACGAACAGCGCTCGATTCGTATCCTGCAGGCCTCGGAGGTTGAGACGCGGTTGAAGGACATCCTTCAGGAGGTTCTGTGAGCGATCCACCAGAACCGCACGAGCTGACCGAGGAGGAGATCGAGATCGTCGAAGAGGCGGTAGAGGACTAGCATCCGCGCCGAACGGAGCGGTCGGCCTTTTTGTCGACGTTTTTTAAGGAGTGCCCCCGACGCAGAAAACGGTCGGTGTTCAGAGTTCGTCGAGTAGCGTCGCCACGTTCTGGGCGTTGAGCGCGTCATGTGCGTCGAGATACTCCTCGACGGCAGGTTCGTCGGAGAGGCACGGAGTTCAGCGAGGACGGTACCGGCTTTCCGGTCGTACTTCGCCACCGGGTAAGCGTCGTAGTCGTGGTCGGTCACCGCAAGGAAATAAAAGACACTGTAGCCCGGCAGCTCGTCGGTGAACACACAGTACCCACGCATCACGTCGCCAGCGCGGAACTGCATCACGTTGTCGACGCCCGTGAATGGCTTTTCGACGAACGTCTGTGGCGTAGTACTCTCCAGGGCGTCTTGGAGCCGCGAGAGGAACTGCCGCTGGAGGTTCGTCTTCTTTTTCGAGGCTCTCGAAGAGGTTCTCAGCGGCGTCCTGGTGGAAGATGGCGACGGTTTCGTCCGAGGAGAGTTCGTGTTCTCGCATCTACCAGGGACGGTAAGGTCACTCCAGCTTCCCGCGGATATCGCTCAGCGAAGCGGTCTCTTCGGTGTCGAACGTCTCCTCGTCGTCCGACCCACCTGTCGTCCACTCCCGTGGCTCGTCGAAATCAAGGGGCTCAGAGAGCAACTCGAACTGTTCGGCGCGTTCGGTTAGCCTGTTCAGCTCCCGCTCGTATTCGGTTCTGAGTTGACGGATCTCCTCGTCGATGCTGTTCCGGAGCCGATCTTGGTTTTCCCCGGGGGAGAGGTCGACGGTCTCCCGGGACACCAAGAGCGCGACGTAGTTCCACGCACCGCCGTAAAAGAATCCGACGACCCGTCCGAGGAAGCGCTGGTGGGCCTCAGAGAGCTCCGGCAGTTCGACCGCTGTCTCGACGATTTTTGTCAGAAGCGTCCCGTACGCTTCGATGGCTGAGACCGATTCCTCGAGTACCGGCGTGGCCTGGACTTCGCTGATAACGCGGGGGGAACCGCGTCCGAAGGAGATCGATATATTCGGTACCCTCCTCATGCCAGGACGGGTCGCTTTCAATGTCGTCGATTACCTGTTGGAGCTCAATGCTTGCGATGTAGAGATCCCGAAATCGGTCGGGGGCGTGCTCGAAATAAAACCCGATCAGATATTCGTTGGTCGGGGACTCCGGGATTCGGTCGAACTCCTCAAGATCGTTTGTGAAGAAATACGAGTACTCTTCTGGACTCCTGTTGTCGAGATTGATGTCCATCAACCTCGGTTTGTCAGCCGCCACGATATCGTCCGGATGTGTCGGCCGAACGTCGACGGACTGGTTAGCGGTGTTCACCGGGGCTGGACCGTATTGTACCAGCCGTAGGTGATCGGCAGGTCAAACTCGTGGATGGCGAGATACGCAAGCTTATTGAACTTGATCGGGTCGACTGCATCCCTGTCGTATCCCAACCGATTGATGGCGATTTCGACGCCCCCCTCGATGTCTTTCAGGAGGTCGTCTTCGTCGCCAAGAGTAATCATGACTTATTAGCCCATTTCTATTCTAAAGACATATTCTTTCCGCTGACGCTTCGCCCGGGGATGACCGACCCGATACGCTTTCCGGGTAGTGTCCGTCTGAAATCTGAATGCTGACCGGAGGTGTTCTACGTAGCCGGCGACACCCAGCGCTAACTGTTGCTATCGTTCCGTCCACCACACGCAACGCTGCCGCTGTCGGGTGTAGTTCGTTGAAAGAAGTTAGTTCAGTCGCCGAAAGGCGACGTGTCTTCCGGATTTAGAGGCGCGTCAGGTTCGTCGCTCGGGGACCTTTGTCTGCCTCTTCGATATCGAATTCGACTTCCTGACCTTCCTCTAGGTCGGGGCCGCCGACGTCCTCCATGTGGAAGAACACGTCTTCGTCCGCGTCATCAGTCTCGATAAATCCGTAACCGCCTGTGTCGTTGAAGAAGTCAACCTTACCGTTCGCCATTACAATTATAGAGAGACGGGTCGTACGGATAAGGGTTCCGAAAGTCACGCCATCGTAACAAGTCACCGTGGTAATGTATTCCACAACACGGCGGACGGGCCACGCCCCCTGTTACCACACTTTGCAACTCTCACAGACACGTTCGCCGTCGTCACGCCAGCGGCGCTCGACGACGGCTCCGCACGCGTCACACTCCGCGCCGGTGGGTGTCCACTCGTGTGTCGACACTGCCGGCTCGACCGAATCTGCCGCTGCCGCGTCTGCGTCGGCCTCGGCATCTTCGACATCATCGGCCTCAACGCCATCCTCCGCGACGCCACCGTCCTCCGTAGCACCCGCATCCGGCGCCACCTCCTCGTCGGCGGTCGAGTCACCCTCATCACCGTTGAGGAACTCATCGAGCGAGCGGTCGCGCATACCCACAGTGGGGGTTCCGGCGGCTTATACTCCGCGACAGACGGACACACACAAGTAGGAGGCGCCGAACCGTGTGGTATGGCAGTCGATATTCAGACCGGGCTGGTGGAGAACACGGTTGGCCTCGTCGAACGGTTCGCCGACGTCGCGATGACTGACCCCCTCGTCGCCGCGATGCTCATCACCGGCGCCATCCTCGTCACCTTCGCAGCGGGCGTCTTCGGCATTCTCTCGCTCGGGGCCGTCGTCTCGCTCATCAAGCGTGCGCTGCCGAGTTCGCCAACACCGCCCCAGCAAGCTCGATAGCCGTCTCCAGATCCGGCCCGAGCGGCGCCCCAGCAACGAAACTATCCGCGTACTCCAACACGGCAGCCACCCGCTTTTCGACCGTCGACGGCGTGCCGGCGATACAGAACGCGTCTATCATCTCCTCGCTCACGGTGCCGAACGCCTCGTCGAACGCACCCGCAGCGATGTGTTCGCCGATTGTTTCGGCTCGTGAGACATTGAGGTCGTGACGGTCAAGCACCGGCGGTGCGGCTCCGGCGGCGATGAAAGCCACCGGTGGCCGAGCGGCCGCACGGGCCGCCTCCGCTTCCTCCGCAATCGAGAGGGCGGCGTAGGCGGCGAAATCGAAGTCGCCGCGCTCGTCCGGCCGGTCGGCCAGGCCCTGCTCGACCTGCGCTGCGGCCCACTCGAAATCGCGGGGGTGTGAGCCATTCAGAAGGACGCCATCGGCGTGTTTCGCGGCCATTCGAATCATGTGGGGCCCCTGTGCGCCGACGTAGGTCGGGATGTCGCCGACCGCCTCGTCGTAGTTGAGGCCGGCGTCTTTCGCGACGAAGGTGCCGTCGTGGTCGACGCGCTCGCCCGCAAAGAGGTCGTTTGCGACCTTGAACGTCTCCAGGACGCGCCGGAGCGGTCGGTCGTGGTCGAAGCCGAGATTCGACAGCGTGGATTTGTCTCCGGCACCGATACCGAAGACGGCGCGGCCGTCGGAGGCCTCATCCAGCGTCGCGACGCGGGACGCAAGCGTCACCGGATGCGTCTCGTAGGGGTTGGCCACGCCGGGGCCGAGCCGAACCGAGTCGGTGGTGCGTGCGATGCGGTCTAAGGCGACGAAGGGGTCGCGGTTGTTGTAGTGACAGGAGGCGAAGATCGTGTCGAAACCGTTGGCTTCGGCGTGTTCGCCAAGCGAGGCGATGCGACTGACCGGCTCTTCGGGGGTGAGTTCGATGCCTATCATTCTGAAACCTCCCATTCGCGGAGCGCCTGTCGGACGAGGTCGTCCGCCTCGGTGCGAAAGAGATCGTCGCTGCCGGCGTGGTCGCCGAACGACCATCCGCGGATGACGACGGCGGGCGTGCCACCCCCGCCCTCTCCGGCGACGAGGTTCGCGGTCGCGGCGAGTTCGTCGACGACGGCCTGGACGGTCACGTCGAGTTCGCGGCCATCACGGTCGTGTTCGCCGCGCCAATCGCGGGCGGCCGGCAGGCCGTGCCAGCCGATAGCGACGCCGCGCTGACCGTAGCGGAAGGGCCGACCGCTCGTATCTGTGACGATGACGGGGACACCGAGCGCCTCCGAAAGTCGCTTTGCCGATTCGCTCGGGTTCTCGGGCAACAACAGGAGGTCGGCGTCGGGCACGTTCGAGCGGTCGATGCCCGCGTTGACCGTGACGTGGCCGAACCGGGTGGCCGTCAGGAGAAACGGCGCTTCCGTGAGCAACTCCTCGCTTTCTTCGAGGACGGCCGCGGCGAACCGGGGGTCTTTCGACTCGCCGGTGATGGCCTCGAGGCGCTTGGCGATGGCTTCGGCGCGGTCGCTGGCTTCGAACGCCGCGAGATCGGCCTTGCGGCCCTCGGCCTTCGAGACGACGGTGCTCGCGATACAGCAGATGTCGCCGTCCTCGAAGTCGACCCGCTCTCCGATGGCGGCGGCGAGGTCGTCGCCGTCGCGGATTTCGGGGAGCCCTTCAACCGGAGACGCTTCCATACCTCGGAGTGGGTATGAGCGGATAAAAAGGGCCGCGGTACCGGAGATACCGGCCTACCCGCGCCGGACGTCGATTTCGAGGTCGCCGCCGTCCACCTCGGCGTGCATGAGGCTCGCCTCCTGGGCCGGCCACGCTCCCGTCGCGCTGCCGGGATTGAGCAGCCGGTAGCCGTCGACGCGCGTATCGAGTACCTGGTGGGTGTGCCCCGAGACGCCGACGGTCGGCCCATCGGCGTGTTCGGCGACCGTTTCGGCGACGCGCGCCTCGTAGCCCTCGTCCGGCCCCGTGCCGTGGGTGACGACGAATCGGATGCCGCCGAGATCTGCGGTCGCCACGAGCGGGAGCTCCAGTGCCCTGTCCATATTCCCGGTGACGGCGGTGAGCTCGTCGGCGAGGCCTGCGATCTCCTCGTAGGCCGGCCGGGAGTCGAAATCGCCGGCGTGGAGTACGTGGTCGGCGGCCCGAATCGCCTCTTTGACCCACTCCGGCAGCGCGGCGGCGCGGGATTTAACGTGCGTATCACTCACAAGTGCGATGTCCATACGCGCCCATACGAACGCCTGGAACTATAACGCCTTTCGGCCCAATCGCATTGCATGGACGAACACGCCGTCGTCACCTGCTTCCTTCGGCACGGAACGGACGTCCTCCTGGTTCGGCGCAGCGAAGCCGTCGGCACCGACCGCGACCAGTGGGGCGGCGTCTCCGGCTACGCCGAGGGGACGCCCCAGGAGGCCGCTCGCTGGGAGATCGCCGGGGAGGTTGGCCTGCTCGATACGGTCGATTACGTCCGGTCGGCGCCGCCGCTGGCGGTCGAAGACCCCGAGCGCGACACCGAGTGGCTCGTCCATCCGTATCTCTTCGACTGTGAGTCGACGGCCGTGACGCTCAACGAGGAGCTTTCGGCGTACGAGTGGGTACAGCCCCCCTCGATGCTCGACCGCGAGACGGTGCCGCGGCTCTGGGACGCCTACCAGGCGGTCGCCCCATCCGTCGAGACGGTGCGGGAGGATACGACCCACGGATCTGCGTACATCTCGCTTCGCGCTCTGGAGGTGCTCCGCGACCGCGCGGCCGCCATCGCCCACGACTCGGGCGGGTACGGAACGCTCGCCACGCTGGCCCGTGACCTCCGGGCGGCGCGTCCGGGAATGAGCGTCGTCACGAACCGCATCAACCGCGTGATGGCGGACGCAGCGCCCACGCCGGAGTCAGTTCGTGACCACGCCAGCGACGCCTGCGTGCGCGCGGTCGAGGCCGACGGCCGCGCGGCGAGTGCGGCAGCCGGCGTCGTCGGTAACCGCGTTCTCACGCTCTCCCGTTCCGGGACGGCCGTCGATACGCTGCTCGAGGCCGCCCCCGACGCCGTCTTTGTCGCCGAATCCCGCCCCGACCGCGAGGGCGTGTCCGTCGCCGAAACGCTGGCCCGAGAGGGCCTGGACGTCTCGCTTCTCGTCGATGCGGCGCTCGGTCACGTCATCGCCGAGCACGATCCCGAGACGGTGCTTCTCGGCGCCGATTCGGTGCTTGCCGACGGTACCGTTCTCAACAAGGTCGGCTCCCGGCTCGCGGCGCTTGCGGCAGCCGATGCGGACGCCGACTGCTACGTCGTCTGCTCGCGGGACAAGATCGCCCACCACACCGAGGCCGAACTGCCGTCCGGGCCGCGCGGAGCAGTGTACGAGGGCGACGCGCCGCTCACCGTGCTCAATCCGACGTTCGAACCCGTGCCACCAACATTGGTCGACGGCATCGTGACCGGGGACGGCACGCAGTCGTTGTCCGATGTCGAGGCGGTAGCCGACGAACACGCCGCGCTCGCACGGTGGGACGAGTGACCGCCACCAACTGTGTTAAGATGACACACCCCGTAGCACGGCGTGTGACGGCTTCCGAAACACCATGACAGTCCGCTTGTTGTCGTACAACGTTCGATACGCCGAGCTGGATACCGGCACGGACGTCTGGCCGGAGCGGCGCGACGGCGTCGCAAGCGTCATCGCCTTCCACGACCCCGACATCATCTGCTTGCAGGAGGTCTGGCAAGGCCAACTCGACGACTTCCGCGAGCGGCTACCGGCCTACGAGTGGGCCTGCATCCGTGCGTTCGACGGCGAGCACACACCCATCGGCTACCGGCCGGAGCGGTTCGACGTGCTCGAGCACTCGGCGTTCTCGCTTTCGGAGACGCCCGACGACCTGACCGCCATCGACTGGGACAGCGCTATCCCGCGTGTGACGACCGAGGCGACGTTCCACGATGCCGAATCCGACGAGCAGTTCGCGGTCATCAGCACGCATTTCGATCACGTGAGCGAGGCGGCACGGGAACGAAGCGCCGAACTGCTCGCAGACCGAATCGCCGACCGCTCGATTCCCACCCTCCTCGCGGGGGATTTCAACTGCACGCCCGAGGACACGCCGTACGAGACGCTGACCGACGCCGGTCTGGCTGACGCGCGGACGCGCGCCGAGGCGCCGCACGGCCCCGAAACGACGTTCAACCATTTCGAGGGAGCCCGTCCCGAGAAGCGCATCGACCACGTGTTCCTCCCCGAATCCGTCGGCGTCGAGCGCTTCGGCGTTCGTACCGACCTCGATGCCCGCGCCAGATACCCCTCCGACCACTTCGCCGTCCTCGTCGAGTGTGCGCTCCCGTGACGGCCTCGACGGTCACTCCGACACGTAGCCGGACTGGTATTCTGATACTGCCGGACGTAATTAATTGAACTGTAGAGCTGCTCAACCGACCTGTACTGGGGCAGAGAGGACATTTACTCAAACATGACTTTACGAACTTACGTCCGGCAGTATGAAGTTTTGTACATCGAGCATTCGCTGACGAGGAAGAATTCGGATAGATGCTCGAGATAGCGCTCAACTGTATCTCGGCTGATTCCAGCAGTTTCAGCTACGTTCTGCACGTTCAGCTTGCTTATCGTTGATTCAACAAGAAGGGACAGTACCCGTAGTGCTTTGTCCGGTTTTGAAATAGCAAAATACTCAACTGCAGGCATAAAAATTTGGTATTCATA
>NZ_JBLGBY010000046.1:0-18240 GCF_047616845.1 Natronomonas sp. | reverse complement strand
ATGGGTGCGCGGGCGGCCATCGCGCCGGCACGGAGGTAGTCGCCGTAGGAGAAGCCGCCGGGGATGACGATACCGTCGGTGTCCGTGGGGAGGCCGTCGTCGTGCCAGACGATCTCGGCGTCGATGCCGAGATGCTCCAGAGCGCGGAGGGCGTCGCGGTCGCAGTTCGAGCCACCGAAGCGGATGATGGCGACGGTCACGCGAGCCACCTCCGGCGAGCGTGAGCAGGGAGCGAAGCGACCGTGGTCACGGTGACCACCTCGTGTGGGAACCGGGCGTCGGTAGCATGGTGATGGCGACAGTCATCGATTAGGCTTCCGCAACCTCGACCTCGTAATCGTGGATGGTCGGATTCGCGAGCAGGCGTTCGGCCATCTCGGTGGCCCGCTGTTCGGCGTCGTCGACATCGGGCGCGTCCAGGTCAACCTCGAAGCGGTCGGCCGAGCGGAGGGCGTCCAACTCGAAGCCGAGGCGTTCGAGCGCCTGCTGGGTGGTCTCGGCCTCCGGGTCGAGAACGCCCCGCTTCAGCCGGACGGTGACGGTCGCGGTGTAGGCGGTCATGTGTGATGCCGCGTGTTCGTGCGTGAAAACGGTTGTGTATTGACTGGCGTATGCACGTTCGTGGGGTATTCGGGTGCGGACAGACACGCTTCGCTTGCAGGTCGATGATGCGGTGCCCTCGCGCGAACGGAACGCCGACCTTTTGACCACCCATCACCCACTCGGTAGCATGACTGCGCTGTCTGTACCCGAACGGAGGGATCGCCCGTGAGCCAGGAGCTGACCGAACTCACGGTCGTCGGGGAGGACAAGACCGGCCTCATCGCCCGTGTGACGACGCTGCTTTTCGAACGCGACATCAACATCGAAGACCTCGACCAGGCGGTTCGGGACGGCGTCTTCCGGATGACGATGCACGTCGATACGGCCGAGATGACCTGCGAACCCGAAGACCTTCGGGAAGCGCTCGACGAGTTGAGCGACGACCTCGGCGTCGACATCCAGGTTCGGTTCCCGGGCGACCGCGAGACCCGCACTATCGCGGTGCTCGTCACGAAGGAATCACACTGCTTGGAAGCGCTGTTCGAGGCGTGGGCCGACGGCGAACTCGGTGCCGAGATCAGCGTCATCGTCGGCAACCACGACGACCTCGAACCGCTCGCGGAACACTACGGTGTCGACTTCCACGATATCGGCGACGAGAAGGGCACCCCCGACGAGGAGGAACTGCTCGATGTCCTCGAGGAGTACGACACCGACCTCATCGTGCTGGCACGCTACATGCGTATCCTCAGCCCGAACGTCGTCTTCCGGTACGAAGACCGCATCATCAACATCCACCCGAGCCTGCTACCGGCGTTCCCCGGCGCCGAGGCCTACCGGCAGGCCCGCGAGGAAGGCGTCCGCGTCGCGGGCGTGACCGCACACTACGTTACGACCGACCTCGACCAGGGGCCGATTATCACCCAGCGAGCGTTCAACGTCCCCGCCGGAGCGGACGTCGAGGAACTGGAACGCCTCGGCCAGCCGCTTGAGGCCGACGCGCTGCTTGAAGCCGTCCAGCTCCATCTCGATAACGCCGTCTCGGTGTATCACGGCCGGACTGAGCTCCGCGACGAGGTCGACGTCGACGAGTACCAGTTCGGCCTCCCGGAGCCCGTCGACAACCTGCTGCCCGACCGCCCCGTCGACGGCCTCGGCGACGTCGTATCTGGCGACGACTGACCGGTAGCTTTATTGTTTTAGGCTGGCCTAAAACAGATGCGTGCGGGACGGATGTCCGTGGCATCCCTCCCCAGTGCGCTGGCGCGACCGCCATCCCCGCTATCTGTGGGTATCACCTGGGATCGAGCCCTCGTGGCTCGTGGTCGCTCGACCGGCTCACCGCGTCTGTCCTTTCGATGCACCGACCAGCCAGTCAGCGATAGCCGCCAAATCCCGTTTGGGAAGACCTAAACAACTCGACGCCCCCTTTTCGGCCAATGGCAGAAGCGACGACCGACGGGACTGCGTC
This sequence comes from Natronomonas sp., assembly GCF_047616845.1. GTDB lineage: Archaea > Halobacteriota > Halobacteria > Halobacteriales > Haloarculaceae > Natronomonas. Next base: position 16,226 of record NZ_JBLGBY010000046.1, on the reverse strand, counting down.
CGGACGTCCGCTCGCACTGACGCTTCTCAGCGGTGCCGTCGCCGCGGCGCTCGTCTTCCCGCTAACGTGGGTCGTCCTGCGCGCGTCGTCCGTCGACGCCGGTCGAGCCACCGACATCCTCGTCCATCCCCGCGTCATCGAGGTGTTCTTCAACAGCCTCCTGTTGATGGCTGGCGTCACCGTCCTCTCGGTGTCGCTCGCGGTGCCGCTTGCGCTTTTGACGGTTCGCACCGACCTCCCCGGCCGGCGCTTCTGGACGGTCGTCGTCTCGCTGCCCCTCGCTATCCCCAGTTACATCGGCGCGTTCGCCTACGTCGCGATGTTCCGCCCCCGCGGCATCGTCCAGGGGTGGCTCGAACCGCTCGGCGTCCAAGAACTGCCGAACATCTACGGGCTGCCGAGCGCGGTTCTCATCATCGCCCTGTACACCTACCCATACGTCTACATCACGACCCGTGCGGCGCTGAAATCCTTCGACAAATCGCTCGTCGATGCGGCCCGGACGCTCAACCAGGACTGGTGGTCGACGTTCCGCCGCGTGACGCTACCGCAGATTCGCCCGGCCATCACGGCGGGCGCGCTCCTCGCGGCGCTGTACGCCGTCTCCGATTTCGGCACGCCCGCCTTCCTTCAGGCGGAGGTGTTCACGCGCCAGATATACCTCGAACACCGCTCGCTCGGCGGTAGCGACTACGCCTCCTTCCTCTCGTTGCAGCTCGTCGCGCTGACGGTGTTCATCCTCGCAATCGAGTCCCGCGTTCGCCGCTCGGAGACGCTGTACACCGAGGGAGCGGCCGGCGAGACGGCCGAAATCGAACTCGGTATCTGGAAATGGCCCGCCGTCACCGCCTGCGCGCTGCTCGGGCTTTTCACCCTCGTGATGCCGGTCGCGCTGTTCACGTGGTATCTGCTTACCGGGCGGGCGACCCCCCCGGACAGCTTCGTCTTCCAGTGGTCGTGGCTGGTCAACTCCGCGTACGTCGCCGGGCTGGCGGCACTCGTCGCGGCGGTCGCTGCCCTGCCCGTTGCCTACCTTTCGGCGCGATACGACTCCCGACTCGGATCACTGTTCGAGCGAGCGACCTACGTCGGCTACGCCGTTCCGGGCATCGTCATCGGCCTCGCGTTGGTCTTCTTCGGCGCGAACTACGGGTCGCTGTCGCTCGGCGGCTACGAACTCGGCATCTACCAGACGATCCCGATTCTCGTCTTCGCCTACGTCGTCCGGTTCATGCCGCAGGCGGTGGGCTCGACCCGGACGTCGGTGCTGCAGGTGAACCCGAAGCTCTCGGAGGCGGCACGCACGCTCGGGCAGGGGCCGCTGACGACGTTCCGCCGTGTGACGCTGCCGCTCATCGCACCTGGGCTCATCGCGGGCGCCGCGCTCGTCTTTCTCACGACGATGAAGGAGCTGCCGGCGACGCTTCTGTTGCGACCGACGGGCTTCGAGACGCTGGTAACGCGCGTCTGGGCGGCGCGACAGGCCGGCCACTACGGCTACGCCGCCGTGCCGGCGCTGCTTTTGCTCGTCGTCTCCGGACTGTCGATGGTCTTCATCCTGCGACGAGAACAGTAGGGCCTTACACGCCGTGGCCGGGGTCGAGCTCTTTGAGCTCCTCGTCTTCGTCGTGGATTTCGGGTTCCTGTTGAATGTTCTCGAACGCCCAGATGAACCCGAAGATGATGACGAATACCATCACGATGGACAAAAGAACGACCGCCATCACGGGGTCGATGGCCGCCTGTAACGGTATCATGATCGGCGGTTCTCTATGGAAGAATAAAAACGTCGTGGATTCGGCCCTGCGGCGGTCGCCGCATCGAGTCTCAGAGGCTTCGAATGCGCTCGACGGCTTTTGGCAGCGGCGGCGCGCTGAACAGCTCACGGTCGAGATAGGCGTTCGCCCCCGCCGTGTACATGCTGGCGACGGCGTCGAGAACGTGGTCGTCGAGCGGCTCGGGCTTGACCGCACAGAGTTCGCGCCAGTCGGCGACGCCCTGCTCTTTGGCGGCCGTCTTCGCTTCGCCGACCGCTTCGATCCAGTCGGGCTGGGTGCGCTTGTGATACTGCCGAACGACCTCCTTCGAGAGCTGTTGGCCCTCATACGAAAAGCGGTTCTCGTCGAACGTGCCGACCACGTCGGCGACCCGAATCTCGCCATCGAAGTAGAGACACTCGATTTTGCCGTCCTCGTGTTTCAGCCCTGCGTCGGCGGCCGTCTCGGTGACGAGGTCGTTGACCTCCCGGGCAATTGCTTCGAGGTCGTCGACATCGGCCTCGCCGGCGATGTAGTCGGCGTTCTCACGGGAGAGATAGCGATCGGACTCCTCGAACTTCGTGGAGAACTCGATGACGGCTTCGGGGAGGTCGACCGGCTCGTCGGGCCACTCGTCGTGGTCGAGGTCGAAATCGGCAGGGTCAGCCCGCGAGCGGAGCGACGACCCGACGGGCACCGTGTTGCGGAAGACGATTTCGAGCGGAATCAGGTAGTTCGCCTCGGCTTCCTGGTGGAAGGTGGTGTAGTCGTACTCCCGGCCGTCGTGCGGCAGGTCGGGCACGCGCGTGAGGTCGATCGCCATCTCCCGCGGCGGGGCGACGATGTCGTCGAGCGGCACTGCTTCGCCGCGGCTGACGACGCCGCGATAATGCGTCGGCACGCCCGCCGCTTCGAGGGCTTCGAAGTTGGCCGCGCCCATCGCACACAGCGAGGCCCCCTTGTTCGGGATGGAATCCGGCATCTTCCCCCAATCGAACACCGAATAGTCGTCGGTGAACACGAAGGCACCCCGCCCGAGGTCGTCCGCCGTCGCGGGCTCCTCGATACGGAACTCCTTGACGCTGGTCATTACTGAGTCCGAGTCCGTGAATCCGGAAAGGCGTTTCCATCGCCGTTTGCGCGGGTCGCGTCGGGGTCAGCCGTCGTTCAGGCTCGGCCCTGAATCGCTCCAGGGCTCCTCGACGCGTTCGCCGAACAGCTCCCGCATCAACACGACGACGCTTTCGGGCGGGAACTGGCCGTGCTCGGTGACGATGGCGTCGACGTGTCTCGGCGGCGTCACGTCGAAGGCCGGATTCGCCACATCGATATCGCCAATGTCGGCGCGGGCCTCCTCGTCGAGGACTTCCTCGGCCGCGCGTTGCTCGATTTTCACGGCGGCGCCCGTCAGCGTCTTCGGGTGCAGTTTGATTGACTGGGCGGCGACTACGACCGGGACGCCGCGGTCGCGTGCCGAAACGGCCAGTCCCGCCGTCCCGATTTTGTTGACGACGCTGCCGTCAGCGGCGATGCTATCGGCGCCACAGAGCAGATGATCGACATCATCGAGAAACTGATGGGCAGCGTTGTCGACGATGAGCGTGACCGGCACGTCGAGTTCACGCAGTCGCCGGGCGGTGATGTGACCCTGATTTCGCGGGCGCGTCTCTTTGACGACGGCTTCGAGGTCGGTACCGGCCTCGACGGCGGCTTCGAGACACGCCATCGCGTCCGTCGAATGGCAGTGTGTCAGCACCGTATCGCCATCTGTGAAGCGCCCGGCGCCGATACGTCCCAGCCGCTCTTGGGCGTCGTCGAGGTCGTCTCGGAAGGTAGCGACGCGTCGCTGTACCGACTGCCGCAGCTCCGCAACGGTGTCGCCCTCGATGTCGTTGAGGACGTACCGGAGCGCGTTCGGCAGGCTGACGGCTGTCGGGCGGGTGTCGTGGAGCGTGCGGGCGGCGGCGTCGAGTTCCGCACGAAACGCACTCGGCGTCGTCGCATCGCTCGCCGCTGCTTGTGCGCCAAGCGCCGTCGCGGCCGCATCGGCGATGGTGGCGGCGCCGCGAATCTCCATGTCGGCGATGCGTTGTGCCGTCTCGCGAACCTCGGGCGCGAGGTTCGACGCGTCGTCCATGCAAGACGTTGGCACGCAGGCGGCAAAAGCCTCGCGCCGGCGTCGGGGTGGACTCTTTATACCGTGAGGGCAACTGATGCGGATATGGAACGTGCCGAGTTCGCCGAACGCATCGACCACACCGTCCTCGGCCCGGAGACGACCTGGGCCGACGTTGAGGCGGTGCTCGATGCCGCCGAAACCCACGGCATGAACGCCTGTATCCCGCCGTGCTACGTCGCGGAAGCGGCCGACTACGCACCCGACGTCCGGCTCGTCACGGTCGCGGCCTTCCCGCACGGGCAGGCGGCACCTCGGGCGAAGGAGTTCGAGGCCGAACGCGCCTGGAAAGACGACGCCGACGAACTGGACGTCGTCGTCAATCCCGGGCGACTGCACGCCGGTGATACCGATGCCGTCGCCGAGGAACTGGAGCGCGTCGTCGCCGCCGTCCCGATGCCGGTGAAAGTCATCGTCGAGGCGCCGCTGCTCTCAGCGTTGGAACTGCGAACCGTCTGTGAGATAGCAGAAGAGGCGGGCGCGGCGTTCGTCAAGACCGCGACCGGCTTCGCCGAGGGTGGTGGCGCGAACGTCGCGGATGTCCGCATCATGAGCGAGTATCTCCCCGTCAAGGCCAGCGGCGGCATCGGCACGTTCGAGGAAGCGGTCGCCATGCTTGATGCCGGTGCCGAGCGTATCGGGGCCTCTGCCGGCGTCGGAATCGTCGAGGCGTTCGACCCGAGCGTCTTCGAGTGACGTGTCGCCGCGGGAACCCGAACGAAAACGAGTCTCGAAGCGTCGCCCTTTTTGCTGCCCGCATGTAATTCAGCAGTACGCCGATGGCTACGTACCACATCGAGACGTACGGCTGTACGTCGAATCGGGGTGAGAGCCGGCAGATCGAGCGCAAGCTCCGCGACGCGGGCCACTACCGCGTCGACGGCCCCAAGAAAGCCGACGTGGCCATCCTCAACACCTGCACCGTCGTCGAGAAGACCGAGCGCAACATGCTCCGCCGGGCCGAAGAGCTCGAATCGGAGACCTCCGACCTCATCGTCACGGGCTGTATGGCCCTCGCACAGGGCGGGGAGTTCGGCGACCTCGACGTTCAGGTGCTGCACTGGGATGACGTTCCCACCGCGGTGACGAACGGCGAGTGCCCGACGACGACGCCCGACGCCGAACCCATCCTCGACGGCGTCGTCGGCATCCTTCCCATCGCCCGCGGCTGTATGAGCAACTGCTCGTACTGCATCACGAAGTTCGCAACCGGCCGCGTCGACTCCCCGTCTGTCGAGGAGAACGTCGAGAAGGCGCGGGCGCTCGTCCACGCCGGTGCGAAGGAACTCCGTATCACCGGCCAGGACACCGGCGTGTACGGCTGGGACGATGGCGACCGAAAGCTGCCCGAACTCCTCGACCGCATCTGCGATATCGAGGGCGAGTTCCGGGTGCGCCTCGGGATGGCGAACCCCGGCGGCATCCACGGCATTCACGAGGAACTGGCCGACGTGTTCGCCGACAACGAGAAGCTCTACAACTTCATCCACGCGCCCGTCCAGTCCGGCAGCGACGACGTGCTTGAAGACATGCGCCGCCAACACCGCGTCGAGAAGTTCGAGGAAGTCGTCGAGACGTTCGATGAGCGCCTCGACCACTGGACGCTGTCGACGGACTTCATCGTCGGCTTCCCGACCGAAACCGAGGGTGACCACCGAAAGTCGATGGAGCTGCTCGATGACGTCCGCCCCGAGAAGATCAACGTCACGCGCTTCTCGAAGCGCCCCGGCACCGATGCGGCTGACATGAAGGGCCTCGGCGGCACGATCAAGAAGGAGCGCTCGAAGGAGATGACCGACCTGAAGATGGACATCTGCCAAGAGGCCCACGAGTCGATGGTCGGCGAGACGCACGAGGTGCTCGTCGCCGAGGAGGGCACCGCCGACTCCGTGAAGTGCCGCGACGAGGCCTACCGGCAGGTCATCATCACGAACGTCTCGGAGAAGGACGTCGAAATCGGCGACCTGATCGAGGTCGAGGTTACGGCCAACGAGACGATGTACTGCTTCGGCGAGCCAGTCTAACTGCCGTCGTCGGCGTCTTTCCACTCCCCGATACCCGCCGGGTCGAGATGGAGGTGAACGTCGCCGATATCGCTCATCTCTCGCAGCGAGTCGATGAGTTCGGTTTCGATGTCGTGGGCTTCGACGAGCGTCAGCTCGCCGTCGACCTCGATGTGGGCCTCGACTTCGAGGCGCGTACCGTCGTAGAAGACGACGACGTCATGAACCCCCACAACGTCGGGGTGTGACCGGAGTTTCGAGACGATGCGCTGTCGCTGTTCCTCGGATGGTGCGGCGCCAATGAGATAGGAGACGTTCTCGTGCCCGATATCGGCGCCCTGATACACGACGAGCAGGCTGACGAGCGCGCCGGCGACGGCGTCGAGCACCGGATAACCGAGGAAGACACCGGCGATGCCGACGAGGGCTGCGATGGTGGTGTAGATATCGTTGAGACAGTCGGCGGCGAGCGCATCGAGCGCCGAGGAGTCGACACGTTCGTTGACACGCATCGTATACCAGTACAGCAGATACATGTCGACCATCGAAAAGAGGAGCGCGCCGACGAGGATGGGGCTGAACGAGACCGTCGGCTCCTCGATGAGGCCGAGTGCGGAGCGATAGAGGAGGTTCAGGCCGAGGAGAACGATGACGCTGCCGACGAAAAGCGCCGTGAGCGGTTCGATGCGCTGGTGGCCGTGCGGGTGGCGTTCGTCGGGGTCGGCGTAGACGCTGCGACCCCACACGAGGACGACGACGCTGGCGACGAGGTCGGCGACCGAATGGCCGGCGTCGGCGAGCAGGGCGACAGAGCCGAACGTGAGTCCGGCGGCCGTCTCGACGATGATTTTGGCGGCGTTACCGAGGACGTTGACGACGCTGGCGCGGGTAAAGCCCTCCCGTGCGGCGTCGGATTTCAGGCCGGCCTCGGCCACCGCCGTGTCGCTCATTGCCCCCTCTAACGGAACCACCCAGATAAGTGATATGATTAGCGCGTTCGAAGCGCTCGCTTCGACGCGACTAAAAGTCGATGTGGACGGCGCCGCTGTCGGTCACGGTCGCGTCCTCGCCCTCCGCGAACGCCTCGTAGAGCTGTTCGTAGGTGTCGTCGACGGCCTGGACGATGACCTTCGTGTCCGCGGTGACGGGCATGAAGTTCGTATCGCCGCTCCATCGCGGGACGACGTGGGTGTGAAGATGGTCGTCGATGGAGCCGCCGGAGGCGTCACCGAGGTTGAGGCCGGTGTTGACGCCGTCGGGGGCGAAGCCGGCCTCCATCGCCTTGATGGTGCGCTGCTTGAGACGGGCGTGGTCGAGCAACACCAACTCATCGAGTTCGGTGTATTCGCCGGTGTGTGCTCGCGGGATGACCATCGCGTGGCCAGGGTTGTACGGAAAATTGTTCAACAGCACGTACGCGTGTTCGGATTCGGCGACGATGCGTGCCTCGCGGGCGTCGTCGCGGTCGGGGAGGACGCAGAACGGACAGCCGTCGATGTCGGCTTCCTCGCCGTCCCGTTTGACCCACTCGATGCGCCACGGCGCGAACAGCTGTTCCATACCACCTCCTCCGGTCGAACCGGCGTCAATCCTGCGCACTCGGTTCCGTTCTCCTATTTAACCATTGTGGCAGTTTACTCCCCCGAAAAACGGAGCCCCGGCCTCATTGAACAGTCTCCTCGGGGTTGAGACGGGCCTCACGCGATATCCGCAGCGACCGTTCATCGGCGGCTGAACGGTTCGAACAGTGGTCAACCAAATACGGTTTTTATGCAGATATCCCGGATAGGCTGACGTGCACATGGCGACTCGAATGACCAACGAGGACGAGATGGCGGAGGAGTGTACAGAGTGTAGCCGCGAGACCCCCCATGAGGTCAGCATCCAACTCCGCACGGAGAGCCGGAAAGAGGAGAACGCCGAGTTCTCCCGCGAACCGTACCGCGTCTCGACGTGTCGCGTCTGCGGTGCCGAGGAGACGATCCGGATGAACAACGCGTGAACTACCGGTTTCGCGTCGTCACTTCACAGCCGTCTTCGGTGACGATGATGGTGTGTTCTTTCTGGCTGACGAGGAAGCCGTCCTGCTCTTTGAGGACGGGATAGCCGTGGACGACGTTCTGCTGTTCGAGGCGGCGCAGCGCCATCTTCGCCCGTGAGGTATCGAGCCAGCGGCGCGCGAAGGGCAGCGTCTTGAACTCCTCGACGATCTGTTCGAGCGCCTCACGCGCCTGACGATTGCGGACGCTCGCTTCCTGTTCGAGGGCGTAAATTTCCTCGTCGCTGCCCTCGCTGACCTTGCCGCCGCCGTCGGTCACGAACGGTTCGATGGCGACAACGTCGCCAACTTCGAGTTCGATGCCCTGCTGGACGGCGCGGTTCGGGATGTTGGGTTCGGTGTGCTGTTCCCAGTGGCCGAGGCCGTGGCCGGTGAGGTTGACGACGGGGTTGTAGCCGTAACCGTCGATGACGTCCTCGATTTCGGCACCGATCTCGCCCGTTTCGACGCCGGGTTCGATGATATCGAGGGCGGCATCGAGCGCTTCGGCGGGCGCTTCGGCGAGTTCGGGAGTGCCCGAGAGGTCGACCGTCACCGCGGTGTCGGCTAGCCAGCCGTCGACGTGGACGCCGATGTCGAGGTTGATCATCTCCTCGCCGAACGTCGCGTCGTCACCGGGTTCCGGCGTGGCGTGGGCGGCCTCCTCATCGATACTGATGTTGACGGGGAAGGCGGGTTCGCCGCCGAGTTCGCGGATGCGGTCTTCGGCGAACGCCGCGACTTCGAGGTGTTCGACGCCGACCTCGACGCGGTCGGCGGCCTCCTCGCGCACCTGTGCGAGGATTTCGCCCGCCTCGCGGTGTTTCTCGTACTGCTCGTCGGTGAGGTCGACACTCATGCACGCGGCTTTGGCAGGTTCGATAAAAGGGGTTGCGTTCCCAGGCCGTCCGAGCAACCGCAACGCTTTCCAGCGCGCCCGACGCGTTTGCGAGCGTGATACTTCCGTCCGGGTTCGGGCTGCCGCCGCTACCGTATCTCGTCGTGCTGCTCGCCGCAGCCGTCGGCGTCGCGGGGCTGCTCTCCAGTCGCCGCCCACCGGTGACACAGGGTATGGTTGCCGCGCTGTCGCCGTGGATGGCCGCCGGTGGGGCGCTGTACGCGCTCTATCAGGTCGGTGCGATTCCCGAAGCGGTCGCTCCCCTGTTCGGGTCGCCGGCCGTCTACGTGACCGTGGGCATTCTCGCCGGTGGCGTCTACGCCGCCGTCGCCGACCGGCCGTCCGACGAGTGGGCGCCGACGTCGGCACCGGGGATTCTGGGCCTCGCTGGGGCTGCAGTGCTCCTATTGGCGCTTGTGGCTGCCGCCCTCGTTGCTCAGGGTGGCGGAACGAGCGTGCCATCCGCTGGCCCTGGCCTCTCGCTGGCCATCATCATTGGTTCCGTCATCGCCGCCGCAGCCGTGTGGGCACCGTTACAGCGGCTTCGAGAAGTCTCAGCAACGGGGCAGGTCGGCGCGCTGGTCGTCTTCGGACACGCCCTCGACGGCGTTTCGACGGCCGTTGGCTACGACCTGCTCGGATTCGGCGAGCAGACACCGCTGTCAAAACTCATCATCGACACCGCCGCGGCGCTGCCGACGGCCGAGTTCATCGGTGCCGGCTGGCTGTTCGTCGTCGTGAAACTCCTTCTCGCTGCGGTCGTCGTCGAACTGTTCGACGAGTACGTCCGCGAAGAGCCGGTCGAGGGATATCTGTTGCTCGGGCTCATCACCGCGGTCGGTCTCGGCCCCGGCGCACACAACGTCGTTCTCTTCGCCGTCTCGTGATTCCTGTGGGGAATTTAAGACCGGCCGACACGGAGGCGAACGCATGCGCGTCGTTTGTGCCGGCCACGTCAACTGGGACGTGACGCTCCGCGTCGACCGGTTGCCCGCTCCCGACGACGAGGCGCGGGTGCGCGAGCGGTCGGAAGCCGGCGGCGGGAGCGCGGCGAACGTCGCAACCGCGCTCGTCGCCCTTGAACAGCAGGCTCGGCTGCTCGGCAGCGTCGGCGACGACGACACTGGCGAGCGAGCGCTCGCCGATCTGCGTGCTTCGGGCGTCGAAACGCGCGTTGAGGTCGTGACCGACCTCGAGACGACGACCAAATACATCCTCGTCGATGACGACGCCGAGGTCGCCATTCTCGGCACCGACGGCGCCAACGAGGCGCTGGCACCCGACGATATCGACCCTGCTGTGTTCGAGGATGCCGACGCACTCCATCTGACCGCCCAGCGGCCCGAAACGGCGGCGCGGCTGGCCGAGCTGGCGACCGAACGTGACCTCACGGTCAGTTTCGACCCCGGCCGGCGGCTTCCCGACCGGTCGTACGACACCGTCCTTGAGCAGGCCGATGTCCTGTTCGTCACCGAACGCGAGGCGGCCGCCATCGACGCCTCGGTGCCATGGCTGGTGACGAAACGCGGCGAGGCGGGGGCGACGCTGGCCTGTCCGGACGGCCGCTACGAACACCCCGGTTACGACCTCCCATCGGTTGATTCGACCGGGGCTGGTGATGCCTTCGCCGCCGGCTTCCTCGCCGTCTGGCTGGACGACCACGATCCGGAGCGTGCCTTGGGGACGGCCAACGCCTGCGGCGCCATCGCTGCCAGCGAGCGTGGGCCGAAGACAGCCCTTTCATGGGGCCGTATCGAAGAGGTGCGTGAGTGATGTCTGGCTCTGTACTCGCCGCGCTGCAAATCGGGACGTTCCCACTGCACGGCTTCGAGGGAGAAACCGCGCGCACACTTGACTTTCGACTCTCCGTGGCAATGCTGTCGGGGCTGCTCGCGACAGTCGCCATGACCGTCGTGATGCGGCTGCAATCGTACGGCTACGTCCCGCCGTACGTCGCCGCCGGGGCGCTGTGGGGACAGTCTCCCAGTGACATCTCACGGACGGCGGCGAACGCCGTCCATTTCGCGGCCGGGATGCTCGCCGGCATCCTCTTCGAAGCGCTCGTCTACGGTGCCGAGCGGGTTCGCGAGGTGGCTGGCTTCCACGCGGAGCTACTCATCGCGAACGTAACGTCCGTCGCCCAACTCCTCGCAGCCGCCGTCCTCGTCGTGTTCCTCTACTGCTTCTTTTCGTGGGTTGTGTTCCCCCGTTTCGGCGGGTCTGCCTACGAGACGCGGCCCGAAACAGTGCGTCGACAGTGGGCCGTCTCGGCCGTCACCTACGGCATCGCGTTCATCGCCGTTCTCGAGCTCGTGTACTCCGTGCTGCCGGCCTAGTCTTCGGGCGGAAAAGCGAGTTTCCCGGTCGTCTCCTTCCGCATAACATCTCTGAGAAAGAGGCGGGCTTCATCGAACAGCTCCGATTCGTCGTCGAAGGTGCGGACGGTCGCGTCCCAGCGGTCGGCGACTGCGGCGATCATCGCGCTGCGGACGCCCGACTCATGCAAAAAGAGGATGCGGTCGCCGGCGTTCACCTCATCAGTTCGGTATATAAAAACCGCCATAATCAGCCACCGTTGACTCAAGAATCCGTAAATACGACGAATACCTACGTTAGCGTAGGTTCGGACGCCACCTGTTCGACCACGTACCATGGCCAAAGCAGAACGCTACGATGCCCCCGAACTGCCGCCCGAAAGCGTCCTCTCGCTCGAGGAGTATCTCGCGATGCAGCGAGCCGTCGGCGAGGAGACCAGGTATCGCATCCTCGCGGAGTTGCTTCGGGAGGGTGAACTAAGCGCCACGGAACTCACGGAGCGGCTGGACGTGCCGTCCAACCGACTGCATTACCATCTCGACCGGCTGGCATCCGTCGGCATCATCGCGAACCGAAAGCGGAAGGAGCGTGGCGCTGACGGGCTGTATTCGTACTACGTCGCGACCGCGCTCGGGGAGGCAGTCATGACCCACGGCATCGGCGAGCTTATCGAGGAGGAATGGGAACTGCTAGAGCGGTACGGATAGCCGAAACCGTCTTTTCCACAAGTCCCCTTCCAAACCTATGACCGTCGGCTATCTCTTCGACCTCGATAAAACGCTCGTCACGTACGACCCGGACGTCCCAGGCATCTTCCGGGACGCCTGCACGAAGGTCGGCGTCGAAGCCACCGAGGCGGCGACCGAAGCCATCGGTTCCGGCTACATCGAGACGTTCGTCGAATTCGAGGAGAGTCCGTATCTCGGCGCGGCCCGCGCCGCCCGCGATACCGGCCTGGACGTCGACCCCGAGCAGTTCGCCGACACCTACGTCGAAACCGAACTCGAATCGACGCACGTCCCGAACGGCGTCCCCGAGTTACTCGAATCGCTCGATACCGTCGGCGTCGTGACGAACGGCTACGGGCCCGTCCAGCGCCGCAAGCTGGCCGAGACCGGGCTGGACGCCCACGTCGACGCGGTCGTCTGTGCCGACGACATCGAAGCGTTCAAGCCCGCCGACGCGCCGTTCGACGCCATCACGGAGGCCGTCCCCGCAGAGGAGTACGTCATGGTCGGCGACAACGTCGAGTACGACATCGAGCCCGCTGCCGACCGCGGCTACCGTACGGTGTTCGTCGGCGATGCCGCCGAGGGAGATGGCGTGGCCGACTACCGCGTCGAGACGCCCGCCGAACTCGGCTCGCTGTCGGTTCTTCCGGAAGCGTAGCCGTCGGTCACCGCGTCCCGAGCGACTTTTGGTGACTGCCGTCGAGCACTCGTCCATGGCAAAACAGCCGCATCTTCTCATCGAGGCGGGCGACGTGGCCGACCTCGCCCTCGTTCCGGGTGACCCCGGCCGCGTCGACCGCATCGCCGACCACTGTGACGACGCCGAACTCGTCTCCGAGAACCGCGAGTATAAGGTCGTTAACGCGACCTACGAGGGCCGTGACCTGACAATCTGCTCGACTGGTATCGGCTCCCCGTCCGCCGCCATCGCGGTCGAGGAGCTGGCCGCCGTCGGCGTGGAGACGTTCATCCGCGTGGGGACGACCGGCGCGCTCCAACACGGCATCGAGATCGGTGATATGGTCGTCGCCACCGGCGCCGCTAAGGACGAGGGCACGACGAAACGCTACGAGGCCGCCGAAGTGCCGGCCGTTCCCGACTTCGAGGTGCTGTCGGCGCTCTCGGAGGCTGCCGAACAGCGTCAGGCGCCCGTCCACATCGGCCCCGTCGCGACGGACGACGCCTTCTATGCCGAAACCGACGAACACGTCGCCGAGTGGGAGGCGGCACGGCTGCTCTGTGTTGAGATGGAGGCCGCCGCTATCTTCACGCTCGCCCGCCGGAAGGGGCTCGCTGCGGGCGCCATCTGTACGGCCGACGGCAACCTCGTCGAAGGCACGCAGAAAGGTGAAACCGAAGACGAGGAACTCCCGGAGAAGGCCAAGGACAACGTCGGCCGCGCGATTCGTATCTCGCTGGACGCCGCCGAATCGCTGTAAGCGTCCGAATCGAAGTTGACCCCCGCGCCGGGCGCTGATTTCTATCGACTGCGGAGACCCATACAATAATGAGCATCGGCTGTAATTTCCCGACCGGAAATGGCCACACGCACGACCGTTCGTGGCTCGGTGCGGGGGATGGCGGAGCAGTCGAACCCGGCATTTGCCGTCGCTGCGTTCTTCCTCCCACTGGCCGCACTCGGCTACGCGTTGACCGTTGCATCGCTTACTGAACACACGTACGTCCACGTCATGGCGGGCATCCTCTGGACGGGCACCGACCTCTTCTTCGGGATGGTGCTCGGCCCCGTCATCGGCGGACTCGACGACGAAACCAAGGCGGAGGTGTTCCAGCGACTGACGCCGAAGATGACGTTCCTGATGCCCGCCCTCGCGATTACGACCATCGGGGCAGGGCTTGATTTGGCCGTTCGGCGGGGGTTCTTCGCCACGCCGGAGCCGTGGTTCGCGCTGTTCACCTTGGTGAACCTGCCCGTTGCGCTGTTGCTCATCGGCTGGCAGTTCGACTCGCTCGATGATTGGCGCTGGCTCGCGCCCTTCGGCCTCATCACGGTCGGCAGCATCGCCTGGGTGGCACTCACCATCGGCAGCCTCCAGATGCCGGGGGCGCTCATGCTGGCGACGCTGGCCATCGTGACGGTGCTCAACATCGAGGGCTTCGGCCTCATCCTGCCCGGCGAGGTGCGCGTCTATCTTGAGACGCGGTCGGCCAACCCCGACCCCGGCGTGATGAGTCGCATCGGGATGCGGAACGCCAAACTCGCGGGCGTGCAGGGCGTCTTCCAGCTCGCGCTCATCGCCGTGATGGTCGGGCTGCGCTGGGGCGGCCTCTAGAAATCGTCCAGCGCCGACTGTTCTGCGGCTGCCAACACGTCCGCACACGTCGACCACGAGGTTCGGGCACAGGCGGGAAGGTCGTCGTTCGCAGCGACGTACTCCCGCAGGAATGCACGCGTCGTCGGGTCAGAGGGATACCCGCTACCCACGTTGCCGAACGTTTCCCGAAGCGCGTCGACGTGGCGCTCGCGGGCGCTTTTCGCGATGATGCTCGCCGCACCGACCAGTTCGTCGTCAGCGTCAGCGCCGTGACGGGCGGAGACCGCGATGGAATCGTCGAGATGGTCGGCGACGCGGTCGGCGAACCGCTCGGCATCGACATCGCCGGCGTCACAGAGTCCTTCGTCGCCCGGTTCGACGATTTCCGCGAGTACCTCGGCGTGGGCGACGACTGTGAGGTCGTTCATGTTGCCGGCGTCGATGCGCTCGGGCGAGATCTCTGCGACGCCGACACTGATCCGGTCGTCGTCTCGGAGCTGGTCGGCAATCACCTCGCGACGGCGCTCGGAGAGTTCTTTCGAGTCGTCGATACCGTCCGGCAGGGCTTCACGCGGCGCACGCACGGCTGCGGCGAACATCGATCCGAGAACGGGGCCTTTGCCGGCCTCGTCAACACCGAACTCCATGCTATGGCTGTCGGTTGCGACGCCGCTCGAAAAGGGTTGTGCTACTGCAGCGCTGCCAGCGCAGTCTCGAACCCCTCGTCGTCGAACTGTTCTGCGAGGTCGGACGTCTCGTCCCGAAGCTTCTCGATGCGAGCCAGCAGGTACTGATACTGGGGGTCGTCCTCCAGTTCCTCGCGGTCGTACTGGTTCTCGAGGGCGATCTGTTTCGAAAGCGCCGAGAAGAGGCGGCGGACGTTGTCGTCGTACACCCGGCGATGCAGGAGGTGGTCGACGAGTTCGAAGACGTCCTCTTCGCGGATGGGCTTCGTGATGTAGGCGTCAAAGCCCATGTCGATAACGTCGACATCCGGCTCGACGGCCGTGACCATTGCCACCTGGCATTCCGGTTTCCGGTCGCGGATCAATGGGAGGACGGCGTCGCCGTCCATCCCCGGCATTTGCCGGTCGAGGAGGACGACTTCGATGTCGTCATCGAACTTCTCGAGGGCCTCGGAGCCGTCTTGGGCGACCCTGACCGGGTACTTCTGTTCGAGCCAGCCACTGTACAGGTCGGCGAGTTCGGGCTCGTCCTCGACGACGAGAATGACGTCTTTGCTCATAGGGATGATACGAACGCTGTTCGTGAAAGATTGAGGGGGACAGATGATAATAAATCCCCGGTTGCGTGCAAGCTACCCGATAACGGCTCATGTGAGGGTGATGAGAAAGCTATCTCGCCGTATCGCAGAGCGTGGGGAGGCAGTCTCTACTTAGGCGCCTGAATCGTCCTCGACGCTGATCCAGAGGTGGAGGTTTCGATACGCGTTCTCCCGGGTGGGTTGGGCCGGCACGTCTCCATCGTACAGGAGGAATGAAAGCCGGAGGTCTGTCCCCGTCAGTTCATCCGAGACGGTGATGTTGCGTTCCTCGATCCACGTTTCGTTGTGAGCGACGGTGAAATGGAGAAGATCAACGTCCGAGTGCCGCAGTCGCTGGTGACACAGATCGACGACGTCTGGGAAGAACGGGGTACGCGAACACGTCCGAGTTCATCCGCGACGCGCTCCGGGATTCTGTCACCCCCTCGACACAGCTGTCTGAAGAAGCACTCAAGCATCTGGCCGAGCGTCGCGAACAGCGAATGCAGGGCGAGACGGTGTCACAGGACGCCGTGAAGGATCGGTTAGGCATCGATAACTGAGGTCGAGTGGACACCGAATGCACTCGACTTACTGGAGGGACTCTCGCTGTAACGATGAAACTGAACACCCACTTATCTTCTGTTTATACATCCTGTCATAATAGCATCAGAACCGCAGGTGTGGCCGTCCATTAAATGGTTAGCATCCCGAGGTACGCTCGAGCCAAGAGCTCTGATACACCGAGCGTCACTATCCCTACTCCA
>NZ_JBLGBY010000045.1:0-18539 GCF_047616845.1 Natronomonas sp. | reverse complement strand
TGAGGGGATGGCAAACGCTGGTGACGAGGATGACTCCGACGACGAGCACGAGGTCGTCGAGGTCGAGATACTCAATCATGAGCAGGGCGAGGTCGTTGGGACGATAGATACGGACGGGAACCTCGACACGCAGAGCGAGGCGCTCAGAAACGTCTCGCGGGAGTATATCGAGGAGGGCATCCCAGTACTCGTCCCCACGACCTACGAGAACGAGGACGGTGAGACGGTTCATTCCGACGCGGAGATAATGGTCGAGCCGGGAGCCACGGGATTCGTGCGAGCATTCGTTGACGAATTACCGAGTCCGTTCGACTGTGACACGGATGTTCTCCGTGAACTGCCCGTATTTGAACCTGAGTGACCCGTATCGTTTTGAGAGTGTGCTGTCAATCCCTCTGTCATGGTCGAACTGATATATCACAACCCGGTGGACCGAAGCGGCATATCGCCGTTCGATAGGGTTATCCGCGACATTACCGAGGACGAGGAGGTGTTAATCGCCTGTCCGTATATCGCCCCTGAGTACCTCGAAGACGTAACCGACCAAACGGACGATTGGTTCCTTCTCACGGATGTAGGGGACTGGTTGAGCATACACGGTCGTAGGAATCGAGAGGTGATTCACGAGTTCCTGGTCAAGAAGCGCGACCGTGTCCGTCATGTTGAGGACATACACGCGAAGGTCGTTATTGGGGACGACCGTGCGTTAGTTGGGTCGGCAAACTTCACGACGAAGGGACTCACTGACCGCACGGAGATGTCGGTATTACTTGACGAAGAGGATACCATCGAAGAACTCACCGAGTGGTTCGAGACGGTATGGTCGATATACAATCCCCCGGAGACAGAACGAGTACAGGAGTACATCGAAACGACATCGTCAACACCGAGCCCCGCACAGACCAGTTCGAGCGTCACGTTTTCATCAGGGGAATCGCCGGGTAAAGCATCACTCGTAACATCAACGAGTAGTGACGTGGTTGTGGACGATGAACATGAGGACAGCCACACAAAACTCGTAGAGAGAGTCAGTAACGCACCCGGACCCGACTGGATTGACTCGTATTTCGACCTCCTCAACGATTTGATTTCGGTGACCGGTCTTTCGGACGACGACCCTCGGTTAGTCACGTCTCTACCTCAAGACAGCAGAATCCCGGTGAGCATCAATAATCGGTATGTGTTGGTCGCCATGCGTCGAGCAGGTTCCGAAGGTAGAGGAGAGTACCGGGGTGATTATAACGAACGTGTGCAGGAGCACAATCGGTGGGCGACGACGGGATTCATCCTCGGTTCAGACACAAATAATATTGACGAACTCGTTGAATTGGCGGATTATCACTTCCCATTTGACCCGTTATCAGGCGAAGATGAGACCGACACGCCGCACTACGTCGAATATATCGGTCCTCCCGACAGGATGGTTACCCGCGGGTTCAAACAGGCGTGGTTAGATGCTGCGACCCGAGAAGTCGATAGAGCGACCAGTTCACCGTACAAACGGCATCACGAGTCGGTTGTTTACGAAGCGGCACGCAATCAGGAGTACCGCGAGAAAGTCATCCGCGAGGCGTTCGAGTAGGATTGAGGAACGGTCAGGCGTCTTCGAGATACCCCCGACGCTGTTCCATCTTCACCTGTTCGGACCGCTTGTCGTAGTGTTTGTCCAGCACGTCCATCCCCACGTTCATTCGGTCACTCACGACCTTTTCGGGCACGTCCTCGGACAAGTGGTGCGTGATGGACCCGCGACGGATGTCGTGAGGACTCACGTTCGAGGGGCACTTACTGTAGTGCCCGTAGTTCGTCGCCTCACACTCGTCGGGGTCACGACCGACAGGGCAACCACCGCCGTAGAAGCACGGACGAGTGACGAAATACACCGCGTCCCGAATTGACGACGCCTGCATCCGACCGTTCTCCGTCGTCAGCATCGGTTCACGCCCGTAGTCGTCGGTCACGTCGTGACGGTTGTGGTCCATCCAGTCATCGATGACACGACACGTCTCCGCGGTCAACGCGACCAGACGTTCCCCCTCCTCGCCGTTCTTCAGGGGCGTACCCATATCGGGACGGTGTCCGAGGAGGAGTGATTTGTTTTCGCCGTCGTAGTCGTCAACGTCGAGTGACCGTAGTGCCCCGAGACGCATCCCCGTCTGCCAGAGGATTTCGAGGATGACGTGCGGACGAGAGGCGTACTTGAAGCGCCGCAGGTACGAGAGGAGTTCGTTGGCGTCGTCACCGTTGAGGATACCGTTCGCCTGTTCGTCGTGCTTTTTCAGGACGGGCATCACAATCTTGTCGTGCAGGCCTTCGGGGACGGCATCGATGGATTCGCACCACCGAATGAACACGCGAAGGGCGTCGAGGTTGCCTTCCAGCGTGATGGGTTTCAGGTCCCCGTCGTCACGTCGCCACGTCTTGAACTGTTGCAACTTCCGTCCGGTGAGGTCGTTCATGTCGTCGAGGCCTTCGACGTTCTTACACCACCGGATGAAGTGTTTGAGACGGTAGTGATACCCGTCGAGGGTCGATTGGGATACTTCGTGTTTCCGGGCGTTGAGGTACATCTCCTTCGCCTCAGCGGGCGAGATGGGTTCGAGCGTTTCGTTCATGGTTGAGTCCGAAACGCAGGCAGAGACGCGGAATCGTCGCGTGTTCGAGCTGTCCCCGGTCCCCGCGAGCGCAGCGAGCGGGGAAGCGAGACGCCAGTCTCGCGTTTTTCAAATCGGGGAGGCGGCATTTTCCTGCGAACGAAGTGAGCAGTGAAAACGCTCCGACCCGATTTGAGCCTGGAAGTCGCAGCCCCGGAACGGCCGACCACTGGGAGGCCGCACGCCCGGAACGTCTTCCTCCGTTCAAATCGGGGAGGCGGCATTAGACTCAGAGTTCACATGCCTGCTAGCATGGCGTGCGTGCAGCGGGTGTCGGGAAGCCACTCGATCTTGGATACCGCTCTCGGCCCTCCGATTCTCCGATTCCGTCAACTGGCATCACCGAGCCGGTCGGCGAGCGCATCCATCATCTCCCATAGGAGCCCGGATACCGAGCGTGCGTCGAACGAAACTGGTTCGTAGGTGTACTCGTCGTCCGTGTCGTTCCGCTGCTGATAGTGAAGCAAGCCGTCGACGTGCGGATTCGGTTCACAGTGGAATCCACAGTCGAAACCATCCGGTTCGCTGTAATGGAGAGTATAGTACGCCCGAATCGGCGTTCGCTTCCACGCGTCGGTCCCACGATCAGACGCTTCGGGCCCAGGTGCCGCGTTCGGAATCCACGTCACCCGGAGCGACGCTGTCTCGGCTGGGCAGCCGAACCACGGCGGGCCGAGTGTCGCTCGCAGTTCTCGATACGCATCCGGTGGTTCTCCCTCGACAGATCGAACGGCAGGGTGTCGCGCCAGTTCGCCGCGCAACTCACGGAGAATGCGGTGTCGATCCCGGCCCGGATCAGCCGTCATACTGTGATTGACGACGGGTCGGATGTCCAGGTGTCGTAGTTCTCGATTGCGTCCCGCACGAGTGAGAGCCGGTACCTGGCCAGTTCCCAATCGCTTGCGGCCTGTACGAGTTCGTGCGCATGTTCGGCAGAGACATCGACTTCGGCCGCTCGTTCACGCAAGGCCTCCGGGGAATCAGCGTCGTACTCGGCTTCCCACGCCGCAATGTCGTCTTTCAATCCGGCGGCCTGCTCCGAAAGTTCGCGTTTCGTCGTCTCTTGGAGTAACTCCCGGACATCTCGGAGCTGCGTGTACAACGGATCCGGATAGTAGTGTCGGCCCCCGTCTTTCTCAGTCGCTGTCACCACACCGAGATCGATGAGCCGGTGCAGGTGGTTCCGGGCCGTATTCGGGGAGACGGCAGCTTCCGTAGCGATCCACGACGCTGGCCGCGGCTCCGAGAGCGTCATCGTGACCGATTTAACTCGGTCGAACGCCGACGCGTGTTCCTTCCACGTCTCGACCCACTCGGACTCGTCGGACGAGTTCTCGGGCGGCATACTCGACAGTACCCGTTCGCGCGTAATATTTCTATCCCCCCGCAAATTATTGCGACATCCGAGTGTGGCGCATCGGTCACAGCGAGAAGCGATCTGTTGGCTCGCTCATCGTTCTTCGTATCGGTCTTCGAGGTCATCGAGCGCACGCCAGAACTGCTCGTCGTTGATCCGGGGCTCTGCCGTTGCCCGCGCTTCCAGTACGCCGGCGTCGGTGTCGAACTTCTCGGGGCTCGGATCAGTCGCCAAGACACAGTCGGCGTAGCCATCGAGTGCCCGCTGCATGATCCGTGCGTAGTGGTCGTAGGCCCCGTCGATCCAATTGTACTTCTCGTCTACCTCTTCGAACACTGCCCGGTAGATGGTCGCAGCCGCCAGATACCGGTCGCGGTCACGGTACTGCTCGGCGATCTCAAAAAACCGTGAAAAGTCGATGGCCTCGAACACGGTCGGGTCGGCCTGTTGCTCGAACAGTTGCGCGATCTCCTCGCGGTACTCGTCGACCGATTTGTGGTCGTCGCCAAAGCGTGCGAGAAACTGCTCGCGCAACTCTGTGTGCTCTGCGAGTGCGTCACGGACGAACTCACGCAAGTCGTCGGCCGACACGTCATCGAGGACTGCCTCGACACGCTCGCTCTCGTCCTGTGGCGGATCGGCCGCAATATCCAGTAGCACTGCGACGACGTGTTTGCAGTCGCCACTCCCGTCGTACGGACAGGTACACCGTGTGTCGATGCTACGGCCACCGAATTCGACGGTCACGTCGTACAAATTCGATCCGCTGACGGCCGCGGTAACGAGGTCGCCGAACCGGTCGAGTAGCTGAATCCGTCCCTCATCGCGGTAGTTTGTCCCGCGTTCGAACACTGCGTCGGTGCTCCGATTCCGGATCGTCTTCTTGTCGATGTTCATGTCTCATCTTTCGACGCGGGAGTGAAATTTGATTTGGATGTCGAACTGTCGCTCTGTCGGTTCGGGTCAGCCAGTGCCATCGTGAGCGTCACCGCGAGGCGTTTGTCGAGGTGTTCGTTCGCCCGGCCACAGTGGGGTGACTGGATACAGGCCGGACAGCCATCCGAACAGCCACAGTCAGCGAGTAGTTCCCAGGTGTGCTGGAGGAGTTCCTCGATGTAGTCGTATCCGTTCCGGGCCAGTCCGAGACCACCGCGGTAGCCGTTGTAGATGAACAGCGCGCTCGTCTCCGTCTGTGGATGATCCGTCGTCGAGGCGCTCCCCACGTCACGCCGGTCACAGAGAATGACGAGTGGGAACGTGGCAACGAGGGCGTGCTGGGCGGCGTCGAGCCCGCCCTCGAACGACCCGGACATCGTCTGCATGAGTCCTTCGAGCCCCGGTGGGAGTGTCAGGTACAGCGCGCGCGTCGAAAGCGTCGTCTCGGGTAGATCGAGTGACTGAACCCCCGTAGGTTCCTCCCTGATGATGGTAGATGGCACCGGGATGGACGTCTCTGAGAGCGGCGTCGAGCGGTAGTTCTCCGAGGCTGTCCGACTGATTATCCCGAACTCGAAGGGTGACAGTACGTTCGGTAATGATCCGGAGCCCTCGTTCGTACGGATTCACTGTCCGCCCGCTGGCTGTTCGTCGCCATTCGAGGCCACGGGCCGTCTGCCGTCGGGTCAGCGCCCCTTCTCCGTGAGCGAACTGACGATCCCGGGAAACGTCGGGCCGAAATACGTCTCGTCGTCGGTCGTGATCGGCTGTTCCACAGCGGCGGCGTGGGCGTGCAGTCGCAGCAGATGCGGGTTCGTCGGATCCGCGACGGCGCGTTCGGGTGTCCCCTCGAAGAGTTCGTTCGGATGGTTGATGACGTACTGGTCGAGCTGATCCTCGCTGGCATCCTCCTCGACGAGCCGAAACGAGTCCGCAGATTGCCCGGTAACTGTCGCCGCGTGTTCCCGTGGATTGCCGATCGTCCCGGAACAGCACACGAACTGGAGTTCCGTCTCGAATCGGTCACAGAGCCGCGCGAGCCGACGGAGGACGAGACCGACGTGACTCCCGAAGACGCCGCGATATTCGTGATCCTCGTCGACGACGACCAGTTCGAGGCCCTCAAAAAACGCTCGCCAGAGGTCATCCGCGTG
Source organism: Natronomonas sp. (assembly GCF_047616845.1). Lineage (GTDB taxonomy): Archaea > Halobacteriota > Halobacteria > Halobacteriales > Haloarculaceae > Natronomonas. The sequence goes on along the minus strand of NZ_JBLGBY010000045.1, from coordinate 12,438 downwards.
AGTGAGCAGGCCACAGTGGAGCATGTCGGGTGTCGTCAATACGATAGACTGGTCGTCGTCGCGGGCTCGCTGACGCTCGCTTTCGGCGTCGCCAGCACGACGTTTCGTCCGTCGCGTACCGCTTCGATAGCGTTGATCTGGTGTGCGTAGAGTTGGTCAATACCCCGGTCAGCCAACTGCGCAGTGAGCGCTGGCTCCATCTCACACGGTCGCGTTTCGGGACGGCGAGCGGATATCGTCCGCTGGAACTGTATCTGGTCACGATAATACTCGCGGTTCCGTATCCAGTCGACGAACTCATCCACTGTAGGCAGAGATGCGGAAGATTGCATATAGGCATACGGCTCTCCCGTTGTCCCTATCAGCGAACGACTCCCCACCTGAACCTTTTATTCGATAGGGCCGTATCGGTATCCATGCCGTTCAGCGTTAGCTGGCACACGTTGCTCGACGAACTCGACGATCTGTCCGAGGGTGCCGAACTCATCACACCGCTCTCTCACGACCGGTTCCGCATCACGGACGTCCAGGAGCACCGTGTCGTCGTCAGGTTCACCGAGACGGGGAACCAGCGGCCGCTGCAGCGCGACCAGTTCGAGACGCTCTACCGCCGGATACGGGAAGCCGACAGCGGGTTCGACCTCGACCGCCTACCGCCAGACGCCGATTCGTATCCCGCAGTACTGAGTCTCCACCCCCGTTTCGAAATCGACGAACAGACGGGAACCATCACCGAGAAAGACAGCGAAACCGCGACGCAACTGGTGAACGACGACACGGAGACGGACGAAAGCGAGCGCGCCGAACCTGATGAAGTGGACGTTTATTCGGACGCGTTACTTCTCGTCGACGCGCTCGAACGTCACGACGTATCCGATCTTTCCGAACTGGAGACTGACGCGCTCGTGAATCTCTACACGTTGTGCTCGGACGTCCAGCGAAACGCCAACGAATTCCGACAGGACGTCGCTGACGTGTTGCTCGACAGACTGCATCACGACCAACCAGTCCACGGCCAGTACGGGTCCGTCCAGCGCACGTCACGCCGCAACCGCTCGCTCAAAGACGACGAGGAGGTACTGGCTGCGTTGGAGGACGAAGGGATCGACCGGGAACGTGTGACGAGCGTCGATTCGAGCAAGGTCGACGAGGCACTAGAGGTGATGGAGCTCTCGGAGCCAGCCGTCTACGAGATCGACGAGAGTGAGTACGTCCGGAAAGCCGAGGTCGACGAGGACGTCAAAGAGTCGCGTCTTCAGGGGCTGAAAGACCGCCTGGCAGCGAGCGAAGAGGAGGAGACCGGCGATCTACGACGAGAAATCGAAGAACTCGAAGACCGTATCGACGACCTCACGAGTTTCAGTACCGGATCACAGTTGCAGAGCTGAATCGATCCATTTTCTGATGCTTGATGGTTATAAATCAGTTCAAATGCTGGGAGGCGGCATATACTCCCACTTTTTACTGCGTCGGGTTTCCTCGCGAGCCTTCGGCTCGCTGCGGGAACCGCTCTCTGCTCACGGCATCGCCGTTCGCTTCCGCGGTTCTCGCTCCCGTGGTCGCTCCGAACTCACCAAAATCCGGAACTACTCAATCACAGAGGCATCGGTATCGAATCCAATGGGTCGTCCCTGCTCCCACTCGACAGCGAGGATCGCGTCTCGAAGCGAGCCGAGTCTGCGCTCGACGACATCCAGCGGATGCGAGTCGATGAACTGCGCGGGCTTGTGAGCAACGGCCGTCGCACTGTCGTTCACCTGCAGATGAACTGCCCCGAGGTCATCGTGCGTATCGTCCTGATGCCAGCCCACCAGTAGACTACGCTCTGGCTCGATCCAGTTGAACCAGTAGTACTCGTGCGGCTTCCCAGTCTGCAGTCGAAACCCGATCTCGACCCGCGCACTCGTCACCGGGTGCGTTTCGTCACCGAGGAACTGGCGTGGGTCTACCGCAGCGACGACACGGTACGGGCCGGATTCACGCGGTTCAGCACGCCGTCGTCGAACGTTATCGAACTCACCGCTGAGCCGGTTCTGGATGCGGTCGTGGAGCCGCTTGCTCTGCAAGTTCGCCCGGTTAGCGAGGAAGACACCCATCAGGCGAGTGTCGAGGGAGAGTCAGTCCGCGGCGACGAGAGCTCGACGACATCATCATACAGTTGCAGGGCGTGCTTCACGAGCCCGAGTTCCATGTTGATCGCCTCCCACGTGGCGATCACATTGCGACGCTCACGGAGCTCTTCTGCCGAGAGTTCCTCGTCAGCGAGTTGTTCCCGGAACTCATCGAGTGAACTGACGTCGTACTCCGTAGCCAGTTCTTCCTGATCCTCCTTTAGCTCCGTGAGCTGATTCTCCAGTTCGTCGCGCGAATGTGCCTCGATCAGGTTGGTTACTTCGTCGAAGAGCATCCGTACGGGATTCAGATCGTACGCTTTCGTCCCGTCGACGGTCGTCTCGGTGACCCAGTCGTCGCTCTTCAGTCGCTGGAGTTCATCGTCGGCTGTCGCGCGCGAGACGTCGGCCCGGTCTGCGATCTCCTGTATCGGCGTTGGTTCGTCCAGCAGCTCGACGACGTGCCGGACGCGCTCACGCCCGCTCGTGGTCTCCCTCCACGACCGCTGATCCGATTCGGTCATCTGTACTGGCTCTTGAACCTGCTAGTTCAAATAATTTTGCGCAGATTAAATATATGAACAGCATCGAGCGCGACGTGGCAGAGCATCAGGCCCACGTCCCGCCGACGTTGCTGCGGGCGTACAGGGCGTAGGCGACCACGACATAGCCGACGACAGCGACCCCGACGCCGACGTTGGTAATCCGGATGGCCTGTCCCAGCGAGAGGAGCACGACGACTCGCAACGACCAGAGCGCAACGAGCCCCGATAGCTGGCCGATTGCGAGAAGCCCTCCACCGACAGAGAGCGCGTAGAACGGCCGGCGGTGCTCGACCGGCTCGGGAATCGGATTCTGATGGCCGACGTACGCATACACTGCGGCGATGACGACGAGCTGAAACAGGACGGCACCGAAACCGAGGCGGACGAAACCGGGAACCATCACGATGTTCGATGCCGGGCGGCGTCTTCAAATAAGGTACCGATACGGCTGCGTTATCCAGTGTTTGCCGATCCATCCGGAACGATTTCGAGCGTCGCCGTCGGGAGTTCGCCGCCTTCTTCGCTCGCGTTCAGTTCGATGTCGACGTCGTGCTCCCCGGCAGATGGTGTCGGTAGCGCGTCGATAGTGATCGTGAGTTCGTCGCCAGCGTCGAGTTCCTGCGCCTCCTTGAGCGTCACCAGAAGCTGGTTCGACCCCGGCAGGACGTTCGAGATGGATGCCCCGAACGTGTCGCCATCGGTGCGTTCGATGTGTGCCCGGGCGTCGGCCGCGGAGATGCTCGGGAACGAGATCTCGTCGGTGTCGATTTCGATGACCAGGTCTTCGATGTGGTCGACGGCCGATTCGGGACGTATCGTCACGCTGTACATCGCTACCGTTCCGGGATACGGCGGGGTCGCTTCGACGCTGACGACCTCGAGTTCGGTTTCACGGCCGACGAACAGGAATGCCGCCATGCCGACCAGACCGACAAGCGGCAGTCCGACGCCGAGCGCCGCAAGCATCGGCAGAAATGACCCGCTTTCCGTCGTGGCGGGCGAATCGGTCTGTGTCGCTGCGGCAGCACCCGTTGCGTTCCCCTCCGTCGGCGTTGGGCTCTGGGTTGCTGTCGGCGAACGCGTTGGCGTTGCCGGCGCTGTTTCGGTCGCCGTTGCGGTTCCGCCCGTCGAAGATGTCGGTGTCGGCGTCGACGTCGCAGCCACGGCTGGGGCCGGTGTGGGCGTGGCTGTCGGAGTCGGCGTGGGCGTTGCTGTCGCGGTGGGTGTCGGAGTCGGTGTTGGTGTCGCAGTTGGCGTCGGGCTTGGTGTGGGCGTGGGAGTTGGTGTCAGAGTCGGTGTGGGCGTCGCACTCTGAATCGTCAGCGTCGCGGTCGCCTGTTCGTTCGCGCTGCTGGGATTGATGGCGAGCGTGACGGTGTAGTCGCCGTCGGAACTGGGATTCGTCGCGCCCTCGAACACCAGCACGATCTCGTCGCCGCTGGCGAGGTCGTAGTTCCCACCGAACGTGAGTTCGAGACGGCTGCCACCGTCCGAGATGCTGACGGAACCCAAATCATCGCTCGCATCCACGTCGATGTGGTCGCCGGAGTCATCGCCACTCTTGTCGATGCCGATGGTGTCGATATCGGATCGGGAGACGCCGGTGACATCGGTCTCCTGGTAGTCGATGGCAAAGCCCGACAGCGACGAACCGGCCGTGTTCCCATCGACCGTGGCCATCGCCGTGTGATTCGCCGTCGCCCCGGGTGTGTTCGGGTCGGCAGCGATAGAGCCGTTAGTAGCCGCGGTAGCCGGCATACTGGCGGCTATCGGAAGGGCTCCCACCACCACGACAAGGAGTATAACGCGGAGTAGCATCCCACTAGGCTGTGGGGTACGATACCACGCATAATAATGTTGTTCCTAATTTACATATCTAGAACTGAACGACGGCTGTGAGGCGCTCGGTCAATCCAGCTTCGCGGCGTCGACGACCGGGCCGACTTCTTCCCACTCGTCCTCGTACAGCGAGCGTTTCTCGAGCCGGATCGGGCCCCCCGGCTGTGGGCCAGTCGTGAGTTCGACGAGGAACTCTTCGTCGTCGTTGCGACCCTCGGCGTGGAAGCCGCGCTCTTCGTTTACCCCCACCTCGTCGAGATACGCTTCGAGCGTTTCGCCGCCCTCAAGCGTCAGTTCCCAGGGGCCGCCGCCCATCTTCCCGATAGTGATCGCCAGCTCATCGAAATCGGACATGGAATAGAGTTGATGCTCAACTAACAAAAAACCGGGTGGCTGGGGAAGACACGTGGTGTCACGAGCCAAGACCTAAATGCTCGCTCGTCCTTTCCGGGAACATGGAAACGTCCGAACAGCCCACGTTCGAAAACGAGGCCGCCGAGGAGGTGTATCGCTTCGTCGAGCGGCACGGTACCGCGGCCCGCCACCGGGTGCGCGAGGTGACATCGCTGCCACCCGACGAGTTCCGGGAGGCGCTCGACCGGCTGGAGTCGCGGGGATATCTGGAGGACGAGGGCGGGACGCTGCAGGTCGCCCTCGATGTCGGGTCGGTCGAATCGTACTCCACCGACGACCTCGAGTACACCATCCGGCCGGCGAAACAGACGGATTTCGAGGGGCTCGTCGACACGATTCGGGACGTCACCGCCGAGGAAACTTACGTCGTCGCCGAATCCATCGCCGAGCAACTGCTCTACGAAGACACCGTCAACCGTCACAACTCCGTCGAATCGCGCGTGTTCTTCGTCGCGACGGTGGACGGCGACGTCGTCGGCTGGTCGCATCTCGACCTCCCGCAGCTCGATAAACTCCAGAGCACCGCCCAGTTGACCGTCGGTGTCAAAGGCGAGTATCAGGGCAACGGCATCGGCTCGAAGCTGACGGAGCGAGCGCTTGATTGGGCTGAAGCCAACGGCTACCGGAAGGTGTACAACAGCGTGCCGACGACCAACGACGAGGCCATCGCGTTCCTCGAAGAGCGGGGCTGGGAGACCGAGGGCATCCGCAAGGAACACTACACAATCGGCGACGAGCACGTCGACGAGGTCATGCTGGCCTACACGTTCTGACGACGGCCTTTTTCAACACGCCTTCAGTACAGGGTGAAACACCTATACGAAATCCGTGTCAATAAGTGACGAGCCATGAATATCGATAACACGAAACACCTGCAACTCGACCGCGAGAGTCGCGGCACGCGGTATTACCGCAACGCCGTCGAACGACACTGGGATCCGCTTGATATCGACCTTGATGAAGACCGGGAAGCCGTCACCGACTTCCTTCGCGATGTCGACCAACAGGAGACGTATTTCGATGGGATGCGGATGGGCATCGCCCGGTTCGGTGCCGGCGAGCAGGCGGTCACGGAAGACCTCGCACCGCTTGCGACGGCGCTGGACGACATCGACGACCAGATGTTCATCACGACGCAGATCTACGAGGAGGCCAAACACACCGACCACTTCGACCGCTACTGGCGGGAGGTCATCAACCCGGTCGAGGAAGAACTCGGTCTCGAACGCTCCTCACCGACCGACGACAAGTGGTTCAACGACGCCTACGACGACCTCTTCAAGCGCAACGAGGCGGCCATGCACCGCCTGCTCGATGACCCCTCACCCGAAACCTTCGCGCGAGCGTACTGTCATTATCATCTCGTCATCGAGGGCATCCTCGCACAGACCGGCTACTACGGGATGCAGCAGTCCTACTCGAAGAGCGATTACCCTGAACTGCCGCATCTTCCCGGCCTCTATGAGGGCTTCACGAAGATTCGCCAGGACGAGGGCCGCCACGTCGGCTTCGGCATGGCGAAACTCAAAGAGCTAGTCACCGAAGAGGGAGTCGACCCCTCCATTCTGGACGAGACGGTGAACGAACTTCTGCCGCTCGTCAACGCCATCGCCGCCAATCCGGATGACCAGTTCACCGAGGATGTCGGCCCCCAGCCGGCGGAACTCCAGGCGTTCGCAAGCGAGAAGCACCTCGACCGGATGGAGCAGATCAAAGACGCTGCCGAGGAGGTGCCCGACCTCGACTCGCTCACGGAACTGGAAGGCGTCGGCGACTAATACCGGCCGGCGGCGTCGAGAACCCCGGCCGTCTGGCCGAGACCGACCACCGCAAGCGCCGCCACCGTCGCGGGCTGTTCTGCTATCGGCGCGACGATGCCAGCGGGGTAGACGAGAGCCCCGACGACACAGAGCGTACCGCCTCCATAGTAGACGATTTTCGCTTCCGTGACCCACTGGCCCGTATACAGCAGGCCGACCGCGGGCAGCAGCATCCAGCCGAACAGCGCGATGGCGTGTAGCACCGCCGCGCCCGTCTCGAGACGGAAGCCAATCGCACCGAGCGCCGCGGCGACGAACCCCACGGCGATGACGTTCCACCACACGCGCAGGACGCCCTCGCGCATGTCCGCCCATGCGGTGACGGCGAACGCCGCAAGCAGGACGCTCATCACGATATGAGCGATGAAGAGCGTCCGCACCCTGACGGCGCCGAGATGGGTCGCCGCCACGAACGTCCACGCGAGTGGGATGAGCAGTACGGGCCCGGTTTCGCGAGCGCTCCGGAACACGGCGGCCCGTCGGACGGCGCCCCCTTAAGTCACTCCTCGCCGACGAACACCGTTTTCAGCCGTGTACCGCAGTTCGGGCAGCAGAGCGTCTGCCAGTTCGTCGGGTCGAGGTCGCCCATCGTCTCCGTGCGAATGGCGTCCTCGTGAGCGACTTCGAGGTCGCAGGTGTCACACACGTACGTCTCCGAGCCGGTCATGGGCGCGGCTACGAACGCAACCGCCTAACTCTATGGTGCCGGCCAGCGCCGTCACAGACGCCATGCGCCGTGTTAGGCGCTGTCGCACAAAAGTTATCAACCCAGCCCCGTTTTTGTTAGAAGAGATGGCAACTGGAACTGTTGATTTCTTCAACGACACGGGCGGTTACGGCTTTATCGAAACTGAGGACGCGGACGAGGACGTTTTCTTCCACATGGAGGACGTTGGCGGCCCCGACCTCGAAGAGGGTCAGGAAGTCGAATTCGACATCGAGGAAGCGGACAAAGGTCCGCGCGCGACGAACCTCACCCGGCTGTAACACGAACTACTACCGACGTTTTTTGGACGCTACACCGACCAGCGACAGCGCTGTGTCGCGTCGCGACTCTCACGCTCTCGTTCCGGCGTGCCCAGCTCGTGCCACGGGCGGATCGAGTGAACCCCGTACTCTGCTTCGAGGCGGCGGGGCGTCTCGTTTTCCTCGGCGCCGAGTACGGAGATGCCGACGATGTCGGCGCCCGCTTGCTCCAGCAGCTCGAGCGCCGTCGTCACCTGTGAGGCTGTCTCCATCCAGTCGTCGACGAGCACGACACGACAGCCGTCCGGCACCATCCGCACGTCGAGTTCGAGCGTCTTCTCCTCACCCGTGTAATCGACGAGCGAGTCGCTGATACGATAGGCCTCGTCGATGGGGAGTTTGCCGCCTTTCCGCACCGAAATCAGCCCGGCGTCGAGTTCGCGGGCCATCACGGCGCCGGGAACGAACCCAAGCGCGTCGATACCGGCGATGTGGTCGACGTCGTCGGGGTCGTACGGCGCCGTAATCTCGTCGAGAAAGGCGTGAAACGCCTCGCGGTCGGCAAAGAGGGCCGGAACGTTGTATCGGTACTCCGAGCTGGAGAGTAGTTCCCGATACTTCGACCACTCCATCGGCTCCCTCACTCGCTCGTTCGCCCGCTTGCGTTCTCGATGACGAGTTCCCACCCATCGATGCCACGGTCGGGGTCGGCCGCGGAGAACAGGTCGGGATACCACGCGTTCCGTTCGAGCACCGTCGAGAGGTCGTCCCACTCGTGTTCGTCGACGGGCCGGAGTTCGCCGTCGAGTACGACGCTCGTCCACTCGTGTTCGGAGTCGACATCGTAGACGACGAAACTGGCGCTGTCGGTCGCTTCCGCGTACGCCTCCTTTCGGCTCTCGGCGCCGGGTTTGAGGAAGACGAAGAAGAGCCGTTCGGCCTCGCCGTCGTAGCCGTACGAGATCGGGAGTCCGTAGGCGTCGTCACCGTCCGCGAGCGCTAACACGCCGACGCCGCTGGCTTCGAGGAACGCGTCACGCTCGGCGTTCGAGAGCGTCTCACCGTGCAGGTCGTCGAGTTCATCCGTCGGCATGCCAGAACTGTTCGGGCGCCTGACGTATAAGCGTGGGCTGCCGCCGAACCTGATGCTGCTCTAACACTTATTGCGGTGCCCCGAGTAGGTCGGTAGTACGATGCTCGTGGCATTCAATTTCGATGGCTCGCTCGCGGAATCGGACGGCTACGCGCTCCTCGGCGAGGAAGCCGGCGTCGCCGACGAGATGACAGCCATCTCCGAACAGGCGCGTGCCGGCGAACTCACGCTAGCCGAGAGCCTCGAACAGCGGGCCGACCGGCTTGAGGGGCTGCCAGAAATCGAGATGAAGGCAGCGTTCGACCGGGTCGCCCTACGGCCCGGCGCGGGCGACCTCGTCGCCGACCTCCAGGCCAACGACAATTACGTCGCGGTCATCTCCACGGCACCGGAGCGGGCCGTCGAGTTGGCCTTCGACCAGGCGGGCGTCGACATCGACACCGTCGCTGCGCCGTGGCTCACCATCGAGAACAACGCGCTCACGGGCGATATCACGGGCCGGCTGCTGGATGAGACGAAAGGCGAGATGCTCGGCTCGGTCGCGACCCAGACCGAAATCGGCCTCGACGAGACGCTTGCGGTCGGGTCGGACGCCAACGACCGCTCCATGCTGGAAGCCGCTGCCGACGGCGTCTGTTTCGACCCGGCAGCCGGCATCGAACAGCACTGTGAGACGACCGTCACGACCGTCGAGCGGCTGCGCGACCAGTTCGCAGAGCGGAACCTGATTTAGGGCTCGAGCCGGACGACGCGGTCGTCGCGTTCGGTCGGGAACTCCCCGGCGGTGCGTCCGTCCCGGTTCGACGTAAGTAGATACAGCGCGCCCTCCGGCCCCTGTTCGACGTGGCGCAACCGTCCGTACTCGCCGTCGTATAGTTCGTGGACGGTCGCCGTGTAGCGGTCGTCCAGCCAGTCGGCATCGTAGCGCGTCCCGCCCTCGGGGCCGTCGCCGTCTCGCGTGAGCGTTATCGCGTACAGTGTCTGTGAGCGCAGGCCAGCCACGAACAGCCGATTTCGCCACGCTGGAATCGCATCGTCGGTGTAGAACTCGACGCCGGAGGGCGCCCACGTTCCCGCCGACCCCGTGTTGACGAGCGGCGGCGTGAACCGCTCGTAGTCGGTGTACGATTCGTACTGGACGTCGCCGGGGCCGCCGCGGGCGACGCTCCACCCGTAGTTCGCGCCAGGTCGCAGCGCCGACACCTCATCGTGTGAGAGCGGTCCGTGTTCGGCGATGAGCGGTTCGCCATCCGGCGTGAACGCGATGCCCTGTGGATTCCGATGGCCGACCGTGTACAGAAGCGGGTCGCTTTCGCCGCTAAACTCGGGATTGTCGGGTGCTGGGTTGCCATCGAGCGTGGTTCGGAGCACGGCCCCGCCACGCGAAGTCGCGTCCTGGGCGATTTCGGCGCCGGCCTCTGCATCGCCCGTGAGTATCCACAGAGACCCCTCCGGCCCGATGGTGATGCGGCCGCCGTTGTGGTATTTCGACGCCGGGATGTCGTCGACGAGAGGCGACAGCTCGTCGGCATCGATATCGTACCGGACGACCCGGTTCCGGAGGTCGTTGTCGGCCGTGTAGTAGAGGAAGATGACTCGCTTTTCGGGATACGACGGGTGGGCGGTGACGCCGAGCGTGCCGCCCTCGCCGGGCCCGGTGCGGTCGGGGAGGTCGGTCGCCCGGAGCACCGTCGCCGCGTCATCAGGCGAGAGGCCCTCTCCCGTCGCGAGCGTCTCGGTGTCGAATCGCAGGATACCGCCCGTCCGCTCCGTCAGGAAGGCGTCCGACCCCGCGAACGTGACATCCCACGGAACGGAGAGGTTCTGGACGACCGTCGTTTCGGTGACATCGGCGTCGAGCGGTGAGCCGTCTTCCGGGTTCCACGTCGGCTCGGTCGGCCATGTCGCCGTTCCCTCGCCGGTCGGCTGGTCGGGCGACGAGCCGGCGAAACAGCCGGCGAATGTCGCGAAGCCGGCGGCGCCACTCGCAAGCAGCGCGCGCCGTGTCGGGCGGTGCATACGCCTGTTCGGGGTTCCAGCCACAAAGCAGTGGCCCGGTTCGGCGTCGGTCGCGACCACGGCCACGTATATACGGCGGGCCGCGGCAGACCGTGTACTCCGAGCGAGGAGGCCCTCGACGCGACTTCCACGCGCGAGACGGGCGTACCGGGCCGCAGCCATCGCCGAATGGTGTACGGGGTAGCGCTCTGTCCGGTCATGGCCGTCGTCGCAGAGCTACTGGCGTCCATCCGCGACCGCCGGTCACGCATCGAGCGAGCGATGTCGTTTTGTCACACCTGACTCGGCGTCAGTCGGCGACGTTCTCGACATCGTTGCCAGCCGCCATCGAGACCAGACATTCCTCGACGGTCTGAACGTGGCCATCCTTCAGCCGCGGATAGAGGCCTCGCAGTCGCCCCCCTCGACGGATAGCCAGACAGATGTCGGGCGGTGCGTGTGCGCCCGTTTCGTCTTCGAAGAACGGCACGATGGCCTCGCTTCCGACCGATTGACGGAACTCCTCGCAACGGTCGCCCACGATCGGTCTCTGCTCCTCCGTCTGCTCGGCAGTAGCGGCCCGCCAGGTGACGAACGTGGGGTTCGGTACAACGTCCGCATCCGCAAAGAGGGCGAGTCGTTCGCGAATGCGGCAGAGCCGACGGCGCGTCTTCGGCGACGGATTCGCTTCGGCGTAGACGGTCGGACGCCCTGTGACAACCGAACGGTCGGCCACCTTCACGATGGTCGGTTCATAGTCGGTGCCCGCCGCTCGCGTGTCGAGACCTCGGAGCATGGTTGAGGCTGGACGGACGGCCAAGAAAGCCGTTTCTAGGAGCCGAACGTGCCTGGATATCCCTGTCAATTTCGAGCCGTAGCGTTCCGATGGTCTCCGGAGGCATATGGAGCCGTCCGGACGGGAATTATCAGCGATGAAATACGACCGTTCCGACCAGTCGCACGATGACACCCGACGGAACGCGGAGTGCGGATCGTGATACTGACAGCGGCGGGACAGCCGACAGGACTGGGCCGGATGGCCGACCGCGGTTGGAACACCGAGTCGTCCACCGACCGGCCGGCCCGAACCGCTGTACCGTGTTCCCGCCCGGAATGACGGGTGTTCCGCGTATGTCGACGTGGCTGTCAGTCAACGCGGACTGCGTCGTCGCCCTCGAGGAGGTGCGATGACCGCGGCATCGATATCCCGCTATCGAGTGCTATGTTTCGGTACGTTGTCCTCTTAGCAGGGTTTAGGCCCGAACCGTCGAATCACCTTGGTGGGGGAGACCCACGACACGATGTTCCACGCCGAACGCGCCTGGGGAGTGACCGAACATTCAGCAATCGATGGCGCGGCCGCCGCAGGAGACCTGTCCCCGGCCATGACGGCCGCCGCGACCATCGACCCGCATCTCGTCGTCCTGCTGGCCCTGCTGACGTTCTGGGGAGTGTATGCCGCCCTCAGAATCCGTGACGCCATCGAGGCCGCCCTCCGGACAGGAATGCCCTGAGACAGGACAGGGCAACCCCTTCTTCTCGTCTGCGGATATACACGCTGCGCTGCCGAGAAACGCGACGAGCGGCGTCACGACGCCGGCGATGGCGACCGAGAGGCTCCGGAGTGACCTCACGCCCGAATACCATCATAG
>NZ_JBLGBY010000044.1:0-19219 GCF_047616845.1 Natronomonas sp. | reverse complement strand
CAAGGTGGAACAGCGGGAGAGCAGATAAGGCTCAAAACACAGGTATTAGGCACTCTATCTTCCAAGGAGGGGTTTGAAAATTGTTTCTGAGGGATTCTTCGCGTTCAGTCGGAGTCGATGAGCAACCGGAAGATCGGATGCTGTCCGCGTCGAATACGTTCCAATAACACGGTTCGATACCCCGCTCAGTCTCAATAAGAGGAACACCGCGAAGCTGCGGTCAGTTTTTGCTGCTGTGTCCTGACCCAAAGACACAAGATTCTGTGTATGAATAGGTTTCTGTATGCCCAGTATCACTGTCAATGTCGACGACGACCTCAAAGACCGGATGGAGAAACATCCGGAGATCAACTGGAGCGAGGTCACCCGCCAGGCTATCCAGGAGAAGATCGAGACACTCGACGTGATGGACGAACTCACGTCCGGAAGCCAACTCACTGAGAGCGACATTGCGGAAATAGCCAACAAGGTCAACGAGAGTGCACGCGACCGCATCGGAGAGGATTCGGAGTAGCCCAGACGGATGAAGCTGGTCGTCGATGCCAACGTCGTCATCTCCGCACTCATCGCAGACTCAAAAACCCGCGAACTCATCGTCACACTTGAACCCGATCTCTTGACGCCCGAGTTCGTCCATGACGAAATCGAGAACTACGAGGAGCTGATCGTCGAGAAGTCAGGGATGACTCCAGATCGAGTCGCACAGTTCATTGACCTCCTCTTCCAGTACATCGAAGTCGTTTCCGCCAGCGAGTTCTATCCGTATATCGAGCAGGCCGAAGAGACGATTGGCGACACTGATCCCGACGACGTGTTGTACCTAGCGTGTGCTCTCGCCACCGATTCTGATATTTGGAGCGACGACTCCGACTTCGAGGAACAGGATGTCGTTGCGGCCCACACGACGAGCGACGTAATCGACTCGTTCGACACGCTCTAGCCGAACCAAACAGCCGCCTGTAGAATGAAGGGCCACGTTCTTTTATATGTGGCAGTAATAGGCAGTCTGTTACGCCCGTATTCGCTGTCCTGAGAGTGGATCAAGAGACAATTTTCACGAGATTCCATCATGGATTTCAACTACCTGAACAAGGTCGAGCAGCGAGAGAGCAGATAAGGCCCAAAAACGGGTATTAGGCACTCTATATCCCGAGTAGGGATCTTGATCGGCTCTGAGAGATTCTTCTCGTTGAACACTCCAACTGGGAATTACAGACAGTATTTCTAGACTACGGCAAGCCATTCTGCGCATTCACCAAGCCCTCGTCACCGTTCTCGACCGCTTCCCACCACGTCTTCAGCACAGCAATCGTGACGAGTTCAGGTGGTCGTTCGATCCCGATACAGGATTGCCGATGTTCGTCGAGATTGCTTGGCGGATGAAAATGCCGTACTGGCTTATTCGTGCTCTCGTTCGCTGCCTCGCGCCCGAACCTGAATTCCAGCCCTTTCTCCCGATAGTGGTATTTGTAGTCTCCATTCCCCCACCACTGAGTATCGAAATACCCGCCCCGTTGGTGGATTCCTGGGGTAACAGTGGCCCGTGCCTCTCTGGGGTTTTCTCCTTTCCGCTGTTTGAACGGTTGATCTTTCTGATACCGGAATCGGACGTTGACAACTCCTTTGTCGAGTTGCTTGCGCATCTGCTCCACGCTCTCATCAATCGCCTCCGAATCGATTGGAGAGCCGTTTCCCATTCCCATTACTGAAGTGGGTGCTGATTGTGAGCGGGGGGTGTGGTCTGTTTACCCGGGTGTCCGTCGATCGGTTCAGTTACGGTGTATGTCTGTTCTTTCGCCTCTTTGAAGCGGTATGCGGCTCTGAGGTGCTTGAGTTCTCGTTCTGCTGTCCGCCAGTGAGAAACATCGTTGAGTTCGTCCTGACTGAGTTCCTTGTCTGAAACCAGAAGTTCCTCTGGATCGTTTGCATCATATTTGGCTTTGTACTCTGCGAGTTCCTGTTTCACTCGCTGGATTTGTTCGACGAGCGTTTCGCTAGCGGCGAGCTGGCTGATCTGTTTGAGAAGATGCCATTCAGGGTCTCGCTCGTATAGCTTTCCAGAATCTGTCTGATGGCTTCTAACGATACCTTCCTCGGCAAGCTTGTTGAGCGTGGTTCTGGCTTTTGTTTCTGAGACCAGAGCTGTGTCTGCGATGTCGCCCGCGGATTTCGGGGTCGTCGTTCTGTTGATTACCGTGCGAATTCGCTCGTCCGCAGTAGTGTCTGCTTTCCACTCTGCGGCTGCGAAGTCATCGATGTCCTCAAAGTCATCGTCATCAACATCGAACGGGTCAATGTCGTCCACGGTCAATGGTTCATCCGGTAGTTCCTCCTCGGTGGGAAACTCGTCGGGCCCGTCAGGGGTAGAGGGTGGCTCGTCGGTCATACGTCACTCTATGCTTTCGACACACATATATTTCTTCGTCTCACATATATTCCCCACGATCAGATTACTACTCACCCCTCAAAGTCACATCTGACTCTACTAACGCATCGTCTCAGCTCACGCTTTCACGTCACATTCATGCAACACGGGTGACGGCACGCAATACAGTATCTGGCAGGACAGCCAGTAACGTGTATCTCGTTCACAGTCAGGGTGCGTTCACCTCTGTGTCCAACTGCCAGCGAACCTCCCGCAAGCCCCCCGCTAACCAAACCCCATCGTCTTTTGTCCCGCCATCGGAACATCGCGGCAATGAATCTCCGTATCGGTCGCACCAAACAGGTCGCGCGAGCGGTTATCAAGGAAGCACGCTCCGAGAACATCACGTTCATGGCTGGCTCCATCGCCTACCACGCGTTCGTCTCACTGCTTCCGTTCTTGCTACTGATGCTGTTCGTGCTCTCGGAGCTCGGGAGCGAAGACGCCGCGAGACAGCTCATCGAGGGGGTGGCCGAAAACATCACGCCGTCCGGCAGCGCCATCTCGCAGGATTTCGCGACTCTGCTCGTCAACGCTGCGACTAACGCGACGGGGAGCGCCGGCCTGTCAGTACTCAGCCTCGCCATACTGGCGTGGGGAACACTGCGTATCTTCCGTGGGCTCGACCAGGCGTTCTCGGATATTTACGAATCCCATGCCGTGAACACGCTCCTCGACCAGATTCTCGATGCGATCGTCGTGTTCGGCGCGTTAGGGGCTGCGCTCTTCGTTGTGACAATCGCCGAATCAATGATTACTGTCCCTACGTCGGGGATTTTTGGAGTTATTCTCCGGCCAGTGTTCTCGACGCTGTTTCTGGCGGTTGCCTTCTATCCGATGTACTACGTGTTCCCGGATGAGAATGTGAGTTTCCGCGAAGTCATCCCTGGGGCACTGTTGGCCGGTGCTGGCTGGACGGCGCTCCGGTACGGCTTCACGGTGTACACCCGCGTTTCGAGCACCAGCGATTACGGTCTCGTCGGCATCATCATCCTACTCATCACGTGGTTGTACTTCGGCGGCCTCATTCTGCTCGTCAGCGCTGCCGTCAACGCCGTCTTAGCCGGTCGCTCGGAAGACGTCGCGAACATCGCGTGGGATGAACCGCTCGACGCGGATCCGGCCCATAATGACGCCGCCTTCGTCGAGCCCGCCCGGGCGCTGGAGGCAGCCACCTGGGATGGGGAGGTGCAGCTCGTGGTGGAGAATGCAGATGTAACGATGCCTGCCCCGACCGACGCCTCCGTTCGTGTCCATGCAGTCGACCGGCCGCGTCTTCTTGGAGGTGACCGCGAAACGGTTACTATACATCTCGAATGGGATTACAATTGAGTCTGAACGATGCAGATTCGGTGTCGCTTTGAATGGCTGCGATCAGCTCTGTCGAAGCAAGCCTTTAGTTTGCGTTTCGAGAACTCCATGGTATGGAGAAAGGACTGGAGCCGACCGAGGCGTATGATGGCTCCATCACCGTCCGCTTCTTCGATGACGACGGTGATAGGGAACAAATCAGCTGCTTATCCTACGAAGCGGCAATTGACGTCGTCAAAGTCAATCAGTACGAGTACACGATCATCGAGATCGTAGATTCTGATGGCGAGGTCGTCTTCAATTCGGCTGATATGAACATCGAGGCATGGGAGATCGAATGGAAACGCGCCAAACGCCAACTATCCGTCGACGTCGAGTCCCATGAGTGTCCCTACGACAATCGCGCCTGTTTCGCCGATGACCCCTGTGTCAGATGCCAAATCGACACAGTTCAGCGACAATCCTGAGTTCCGTCGCTTCCTGCTCGGTGCCTAACGTCTGTCGTGAAGGACCTCGGGGGCAAGCCCCGAGGCACTCGGCCTGCCCCGCCTGTAGACCTACCAATTCCGGGATTGTATTCATCATTTTCAGAGTCTGAGGCGTTCGATACCACCCCATTCCGTATCGGCATGTTCGCAACCGCAGAGATTTATCCGTCGAACGAAGAGGAGGAGTATGCACACCTGCGATGCCTGCGGTGCGGAGTTCGAAACCCTGTCACAACTCCGGTTGCGACACGACGACTGTCCGGTCAAGGCGGAGCGCCGAAAGCGCGAAGCCGCGGTTCAGCGACTGCAGGACGAGCGCGGGCTCGAAATCGGCGATCTCTGTCGAGTCCTCTCCTCCGGCAAGGAAGTCGAAATCGTCGACATCGACCCTGACGCGGAGGGAAATGAACTGACCGTGGTCTACGTTCCCACCAGCAGGGAGGACACGCCAGACAACCGACGCACAGTCCCCGCTGCGGAGCTAATCTGAGCCGGGACGGGGTTGCGGAGCATGACGCCCGAAGCCCGATAACAAACCTGCATCAGGCGGCAGGACTATGTGCATCGGTCACATGGGTCTACTCGCATCGCTATGAAACCGTGCCACAACTGTCAGGCGGCCATCGACGAGTATCTCTTAGATAAACAACTCGAACCCCTGCGCGACCTCACAGTCGACGATTTCCACCTCTGTACCGACTGTGTGACAGTCGTCGCTGATGCCTGCGTGGAGTGCGGCGGCGGCGTCTACGTCCCACGGAACACGACGACGACGCCCGACATATGTCCGGCGTGTCGGTCTGACCGCATCGAACGTACGGGACACGACCACGGTTGGAAGCTCGACGCGCCGTCGCACTGAACGGCACGCGTCCGGTTGCGGCTGCGCGGTTCTTTTTATTTGTAAAATTGCTGTCAAGCCGCTGGCGTCGTTCTCCGGGAACGCCTGTGGGTGTTACTCGACTGTTTCGCCATTGTCCACGACTGGTGAAGAAAGACTCCGTGTGAGGAACTCGACGAACGCGGGAGTGATAATCGTCGAAGGCTCCAGTCCGTTTCGTGGAACGCGGTGAGGCCTGGCCCCGGCCTCAAGCGGCCCTGTCAGTATTCCCAGAGCCGTTCGATGCGTGATTCGATGTCGGGATACTCCTCGCGGAGCGTCTCGACGGAGGTTTCGCCGTCGACGTTGATGACGTGTACCTCACCGCGCTGGCCATCGTAGACGTCCTGGAAGTCGTAGACCCCACCGATGATATCGACAGTTTCGGGGACGGCGTCGCTTTCGAGGAGGAACTCGATCTGTCTGTCGACGTTGTACTCGACGAGCCGATTTATCGCGGCCGTGCGTTCGACGTCGTCGGGAAGCGCCTCGACGCCCCCTTCGAGATGCGGTTTCAGCAGGCTGATGCAATGTTCGATGCCCGGGGGCTCGGAGAGGCCATCGGTCAGGGCGTCGTACGTCGCCGTGACGGCGCCACAGCCGGTGTGGCCGACGACGACCGCGGTCTCGGTACCGGTGTGCTCGATCGGGTAGAGCACGTCGCCCGAGACGACCTCGCCGGCGTCGGTGCGTTGGACGACGCGGTTGCCGATATTCCCGCAGGTGAACACCCGACCGGGTTCGTCGTTGCCCCAGAGGTGGTCTTGGAGGACGCGGGAGTCCGAACAGCAGACCGAGACCACGTCCGGATGCTGGGACTCCTGGACATCGTCGAATCGGGAGTGAAACGCCTGTGCGTGTTCCGCGTTGTTCTGGAGTAATTCGACGAACGTTTGCTCCATACTCGTCGTACACTCACACTTGGGATTTATTTTTCCATCTCAGAGTCGGTTCGGGCCCGTCCGTGTCGTGGACGCCGACGCTGATTCAAAGCGACGACGGCGTCGCCCGCGCGGCCGTGGATTTGAACGCTGCCACGACATCACTGCCCTCTTTCAGGCCGAGTCGCGAGAGGCTCTCGGTCGTGATGACCGACTCGATTGTGACGCTCTCGGAGATGTCGACACGCACCGTCACGATACGGTCGCCAGCGTCGATTCGAGACACCGTTCCGACGAGCTGATTTCGGAGGCTAGTGTGGGCACCCGACTCGCTGCCCGGCGCCACGAGCACGACCGCATCCGACCGGATGGCGATCTCCACGTCGGTCGCTTCCGCCGGGACGCGAGCCTTCAGGTCGCCGGCCTCCGTTTCGACGGTCGCTAACTCGCCGTGTCGCTCGATGACTGTCCCGCGAATCACCGATTCGGTGACGGTTGTGACGCCGGCCAGCTCCACTCGGAGGCGGTCGAACTGTCTGATGAGGTTCCGCGCTGCCGTGGTGAGTTCGGTGCCGCCGCCGCCGCTGCCGCCACGAACGCGTGTGGTGAGCGACCCGACCGCGCCTTCGAGTTCGACGACACGCCGCTGGAGATGTGGGTAGGAGCGCCCGAGGTCGTCCGCTGCACCCGACATCGAGCCGGTCTCAGCTATGGCCCGGAGCATCTCGATGTCCCGGCCGGTAATCGCGACGTTGTCGATGGCGAGGTGTGGTTCGAAGCCTTTCTCGAGCGTCATGATGTGAGGCTCGCTGTCATCAGTACACTAGTTCTCCCGAAATAAACTTCTTCGTGCGCTCGTCGGTCGGTGCCTCGAAGACGGTGTCCGTCGGGCCGATTTCGGCGAACCCCGTTCCCAGAAGGACGGCGACGCGGTCGGCAATGCGCTCGGCCTGATGCATGTCGTGAGTGGCAACGACGACGCCGATACCACGGTCGCGAGCGGCTGAAATCGCATCCTCGATGACGGCGGTATTCCGGGGGTCTAAATCGGAGGTCGGTTCGTCCAGAAGCAACACAGCAGGGTCGTACGCAAGGGCCCGCGCGAAGGCGACGCGCTGGGCCTCACCGCCGGAGAGTGATCCTGCCGACTGGTCGAGTTTGTCAGCGAGGCCGACAACGTCGAGTGCCTCCCTGACCGCTTCGGGGGGGGCAGCCGCTCCGCCGATGGGGAGCTGGCCGTGGAGTCGCTCGCGCCACGACCGCCGCACCCGGAGGCCGTACTCGACGTTGCGGGCGATCGAGGCGTCGAAGAGACTCGCCTGCTGGAACACCATGCCGATTCGACGGCGGAGCATGAGTCGGTCGTGCTCACTGGCTGCCCAGGCGTCCGTGCCGTCGAACGTGACCCGGCCGCCATCGGGGTTGACGAACAGCGCGAGGATGCGGAGGAGCGTCGACTTGCCCACGCCTGAGGGGCCGATAATGGCGACGACCTCGCCGGGGTCGACCGACAGCGATGCCCCATCGACCACCTGTTCGTCGCCATAGGCGTGTGTGACCGCGTCGAGCTCTAACATCACCGCATCACCCCACCGTCGCCAAGGCGGATGACGACGGCGTTCACGAGCAAGACGAGCGCCACCAGCACTGCCCCAAGAATGAGCGCCGTCTCGTAGCGCCCCTGGCGAGCCTCCAGTTGGATGGCCGTCGTCAGGGTTCGAGTCTTCGAGACGCCGTCCGCACCGGCGATGTTGCCGCCGACGATGAGGACGGAACCGACCTCGCTTATTGCGCGGCCGAACCCCGCGAGGACGGCGGTGGCGATGCCGTAGCGCGCCTCCTTGATAGTGACGAGCGCGACGTCGATTTTCGTGCCACCGAGAGCACGCGCGGCCTCCCGAACGCTCCCATCGACGCCCGTGACGGCAGCAAGGCTGATGGCCGTAATCGCTGGCGTCGCGAGCACGAACTGCGACATGATCATCGCCTCCTTGGTGAACACGAGGTTCAACGCGCCGAGCGGGCCCTGATTCGAGACGGCGAACAGTACGAGCAGGCCAACCACGACGCTCGGAAAGCCCATCCCGGTGTTGATGAGCGATTTACAGAGTCGCTTGCCCGGAAAGTCGGTGAATGCCAGCAGTATTGCGGTCGGCAGACTCACCAAAGTGCTGAGAAACACCGCGAACAGACTCACGTACAGCGAGACGAAAACGATGCTCCGGACGTACACCGCCTCGAACGGAAACTCGAGGAGGGGGGCCACGCCGGACGTGAGCGCGAGCGGCACGATCAGCTATCGTCGGCGTCGCTACTCCAACCTTCCGGAACGTACTGCTGGAAGTTGGGGTCTTCCGACAGCGCCCGGGGGAAGAACAGTTGTTCGCCGTTCGCCTCGTAGTTCGCGATGAGCTCTTGGGCAGCGGGGCTGGTGATGTAGCCGATGTAGGCCATCGCGAGGTCGTAGTTGACGTTCTCGTGAACCGCGGGGTTGACCGCCATCACACCGTAGGGGTTCGCGAGCCGTTCCGGGCCACCCTCTATCGGCCCCTGGACGAGAATGCTAAGGTCGATCTCCGAGCGCTGGGAAATGTAGGTGCCGCGGTCTGAGAGGGTGTAGGCCCCCTGTTCGTTCGCGATGTTGAGTACCTCGCCCATCCCCTGCCCGGTTTCGCGGTACCAGTCGCCGCTGGGGTCAACGTCGGCAGCCTCCCAGATGGCCAGTTCTTTGGTATGCGTCCCGGAGTTGTCGCCACGGGAGACGAACGGGGCTTGCTCGTCGGCGATGGTCGCGAACGCCTCGGTCGCCGAGTCCAGCCCCTCGATTCCGGCGGGGTCGGACGACGGCCCGACGATGACGAAGTCGTTGAACATGAGGTCACGACGATTCACGCCGTAGCCCTCCCGCATGAAGTCGTCCTCCAACGAGCGGGCGTGTACCATCACCACGTCAGAATCGCCGTTCCGCGCCGTCTCAAGCGCCGCGCCGGTACCCTGGGCGACGGCGTCGACGGTAACCCCGTACTGCTCCTCGAACGGCGCGTGCAACTCCGCGAGCAGGCCGGTGTCGTACGTGCTCGTCGTCGTCGTCAGCGTGAGCGTCTCTCCGACGACACCAGGTTGTGATTCTTCCTCTCCGAACGCCCGTGAACAGCCGGCCAGTCCTGCTGTGGTACCCGCACCGAGCGCTGCAAGGAACTCTCGTCGATGTATCGTCATGGAAACATCGGTTGGACGGGAGGGATTTAATGATTTGCATCTGGGTGTAACCGATGTACGTTACGAGCGCCGGGGCTGTTCATCGGTTTCGTGATGGCCACGAAATAGACCGAGCGCGGAACGCGCATACGAGCCGGCAAGGACTACCGTGTACTGGGAGTGTACGGTAACGACGAGCGTTCACACGTACAAATCTGGTTACGTAGAAACGATAGTTGCGTTACGCGCTGCTTTCGTTGCCGGACGTTTCGTTCTGTCCGGACTGTTCGGTCTCCTCGGGAGTCGCCGTCGATTCCCCGTCGGTTTCAGTCGATTCAGTCTCGGTCGATTCAGTCTCGGTCGATTCCTCTTCACCGTCACCGTTCTCGACCTCCTCGACTTCGACATCCTCGCCGGCGACGCCGCTTTTTCCGATGACGGGCAGGAGGTTGTAGCCGTTCGACCCCTTCTTGACCACGTTGATGTCGAAGACGAAGCTCACTTCGCCGCCCTCCGTGACCTCGAACGGCTTGACGATTTTGAGTTTCCCGCTCGGAATCTTCACGTCGACGTTCTCGCCGTTGACCACGCCCGCTACGTCCGAGGCGTAGAGTTCTATCTTGGAGTAGGTGCCCGCTTCGAGTTCGCCTTCCAGTACCGGAAGCGCCTTCTCACCGACGACTTCCGTCAGGTCGACTGTCTCGTCGTCGATGTTGAACTCGGTGAAGCCACGCTCTTCGGTGTCATCCTCATCTCCATCGTCAGTTTCCGTGGTCTCCGTCTCCTCAGGGGTGTCGGTCGGTTCCGGCGTCGGCGTTTCCTCGGCTTCTGTCTGCTCGGCTGTCTCAGTTCCTTCGGCTGTCTCGGTTCCTTCAGTGGTTTCGGTTTCTTCGGTCGTCTCCGTCTCCTCGTCCTCGTCATCGCCCTTGAAAACGCGCGCCTTCGAGAGCGTCACGTCGAGCGAGTCGAAATCATCGATGTCTGCGGGCCGGTCGCTGATGAGCAGTCGGAACGTGCCGAGTGCCGTCCCGCCACCACCGCCACCGCCGCCGTTGTCCGGCGTGCCGTCGCCGCCCGTACAGCCAGCCAGCAGTGCCGTTCCGATACCCGCGGTCGAGACGACGAACTTGCGCCGCCTCATGCCGAATCAGCCCCCGAAGATTGCGCGTCGATATCGGTCGCTACTGTCTGCTCGCAGTGTGACTGTTTCATCGTCTGTTACTCTTCGACGAGAGTATAAACGGTTGATGGCCGTTCGAACACTTGCCCGTCGCTGCCGGGACTCCGAATCGACTATACTCCACCGCTCGAACCAGGCGGTATGTCCGCCATCACAGTAGCGGCGGCGGGCGCCGCACTCGGCGTCCGACACGCAGTTGAGGCCGACCACCTTGCAGCCGTGGCGACGCTCGTCGACGAGGGAGACGGGCGGCTCGGTTCGGTCGGCGCCTCGTGGGGACTGGGCCACTCGCTACCCATCATCGTCCTCGGGCTGCTTCTCGTCGGCCTCGGCATCCGTGTTCCCGACGCAGTCGCGGCCTTCTTCGAGGTCATCGTCGGCATCGTCCTGCTCGGTCTCGGCGCGCGAATGCTGTGGGCCGTCAGTCGCGGAACGACACATACGAGCCACGTCCACGGAACCGGGCTGCACGCTCATCTGACGCTCGGGTCGCTCTCCGTCGGCTGGACACATTTTCACCTCGACGGCGAATCGTTCCTCGTCGGCCTCATTCACGGCTTTGCTGGCAGCGGCGCGCTGGTCGTTCTCCTCGTCTCGTCGGCTCCATCCGTCGACGCTGCGGTGCTCTTTCTCGCCGCGTTCAGTTTGCTTTCCATCGCCACCATGACGACCGTCTCGATACTCTGGGGGCGAACGATGGGGACGGCGATATCGGCGTATCTGCGGGTGCTGGCCGGCCTGTTCGGTATCGCGGTCGGCGGCGTGCTCCTCTTCGAGCAGGCCGTCGGGTTCAGCTTGCTGTGATATTCACCCATCATCCCACGAGTTTAAAACGGGGGACATGCGCGGCAGTACGACCTTCGGTTCGTGTCCGAATGTGCGAGTATGTCACGCCAGACGAGCAGGCGAACGTTCCTCGCAGGGGCAGCCGGTATCGCAGTGGCCGGCGGCTTCGCGGGGCTTTCGAGCGCAGGTGAACATGGCTACACGACCGAAGACCTCCGAATCGAATCCTGGGACGGTACCGAACTCGCGGCGACGCTGTATCTTCCCGATAACGACGGGCCATCGCCAGCAGTGTTGAGTACCCACGGCTGGGGCAACGACCGAAACGCCGCTGCCGTCCAGCGAACGTCGGACATCTACGCCAGTCACGGCTACGTCGTCCTGACGTACGATTCCCGTGGCTTCGGCGATTCGGATGGCCAGGTCGGTATCGACGGCCCGAATGAGGTCAACGACGCCCAGCATCTCATCACATGGCTGGCCCGCCGCGACGAGGTGCTCACCGACAGTGAGGACAACCCGCGTATCGGCATGGACGGGCTCTCGTATGCCGGCGGCATCCAGCTCAACACCGCGGCCGTCGACGACCGACTCGACGCGATTATCCCCCGGTGGGCGTGGCACGACCTCTCGCACTCACTGGGCCCCGACGACGTCATCAAGCGTGGCTGGACGAGCCTGCTGTATGCGGTCGGTACCACCGGATCGCTCGGTCTCACTTCGGGGCAGGAACGCCCCCAGTTGAACGACACCACTGGGATGACACCGCGGCTCACCGAGATTTACGCCGAGTCGACGGCCCGAAACGAACTCGCGGATCGGCACGAGGCCTACTTCAAGACTCGCTCGGCCGTCTCGAAGCTCGACGAACTCGGGAAGAACAGCCCACCGGCGCTCTTCATCTCCGGACTCAACGACGTGCTGTTCACGCCAGATGAGGCCATCTGGAACTACGATGGGCTCCGGGAACGCGGTGTCGAGAGCCGCCTCGTGCTCTTCGAGGGCGCCCACACCCTCTTCGGAGCGACGCCCGACGCGGACACCCAGGCCATCATCGACGGGTTCGCCCTCGATTGGATGGACGACCACGTCAAGCGGAAGGGCAACGCCGACCTTCCGCCGGTGACCTACTACGACATCCAGTCTGAAGTGTTCAAGACGACGGACAGCATCCCCGAACCGAGCCGTGACCTCGATTTGGCCGGCACCGGCGGCCAGCGAGCCGGCACCGGCGAACAGACCGTGGTGCTCAACAGTGGCGAGGCGACGTCATCGAGTCAGGTGGCACCGCGGAACGACGACGCTGCGCCGGGTGCGACCGCCGCGGAGTTCGCCTTCGACATCACGGAGGATGTCGAACTGCTCGGGTCGCCCGAACTCACGCTCCCCATCCAGCCCATCGGCACCGAGACGAAGCTGTTCGCGAAGCTCTACCACGTCGAGGACGGCGAGGAGACGCTCATCCACGACCAGGTGACGCCGTTCCGGCTCGAAGGCACCCAAACTAGAGAGGTCACCCAAGAAATGGTCGCGCTGCAGCGACAACTCGCCGCCGGCGACCAGTTGAAGCTCGTCATCGCGACGACGGATGCCGGCTTCTACGCCTCCCGGGAGTCGGCGGGGGCCCGACTGCTCCACGGCGAGGGAACGCTCTCGCTGCCGGTGGCAGGGGAGAAATCACCCGGTAAAAGCGGCCAGACGTCGGCCAAAAACAAGCCACGGGCGGACGACTGACGCCTACTCGGTGTAGGCTTCTGCGAGGCCGTCGAGGGCCTCGTGGTCGGTCGTCGTATGCGGTGCCGTAAGCGGCGAGACGCTGATTCGGCCTTCGACGACGGCGCGGCGGTCGCTTCCTACCGGGTCGGGGATATCTCCGCTTGCCATCCGTTCCCATATCTTGTCGTATATTCTCACGGCGTCGCCGTCGCGTTCGGCGTCCATCTCGTAGACGTGTGAGGGGCGCGTGATCTCCATCTCGGCAGTGCCTTCTTTGGGCGGCACCGGCGCGTTGACGTTGAGGTAGTCGGCGTGCTCGAAGACGCCGACGCTGGGTGCGTGTTCGACGAGATACCGAACCGCTCCGGTGGCCTCGTCGAAATCCTCGGGGTCGGGCGTCCACGTTTCGAAGTCGACCTCGTCCGTGGGGAAATACACCGAGGCAGCGATGGCGGGCACACCGAAGAAGGCCGCCTCGACGGCCGCCGACACTGTCCCCGAGCGGCCGAGAACGTACTCACCGAGGTTGGCGCCGCGATTGCAGCCCGCGACGACGAGGTCGGGGTCGAGGTCGAGCGCACCGAGGCCGGCGAGCACGCAGTCGGTCGGTGTCCCTTCGACCGCGTAGCCGAGTTCGTGGTCGTGGAAGTCGACGCGACGAGAAAGCTGTCGCCCGACGGCGCTTTGGTCGCTGGCGGGGGCGACAACCGTCACGGTAGCGACATCCTCGAGGGCGTCGTGCAGCGCCCGGATGCCGACGGCGTCGATGCCGTCGTCGTTCGTGAGGAGAATATCCATACTCGTGGTGGGTGCCGGTATCGCAAAAATTCACCGCACACGGCCGTCTGGGGCGCCGTTCGGTTAGGCCATCCTGTCGACGACGGTTTCGGCATCGACGACGAGATTGTATGCCTCCTCGTCGTCGTTCCAGAGCACGAGCACGTTCTCGAAGTGGAGCAGGGAACCGTAGGGGGCCCGCTGGAGCGGCTCGTTCAGGGCTGATTCCCGCGTGAGGACGGCGTAGTGGTCGACCGATTCCGAGCCGTCGCTGATCTTGAACAGCGGATTGCCCTCCTCGGTGAGATTCGGCGACAGCTTCAACGCGTCGAGATCGATGCGGTCGGTGACGTGCTCGTCCATCTCGGCCATCTTGGCCACGCGCTCGGGGTTCGGTTCGTATTCGATTGCGCGTTTGCCGTCCGTCCGCACGAGGAGGTAGGCGAACTGCACGTCCGTGTTGGTGTAGGTGCCGTCGCCGCCAGCCGAGTCTTCTCCGCGCTCGGATGCGCGGTCGAGACGGCGCTGGAAAGCCGGCACCTCAATATCCGGCTCACGGCGGAACGTCCAGCCGCGGTCGGTCGGCTCCTCGTCGGGCCACAGCCGTATCGTCGGCGCGTACACGGTGGCATCCTCGCGCCGGTCGAGCAGGTCGCGCTCGACCGTCCGGAGTCGGGTCGCCGTTCGCTCTTCTGCGGGGGACAGCGCGAGCATCGTGCCGTCGTCGGCCAGTGCGTCGAGATACCGTTCGGCGACCGCGACCGGGTCGTCCAGTTCGGCGAACACGTTCGCGAAGACAACGAGGTCGTACTCCGTCTCGGGGTCGAACGCCTCGGCCGTCTCTCGGTGAATCGTCGTGTGGAAACTCGGCCGCGTTTCGTCCAGCATGTGTTCGAGCACGTCGGCTGCCGCGCTCGGCTCGACTGCGTCGTACTCAACGAGCGTCTCTTCGGGGAGGTGATCGTGGAGACCGAGCGCGGGCCCACCCGTGCCAGCGCCGACTTCGAGGACGCGGAGCTGCCGCGGGAGCAGGCCGTCTTCCGTGAGGTCATCGAGGACGTACTGAATCGCCGCGTAGTAATCCGGCAGATGGTACAGTCCATAAGCCAGCGCCGTGTCGGCGTCGTACTCGACCGACGTATCGGCGAAGTATTCGGCTTTCAGGCGGTCGATTCTCTCGCGGAGTCGGTCGCCGCTGTCACTCTCGGGCCAGCCGGGGCCGAACCGCTCGACGAGCAGGTCTTCGAACTGTCGGGCATACGTCTCGGGGAACCGCTCGACGCCCCTGAACGTCGTCGACACCGGGCCCTCCTCGACGGGGACGAAGGTTCCGTCCTCGCGTTCGCGGAGCCCCAACTCGAAGGCGTGTTCCCGAAGTGTCTGCTTGACGACCGCCGGATGTGGCTGGCTTTCGACGTATTCGTATATCTCGTCGGGGTCGACGGGACGGACGTTCCGAAGGTAGCGAGCGGCGTCGAGAATCCCGTCGGTTTCGCTCATCGGCCGGCTTCCCCGTAGAGGTCGATGAACGTCTCATGGTCGGCGTCGGACAGAGCGCGGGCTGCCTCGGCGACCTCGTCACTCCCCTCGAACCGGGCCTGAATCTCGGCATACACCTCGGGTGTGTTGTCGACGACCTGCTCGACCAGCTCCTCGAGCGGTGCCGAAAGCGTCGTGTGGAATCGTGGGTCGACGTCGTCGGCGTCCGCCAAGGCATACGCCAGCACGGCCGTGTGGGCTTTTGTCTGCACCGTCTCCATCGCCCGGTCGTGTTCCTCGGGCGTCGTCTCGAACACCTTGTTGCCCGCGTGCGAAAGCGTCGCTTTGATGCCTTCAATAACCGGCCCCTCGCGGTCGACGACGACGGGGATGTTCCCCGGCGCGTTCGACGCCGAAAACAGCGGGTGGAAACTCGCCCGCTCGCGGTCGTCGGCGTGTTCACGCAGCGCCGCGATGGAATCCCGCATTTCCCCGGAGACATCGACGATGGCTTCGGTCGCTTTCGGAGCGTGTTCGGCCACGGCGCCCGGAATCGCGGTCATCGGCACGGCGAGACAGACGACGTCGAAGGACTCGTCGGTGCCCAGCGGAACGGCCTGTGCGTCGTCCCGTTCGGCAGCGGCTTCGCGTGCGACGGTCGCCTCGCGGTCGGCGAAGGCGACGCTGTCGGCGCCGCTGTGACGGGCGAACCACCGGCCCATCTCTCCCGCCCCGACGACGAGCAGTTGCATACAATCCGGTTTTCCCGCCTCCGGGAAAAGCCGTTCGTATTCTGAGGTGGCAGGTCGCGATACGACTAACTGGCGTCGAACTGATGGAGTGTGTATGCCGACGATTCCAGTCGAGTATCCGAACGAAATCGTGAGCGAGCGCGTCATCCTCCGCATCCGGCCGGACGAAGTATTCACTGGCGACTGAAAACGGCCGCGAGAACGCCAAGTACGAGTGGTTGGCGGCTCAGGAGTACGCGTCGTCACAAGGGGCTCGGAGCGGGGGTACGAGCCTCATCATCGCCGCCATCGATCCGTAGGCGGCGGCCGCTTTTGTACCTTACCGGAGCCTACTCGAGAAGCCGGAAATTGTTGTTGCCGCAGTTGCAATTTGGGTTCCCGATGCTTCGGATTTCCCCGCCCGACCGTACTTCGACCGGCTGTACCGACTCACAGTCATCACAGACGGCCAGGCCGTGCTGTCTCTCGTCACTGCTCGACATACTCCGACCATCGTGAGGCATCCATTTATTCGTCCGTTAACGTACACCGCACGATACCGTGTGAACATATATATGCGCGGTCGAATCGTCGCCGTCAGAGCGGGTCTGACGGCTACTGAACGACGAACGATTTCTCGTAGTCGGTGAGGTTCTCGTGGCCGTTCTCGGTCACGACGACGAGGTCTTCGATGCGGACGCCGCCGACCTCGGGGTCGTAGAGGCCGGGTTCCACGGTGACGACGTGTCCGGCCTGCAGTTCGTTATCCTGCTCGGAGATGCGGGGATACTCGTGGATGTCGAGTCCGACACCGTGGCCGGTGGTGTGGATGAAGCCCGTCTCCGTCGACTCGTCGGCCCGCAGCGTCGGGAGCCCGGCATCCTCGTAGATATCACAGACTGCGCTGTGTACCTCGCTGCCAGTGACGCCAGCCTCGATAGCGTCGAGGGCTGCCTCCTGGGCTTCGAGCGTCAGGTCGTACCACTCCCGAATCGTCTCGGTGGGCTCGCCGACGCAGAACGTCCGGGTCATGTCGGCGTAGTAGCCCGTCTCCTTCGAGCGCGGGAAGATGTCGATGATGATGGCCTCGTCGGCTACGAGCGGGCCGGAGCCGCGGTCGTGGGGGTCGGCCGCGTCGGCACCGCAGGCGACGATGGTTTCATCGAGCGCACAGCCGTGGCGGAGCAGCTCGATTTCGATTTCCTGTTTGACGCGCTCGGAGGTGAGCGGTTCGCCGTCGTGGACGAGCGTGCCGTCTTCGACATCGGCAGCCGCGAGCAGTTCCTCGGCGCGCCCCATCGCTGCCTCGTTCACGGCCTGGACTTTGCGGATATGCTCGATTTCCTCGTCGGCTTTCGTTGCGCGGATGGATTCGATGACGCTGTCGTAATCGGCGTCGACGGTGACACCGAGGTCGCGAAGCCCGTCGGCGGTGCCGAGGGAGAAGTCGGTCGGCGCAGCGACCGACTCGATGTCGTGGGCATCGAGAAACGCCGCGAGCGTCCGATGGCCGCCTTCGGTCTGGCCGTATTCTTCGATGTTGTCGTGGTGGTCGTATTCTGAATGGCGTTCGACGCTGTCCGCGCGGGCGTTCCGGTTCGCGCGGCCGTATTCGAGCGCCGAGACGAGCAGGTGCGTCTCGCCGGTGTACAGCGTGACGAAGGGGTCGGGGGCGGTGAATCCGGAGAGATACCGCTGGTCTGAGTCCTCGCCGTCGGCTTCGATGAGGTAGCCGTCGGCGGCTTCCGCCTCGAGGAAGGCGTCGAGTTCCGAGAGGTCAGGTTCCATATCAGACGGCGGGCCGGCACTCACAAAGCGTTGACGACGGCGGGCGCCCCAGCCGGTATCCTCTTTTCGAGGGGCTACGAGCCATCGGTATGGACGTTCGCATCTCACCGTCACGGGTACGCGGCACCGCGCGCGCACCGCCCTCGAAGAGCTACACGCACAGAGCCATCCTCGCGGCCGGCTACGCCGGCGGAGCGCTGGTGTGTAACCCGCTTTCGAGCGCCGACACGCGCGCGACGGCCCGCGCGGTGGAGGCCTACGGTGGCTCGGTCGAGCGCGTGCCGCCACGCGGCACGGAACGGACGAGTGGGGAGCGTAGCGACCCACGAGCTGACGACCTCGAAATCGTCGGCTTCGACGGCGACCCCGAGACGCCCGGCGACGTCATCTCGTGTGCCAACAGCGGAACGACGATGCGACTGACGACGGCGACCGGAGCACTTGTCGATGGCCTCGCCGTGCTCACCGGCGACGCCTCGCTCCGAACGCGACCCCAGGGGCCGCTTTTGGACGCGCTGAAACAGCTCGGCGCACGCGCCGAATCGACCCGGAGCAACGGCCAGGCGCCGCTCATCGTCGGTGGCGACATCCGCGGCGGTGATTTGAACATCCGTGGCGACGTCTCCTCGCAGTACATCACGGGACTGCTCATGGCCGGGGCCGTGACCGAGGGCGGTGTCGAGATCGACCTCACGACCGAGCTCAAATCCGCCCCGTACGTCGATATCACGCTCGAGGTGTTGGACGATTTCGGCATCGAGGCCGAGGTTATCGGCGGCGATGACTCGGACGTGCGTGCGTCAGGGGCTGACGGTTTCCGCGTCGCCGGCGGCCAGTCGTACGAGCCCGGAGACGGCGAGTACCACGTCCCCGGCGACTTTTCGTCGATGTCGTATCTGCTCGCTGCTGGCGCGCTCGCGTCCGATGAGGAACTTATCGTCGAGGGCGCATATCCCAGCGCCCAGGGCGATTCGGCTATCGTCTCCATCCTCGAACGGATGGGCGCCGACATAGAGTGGAACCGAAAAGACGGCGCCATCACGGTGGGAAAATCCGACCTCGCGGGCATCGAAGTCGGCGTCGCGGACACGCCCGACCTGCTCCCGACCATCGCGGTGCTCGGGGCGGTCGCCGACGGAACCACGCGCATCACCGACTGCGAGCACGTCCGACTGAAAGAGACCGACCGCGTGGCTGCGATGGCGACCGAACTCGAGAAGATGGGCATCGACGTCGTCGAACACGACGACGAACTCGTCATCAACGACGGCAACCTTGAAGGCGCGACCGTCGACGGCTATGACGACCACCGTATCATCATGGCGCTGTCCATCGCGGCGCTCGTCGCTGACGGTGAGACGACCATCGAGGGCGCCGAACACGTCGACGTTTCCTTCCCGGATTTCTTCGACGTCCTCTACGACCTCGGCGTCGACCTGGCCCGCTGAGCGCCTAATAGTTGAGGCGCAATCTTGAGACGGCAGCCTCCGAATCGATGAGATGCGTTGGGTCGATGGACATCGGCGTGACGCAGTGGTTCACCTGGCGGGGGTACTCCCTGTCACCATCGCCGTTTCTG
>NZ_JBLGBY010000043.1:0-19449 GCF_047616845.1 Natronomonas sp. | reverse complement strand
CGCCATCGCGCCCAGCGGCGCCATCGTCGCCACGAAGGCGATGTCCAGATACGCGAGGATGATGACGAGCAGTGCGCCGGGAACCCCGCCGACTGCACAGACCAACACCGCCACGGCCGATATCTCCACCCCGAGGCCGACGAAGTTCGCGATGAACAGGATGATGACGCCGACGATCGCGTTGACGACGAGCGGTTTGACCGCCTTGATGATCCGGAAGGCGCCGAACAGAAGCGCCAGTACCAACACCAGCAGGGCGATTTCGGTCGTTGTAACCATGCAGCGCGATTCTCGGCGTGACTGTATATCCCTTGGGGCCCGGAACGAAACGTTTTCACGCAGGCAGGAGGTATGGCCTGGTACGGGATCGTGGGTTAGCTTGGTATACTTGCGGCCTTGGGTGCCGTAGACCCCGGTTCAAATCCGGGCGATCCCATTTCGATTTTCCGGCTTTGCGGAGGCGTCTTTCGAGTAGTTCGGCCTTTTTTCGCCCGTGCTAACGTTTTTATTCGAAATCGGGAGCAATGCCGCTCAGAGATGGAGCCACACAGGAAGGGCGATTTGACAGAGGCAACGGTTATAACCGAACTCAAACGACGCGAGATACCGGTATCTCTCCCGTTTGGAGATAACGAACGATACGATGCAGTCATCGAGGCACCGAGCGGACAGCTATTTCGCGCACAGATAAAAACCGGCTGGAGAAACGGAGGCGTCGTGCAGTTCAAAGGGAACAGCCAGCATACGAACGCGGACGGGAACAGCTACAAACCGTACAGCGATGGAATCGATTGTTTCGTCGTCTACTCCCACGACATCGAGCGCCTGTTTCTGGTCTGGGAGGATGAAGTAGACGCCAACATGTCGATTCGGGTCGAGACGCCGAAACAGCGGCACGAAGATATGAACTGGGCAGCCGACTACGCTTTCGACGAGCGATGGCCGCCGTAGCCGTTTGGACGGCTTTGTCAGAAGGTTTTGTAGGGAACACCGAGTGCGATCGGTAGAGCACACAGTATGTCCGACAATCCTTTCGACGGGTCGCCGATTTCCCGGCGGCAGTTCGTGCGGCTCTCCGCGGCGACAGCGCGGCCTTCGAAAGCGCGGGCGGTACCGTCGCCGGGACGACCGGCGGCGACATCATCGTTGGCACCATCGAGGTCGGTGACGGCACGATACAGCTCATCGGGAGCCTGCTGCCGCCGGCGAGACAATCGAACCTCCATCCGTTCGGGATGTGCGACTACGCGGCGACGTACTTCGGCCATCTCGTGATGACGAACGCGCTGTTCGGCCAGCAGGTGCGGGAAGTCGACGGCGAGGAAGTGCTTCGGGTCGGCCGCGGCGGGGCTGACAACTAACCGTCCACTTTCACCCCGGTTGGCAAAGTTCTTATCCGGTGGCGCGCCAACTCTCAGTACCCTCATGGCGCGCGCGGAGAACACGGAAGTCATCGACAAGTTCGAGCAGTTCTACCGCGATTACTATCGCAACGAAATCGGGGAACTCGCCCAGAAGTACCCGAACGAACAGCGCTCGCTGTACGTCGATTGGGACGACCTCTATCGGTTCGACCCCGACCTTGCGGACGATTTTATCGCCCAGCCCGAGCAGATGCGCGATTACGCCGAGGAGGCGCTCCGCCTGTACGACCTTCCGGTCGACGTGAAACTCGGGCAGGCCCACATCCGCGTCGAGAACCTCCAGAAGACGACGGGCATCCGCGACATCCGCGCGCGCCACCGCGGCCAACTCGTCTCCGTCACCGGTATCATCCGCAAAGCGACCGACGTTCGGCCGAAGATAACCGAAGCTGCCTTCGAATGCCAGCGCTGCGGGACGCTCACCAGGATTCCGCAAACCTCCGGGGAGTTCCACGAACCCCACGAATGCCAAGGCTGTGAACGGCAGGGCCCCTTCGACATCAATTTCGACCAATCGGAGTTCGTCGACGCACAGAAACTCCGGGTACAGGAATCTCCCGAAGGCCTCCGCGGCGGCGAAACGCCACAGAGCATCGACGTGAACATCGAAGACGACATCACCGGGAAAGTGACGCCCGGCGACCACGTCCGCGTCATCGGTATTATCCACCTCGACCAACAGGAACAAAACCAGAGCAAGACGCCCATCTTCGACGTGTACATGAGCGGCATCTCCGTCGAAATCGAAGACGAGGAGTTCGAGGAGATGAACATCACCGACCAAGACAAGAAAGAGATCTACGCCCTCTCAGAACAGGCGGACATCGAACAGCAGTTCATCGACTCGATGGCACCCTCTATTCACGGCTACGAACAAGAGAAGCTTGCCATCATCCTCCAGTTGTTCGCCGGCGTCACGAAGAACCTCCCAAACGACTCCCGGGTTCGGGGGGACATCCACATCCTGCTGATGGGCGACCCCGGAACCGGGAAATCCCAGCTGATTCAGTACGTCAAGAACATCGCTCCGCGGGCAGTCTCGACCTCGGGGAAGAGCAGTTCCGCGGCCGGGCTGTGTGTCACCGGCGATACGGTGGTTCACACCAACAGCGGATTCCAGCGGATTCGAGACCTCGTTACTGAAGAGCTTCCCAACCCTGTCCGCGAGGAGACAGCCTCCCCGAAGGCCGTCGACGTACAGACGTTCGACCGGAACTCGGGGGAGATGACCGAATTCACCACCTCTCACGCGTGGCGAATGCCGGAGAAGCCGTGTCGCCGAATCGAGACGAGCGACGGAAAGGAACTCGAAGCTTCGGTGAACACGCCGGTGTTGACGTGCGGATCCGACGGAGTCGAGTGGCGGGAAATATCGGACATCGAAGCCGGCGATTACGTCGCCATACCGCGATACGGGGAACTCGACCGCTCGGAGGTGTCCGTTCGGGAGTTTCTCGAGCGTTCCACGGAGAACGTCGAACTGACCGACGCCTCCGTCGTCTTCCTCCGCGAGGCGCTTCAGGAGGAGTTCGGGACACTCAGGGACGCGGCAGCGGAACTGGAACTCTCGGAGGATTTCATCTATCTCCACCTCAAGAATCGCCACGTCCCCGTGGAGAAGCTGGATCGAATGCTCGAGGCCGTCGGAGCGACCCGCGAGGACGTTCAGTTCGAGCGGTTGATGCTCAACGGCGGCAGTATCACACTTCCCGAGACGTTCGACGAGGATCTCATGTACCTGTTGGGTCTCGTATTCGGCGATGGCGATATTTCGCTGAACCGACGCGGAGAAAATCGGGGGCAAGTTCGCATCTCCAACGGCGACGAGGCGGTACTCAACCGGGCTGCTAACATCTTCGAGGCGAAGTTCGACAAGCGACCGGACATCGAGTATCAAGACGACAGGGTTCCCTGTGTCCGGTTCAATAGTGCGACCGTCGCGCGGTTGTTCTCGAATGCGGGACTGACGACGCCGAAAGCGGAGCTCGCGTTGGCCCCGGAACTGACCACCGCAGCACACGCCGACGCGTTCCTTCGGGGGCTCATGGACGCCGATGGCTCCGTCTCGGCACGCGAAAACGGTGGGCAGAGCGTTCTCCTGTCGACGATTAGTGAACCGCTTGCCCAACAGGTTCAACTGCTGCTCGAAACGTACGGCATTCGAGCATCGGTTCGCGAACGGGATCGACGCGGCAGCTACGAACTCGCGGATGGACGGAGCATCGAGTCGAAACACGTCCAGTACTTCGTCGAGATGTACGGGGCGGATGTCGACCGGTATGCGGACGCCATTGGTTTCGATATCTCCGAAAAGCAGGCGGCCATCGAAGGCATCGTCGAC
This sequence comes from Natronomonas sp., assembly GCF_047616845.1. Lineage (GTDB taxonomy): Archaea > Halobacteriota > Halobacteria > Halobacteriales > Haloarculaceae > Natronomonas. The sequence goes on along the minus strand of NZ_JBLGBY010000043.1, from coordinate 15,684 downwards.
GAGGGCCGACAGCAACGCGAGATGCTCCCCGTCGGCTCGGCGCTTGCGACCGTCGAGGGGTCGGTTGGCGAGTATCACCGGAACGTCAGCCGGGGGGACAATCCCGGACGAGTGCGGGCACGCGATATGCTCGATGATATCGACCTCGGGTCGGCGGAACCGGACGTACGTGAAGCCGTCGATGCCGACCTTCGCTGGGATGAAGTCGTCGCCGCCGTCGATACCGGCCACAAGGAAGTGTTCGATTTGACGGTTCCGGAGACGCACAACTTCGTCGGCAACGGCATCGTGACCCACAACACCGCTGCTGCCGTTCGCGACGACTTCGCCGACGGCCAACAGTGGACGTTGGAGGCCGGCGCACTCGTGTTGGCCGACCGGGGTGTCGCCGCCGTCGACGAACTCGATAAGATGGATGCCGCGGATCGCTCTGCGCTCCACGAGGGGCTCGAACAGCAGCAAATCAGCGTCAACAAGGCCGGCATCAACGCCACGCTGAAGAGCCGGTGTTCGTTACTCGCGGCGGCGAACCCGAAGTACGGCCGCTTCGACCAACACGAGAAATACAGCCAGCAAATCGACCTCGAACCGGCGCTGCTCTCGCGGTTCGATATCATGTTCATCATCACCGACGTACCGGATCAAGAGAAAGACAAGGAACTGGCCGAACACGTCGTCCAGACGAACTACGCTGGCGAAGTGTACACTCACCAACAGCAGAACCCCACCTCGAACTTCTCAGAGGACGAAGTCGAGAAGGCGACCGAGGATGTCCAGTCAGCTATCGACCCCGAGTTGATGCGGAAGTACATCGCCTTCGCCAAGCGCAACGTGTTCCCGACGATGACCGAGGAGGCCAAGACGGTCATCGAGGATTTCTACGTCGACCTCCGCTCGAAGGGACTCGACGAAGGGTCGGCGGTTCCCGTCACGGCGCGGAAACTGGAGGCGCTCGTCCGGCTCTCGGAGGCCAGCGCCCGGATGCGGTTGGGCGACCGCGTCGAAAAGCGGGACGCCGACAAGGCCGTCGATATCGTCATGTCCTCGCTGAAGGACGTGGGCGTCGACCCCGAGACAGGGGAGTTCGACGCCGACATCGTCGAGACGGGCACCTCGAAGAGCCAGCGCGACCGCATCAAGGACATCAAGGCGCTCATCAGCGAGATTCAACAGGAGTACGACGAGGGAGCCCCCATCGAGGAGGTGCTCGACCGTGCCGAGGAGATGGGTACGGAGCGGTCGAAAGCTGAACACGAGATCGACAAACTCAGACAGAAAGGCGAAGTGTACGAACCCCAGAGCGGTCACCTGCGGTCGGTGTGACGGATGGATCGCATCGCTGCACTTCGTCGCATCGAAGACGCGCTGGCCGAGTTCGAGACGGGAGATACCGAACTGGAGGAGTGCGAACGACGGGTGCGAGCAGCCGTCCGCACCTTCGCCACCGAGTTCGACGGTGACCGCTCGGCGTACCGGTCAGGTTCGGGCACCATCGTCGTCGCGACCTCTGAGCGAAAGGCCCGCGAACGCGTCCGGGAGTTGACCGATGTCGAGGCGCCGACAGTCGAGCGCATCGATTGATTCGGTAATTTTAAACTGAATAGTAGAGCAAAAACCAGCCGTGCTGTTAGTCGTGACGTACTCGCAGGCCGCGCGCACGTCGCTCCGGAACGTCTGTCGAACACACGAGGAGACCATCGTACGACGGTTCGGACGTGCAGCGCTGCTCGAGGAGACGGAACACGGGGCGTTTCTCGCATTGCGCCTTTGCGAGAAACACGCCGATGACGTACAGATAGAACGGACGGAGCCGTTCAACGAATTTCGGGACGTCCCCGACGGGGTTCGTGCCGCTGCCGAAGCCTACGAGAACCGAGCGAACACGAATACGGCGTACGCGAAGTTCGTGGTCGATACGCCACATCCGTCGGCCTCGGAACTGAAACAGCGGGAACTGTGAACCTCACAGCGCAGGTCGGCGTCATCGGGCCGGGACTGACGCTGGATAGACGTGCCGCGCTCGTCTCCGCCGCGCGCTCGCGCGGTGTGACGACGCGCGTCGATGAGGAACTCGCTGCGGCACGGCAGCGGCTGGAGACTCTCGAGGTGTCGACGCCGGAGGCTTCGCTCGAAGCGGCCAAGCGACGTGTCGCGGCGACGGAGTCGACGCTCGAAGCGAAACGGGAGCGTGTTGCGATGCTTCGGGGACGGATGCAGGAAGCGACTGACGAAGGTGTCGCTGCCGAGTACCAGAACGCGATTCGAGCGCTCTCGGAACTGGAAACGGAACACGCGGCTGCCAGAGAGCGGCTGGCTGAGGTGCGCGGCCGCGCTCGAAGCGCCCGTGACACCCGTGAGCGTCGGCTTCAGCTGGAAGATCGAATCGCGAACCTCGAACGGACGGCGCGGGAAGAGTGTATCGGGAAGATACGGCCGCGTGTCGACGAGGCGATGCTGGACGTGCCGGGAAGTTCCGCGGACAGCTTCACGGCTGCCGACCCGGTGACGGCGGCGCTTGCAGTCGTCCACGTCGGGCGCGTCCACACGCCGGTCGTGCTCGCCTGTCGGCGGTTCCCGGACGCCGCGGCCGCCGAGTCGTGGCTGGCGGCGCCCGTCGTTCGGCTGTAGTTTATGTTCGAAAACGCGGCCAGGGCCACCATGCCCGAGCTCGACATCGAGACGATCCGAAGCGGGGGCGTGACGTTCGTCGAAGTATGCCTTCATGCCGACCAGGCCCACCGCGTTCGCATCGAGCCTCGTGTCGATGGGGCGGTTTGGCTGCCCCGAACCGATGGCAGGCTGGCTGATGGATGGGACGAACGCAGCGTGACAGCGACGGTTGAGCCGGGGACGACACCGTTCGGCTTCGCGACGCCAAAAGCACCGAAGCCGCCGGTGGTCGAGCTCGTCGCCGCCGAGCCGATGGCTGCTGGAGCGCTACCGGATGGCGTCGAGTCGTGGCTCCGGCGAGTCGAAGCACGGGTCGGCCGAGCCGAGCGAATCGCAGCGGTTGACGACCTCGCGTCCGCGACCGACGCTGTCACAGCGGAGGGTGGGCTCGCAGAAGTCGAATCGCTCGCAGCCGCGCTCGCTCGTGACCGCCGGCTCTGCTCGCGGCTGTCTTTCGTTCCTGATGACCTCGAACGCCGACTGCTGGCCGTCGATATCCCGGTAGAAACGTTGCAGCGGCTCGCTCACTCCCGGAGGTCGTGATACGTGTTCCGGATGGTGACTGCCGAGACATCCGCGACGGCGGCGGCTTCACGCTGTGTGAGGTCGAAGCTCGCCTCCTGTGCGACGGTGTACAGGCAGGCCGCCGCGACGCCGCTTGGGTTTCGCCCGGCGACGAGCCCTGAATCGGTGGCGTCCGTCGCCAGGTCTCGAGCGCGGCGTTCGAGGTGCTGTGGCACGTCGAGTTTCGATGCGAACCGGGCGAGATATTCGGCCGGGTCGATGGGGCCGGTCGGCAGTCCGAGATCTCGGTTCAGGGCGTCGTAGGCGACTTTGAGTTCGGCCTCGGTGGCCGTGGCCACGTCGACGATCTCTCCGAGCGTCCGTGAGACAGCCGCGGTACGGCAGACCGCATAGACGGCTGCCGCAGCGAAGCCTTCGATGGAACGCCCCTGAAGCAGGTCGTTCTCCTGAGCGGATTCGAAGAGGACGCAGGCTCGCTCCTGTAGGGCGTCGGGCAGTTCGAGCCGCCCCACGAGCCGGCGAATCTCGGTGAAGCCGTACACCTGATTGCGCTCTCGTTTCGAGCGAATCTGCGCGCGGTTGTGCTGTCGTCGCATCCGGGCGATGCGACGCCGCTTGCGACCCTTCAGACGGGTCGAACGGCCGATTTCGGTCGACAGCCCCCTGTCGTGTCGCGACCGTGTAAGCGGGGCGCCGCAGCGTTCGGGGCTGGTGTCGTCGTCCGCGAACGACCGCCACTCCGGGCCGCGGTCGAGCGTATCCTCGGAAACGACCAGTCCACACTCGTCGCAGATGGTCTCCGTGTCGGTACTCCGCAGGCGCCCCTCACATTCGGGGCAGATGCCTCGTGTGCTCGCACTCATCACATGCGAAACTGCGCCCGGATTCCCTATTAAAAACGGAGCGAGCACTGGGGAACGTTGGTCGACTCTCGGCGGAGAGGGTATCGGTAACCGGTACCCTCTCGTCGCCGTTTCCGGCGGTCGTTTTGCACCATCCATTGGATTTAATTACGAAGGCGGGGGCACTCGCAGATATGGGGCTGGCAGACCTCGCGGAGGGGCTGGAGGTGACGACGGAGCAGCGGGAACGCGGTATCGCGACGACGGACGACACCGAGACGCCGCTTGCGGCGCGGTTGGCACCGCTTGCCGATGCGCTTCCGTGTTCGCCGGATGCCGCCGCTTCACTCGTCGAGGCGTACGCGGAGGGGGCGAGCGTCGGCCGGGCAGCGGCGGTGGCGGAACTGCCGGAGACGACAGCTGCGAAAACGCTGTATCTGCTCGGCGAACCGGTCGACCCGCTGACGCCGACCGCGAAACGGGTTCTCGAAGACTGGCTGGCAGGTGAGATATCGCGAACGGAGGCGCGAACGCTCGCCGGCGTCGGCGACGAGGAATTCGCACTTGGGGCGTATATCGCGACACACGAGCCGATAGCTGCAGCCGAATCGGCCGTTGCGGACGCGCTGTCTCTCGAGCGTCCCGCCGATCCGCTCGCGGATGCCCGGAGCAACGTCGACGACTGGCTCTAACCCAGAAGCTTCGAGCGGAGGCCGGCATCGTCGGGGAGAGTCACAGTCACGTCAAGCGTCGCTTCGAGAACGTCCGCGATTGCTCGTCGTGCATCCGAGTCGGTTTCGACAGCCAGTCCGTCGGTCGTGAACGCCGGCACCGCAACGTCCGCGTTCGCGGAGTCGTCTGTTCGTGTGAGAACGGTCGTGGCTTCATCGACGCCGATATCGGCCAATCGGTCTTCTGTACGGGGAATAGCGCCAGCGGCCCGCACCCCGTCACAGACAATCGCAGTCCGGTCGGTGGCGGTGGCCGCCGCGACTGCCTGGTTCGCCGCAAGCGGCGGCGTATCGGCGATGACGAAATCGACCGCTCTGGCGGCCTCCGCGATTCGGTCTTCGAACGCCTCGGCGGCTTCGGGCGTCTTCGCTCGAGCGAGCCGCTCGAACGGGGCGTGGGCAGGACAGACCGCGAGTCTGCCAGCCGCCTCGAGGTCGCGGTCGATGAGCCCCTCCTCGATGGGCGAGTCGGTGAGACAGAGTTGGGTCATGTCCGGATCGATGCGGCCCTCTGTGCGGTCGGCCAGCCCCTGCGTCCCGTAGGCAGCGTCGAGGACGGCGACGTCACGGCCGTCGCGAGCCAACAGGGTGGCACATTCGAGCGTCAGTCGGGTCGTTCCGACGCCGCCAGCGGCGCCGACGAGCGCGAGCGTATCGCTTGTCACAGAATAGTTGCGTTCGTTATCCGGTAAAAATATGCCGCTCCGAACGCGCTACTCGGCCGCTCCGCGGATGCCCGCTGCGATAGTGTCGAGTTCGTCGTCCGGGAGGTCGGGTCGCGTCCGAACGATGGAGTGGATGGCGCCGCCGCCATCGCCCTCGAACCGCGGCACGATGTGGCCATGGACGTGTGGCACTTCCTGCCCGGCAGCCTTCCCATCGTTCATGCCGACGTTGACACCGTCGGCGTCGACGGCCGCCTCCACGGACGGCGCCAGCCGCCCGAGCGTTTCGAAGACGGCGTTGCGGTCGGCCGTCGGCAGGTCGTCGATACGCTCGTGGTGGGCCTTCGGGACGACGAGCGTGTGCCCGCGCGAAAGCGGGTTCGCATCCAGAAACGCCAGAACGTTGTCGTCCTCGTACACGACGCGGGCAGGAATCTCACCATCGAGAATGTGACAGAATACACAGTCTTCGCTCATGCTCACATATGGTTGAACGGATGGCTTTAATCTTGGTGCGTCTCGGTGGGCTTTTTGACCGCGGTATAGCGGGCTGTTTTTAGGGCAAAACATAAATCGGCGCCTTCCATTGTGATGTTCGTATCATGAGGAAGTTCACCAATTCACATGGCCGGCGGCGGTTCATGAAAGCCACCGCTGGGACGATTGCCGTTGGGTCGCTCGCGGGCTGTACCGGTGGAGACGGCGGCGATGAAAACGCCATCACCGTGCCAGGGCTGTACGACGAGAGTGGTGGCACCTCCGACGTCGGCCGGCCGACGGCCATCGGGTCGCGCGACGCGATCAAGTATTTCAACGAGAACGACCTTCTGCCGCGAACTATCGACCATCCGAACAGCGACTACGCCTACGAAGTGCCCCAGGCCCAACAGCTGTACGACCAGTACACCTCCGGCTCCAACCCACCGATGATTATCGGCTGGGGGACGGCCGACACCGAAGCGCTGTCCGGGTCGGTCGCCGAAGACCAAATCATCTACGTCTCCGCGTCCTATTCGGCGAATCTATTGACCGAGGAGGCGCCGTACAACTTCTTCGGCAACCTCGATTACACGAGTCAGGCGCGAGCTCATCTCAAGTGGATCGCCGACAACGACGCCGAGGCGACGATCGCGTTCATCTTCTCGAACAACCCGTTCGGGAAAGCCCCAGTCGAGGGCGGCAAGCAGTACGCCAACGAGCTCGGGCTGGATGTCGCCGATGATATCAATCTCCCGCTTGACGCGAATTCCGCGACCACGCAGTTGCGGCAGGCCCGCGACGCCGGCGTCGATTACCTCATCCACCAGAACACCGCTGGGCCGATGCAGGTGTTGCTCTCGGACAAAGACGACGTGTACCCGGACGTGACGGTGTGTGGGCTGACCTACACCGTCGACGAAGCCCGGATTCAGGAGTCGCCGGAGAACTTCGAGGGCGTCCGATACGTCAACGCCTTCCGGACGTTCCAGGGCGCACTTGACGTCGGCGGCGACGGTGCCGACATGATAGAGGCCAACTTCGAGCGCGAGGGGCGCAGCATGGACGACCCACAGGTGGCGAACCTCAACTACGTCCGCGGCTGCATCCACGCCATTCTGGTGTTGAAAGGGTTGCAGAACGCCATCGACAATGACCGCGACCCGACGAGCGGAGCCGACGTCCGGCAGTCGATGTTCGACATCACGGACGAGAACATGTGGGGCCTCTCGGAGCCGTTCAACTACATGGAGGACGACCGCCGCCCAACCATGACCGGCCGGCTCTTCGAGGTGTCCGACGGCAGCTTCGAGTTCGATACAACGGTCGAACTGCCCCGCCGGGAGGACTGGATCGGTCTCTGATGACGGCGAGCGAACGCGCGACCTCGACGTCAGCCGAATCGGCCGACGAGCCGCCGGTGGTCGAACTCGACAACGTCGAAATCGTCTATGACAGACATTTCCTGGCAGTACAGGGCGTTTCCATGGCTGCCGAGGAAGGCGACATCGTCGCGTTGCTCGGGCCGAACGGCGCCGGAAAATCGACCATCCTCAAGATGATAAGCGGCATCGGTCGCACCGAGCGGGGCGAGGTCTCCCGCGGGCACGTCTTCTACGACGGCGAGGACGTGACGAACAACGGCGCCAACGAGATGGTCTCACGCGGCGTCACGCACATCCTCGAGGGGCGCCGGGTGTTCGAAGACCTCACGGTCGAGGAGAACCTCCGCTGTGGGCTGTATCGCGGCGGGCGCCGATTCCGCTTCGATGAGGACGATTACGAGATCGCCTTCGAATACTTCCCGCAGTTGAAGGACATCCTGAACCTGAAGGCCGGCTACGCCAGCGGCGGCCAACAGCAGATGCTCGTCATCGCGCGGGCGCTCATCCACCGGCCACGACTACTGTTGCTCGACGAACCCTCGCTCGGCCTCGCGCCGAAACTGGTACAGGACATCTTCGAGACGCTCGTCGAGATCAACCGCGAGGAGGACATCACGATGATCATCGCCGACCAGAACGCAAAGCGGACGCTCAACATCGCGGATTACGGCTACGTGATGGAGAACGGGCAGATAGAACTCAACGACCCGGCCGACGTGCTGGCCGAACGCGAGGAGATCAAGGAATTCTATCTCGGCACCTCCAGTGAGACCTCACGGTACACGGACATCCGCCATTACAAAATCCGCAAGAGGTGGACCTGATGAGCGCCGACGATGCGAACAGACCGACCGACGACACGAGCCTCGATACCGCATCCCTCCGGAGCGGGCCGCCGATCGACCCCGAAGAGGCGGCCATCGGCTGTCGGAACATCACGAAAACGTTCGGCTCCGTCACGGCCGTCGACGACGTCGAACTCGGCGTCCAGCCCGGCGAGTGGCTCTCCATCGTCGGCCCGAACGGCGCCGGGAAAACGACGCTTCTGAACATCCTCAACGGCTTTTACGAACCCGATTCCGGCGGCGACGTGTATCTCGACGGCGAGAACGTCACGGACACGCCCGAATACTACCGCGCCCGAGCCGGCCTGGGGCGCACCTTTCAGGGACTCGAGCTGTTCGAAGAGGAGGACGTCATCGAGAACGTGATGACGATACGCTCGGTTACGGAACGGCCGAACCTCCTGTCGGCGCTGCTTTTCTACGGCGCCGGCCGCCGAACCGAGGCCGAGAACATGCGCCGCGTCGAGGAGATTCTGGATTACCTGGAGCTGTGGGAGTACCGCCACGCGACGATATCTGGGCTCCCGCTCGGCGTCCGTCGACGGGTCGACCTCGCGCGGTCGCTGGCGCTTGAACCCGACGTCCTCCTTCTGGATGAGGCGATGAGCGGCCTGACGTTCGACGAGAAGTACGACATGATCCGGTTTCTGACCGACCTCCACGAACAGGAAGACCTCACGCTTGTCATGATCGAACACGACCTCGAAGTCGTCACCGCCGTCTCCGACCGCATGGTCGTGATGCAGGAGGGCGGCGTCCTCGCACGCGGCCCGCCCGACGCGGTCACCGACGACCCGGAAGTCGCCCGCGTGTACACGGGGGTGGACTGAGATGGCGACCAACGAAATCAGCGAGGCAGCGACGCCCGACGACACGTCCAGCCTCACTGTCGACCGCATCCTGTCGGCACCCGACGACGCCGACGTGCCCATCGTCTCCGACCGAGCACTGCCCGAGATTCTCTTCGACCACGTCGAGGAGCACGGCGACGACATCGCCTTGCGGTGGAAACGCTACGGCGTCTGGGAGGAGTACACCTGGGAGGAGTATTACGAGCGCGTCGAGGCGTTCGCGCTCGGTCTCGAGGAGTACGGCTTCGGCGATGGCGACGTGCTGTTCACCATCGGCTACAACCGACCGCACCAGCTGTGGTCGTGGATGGCCGCCCAGTCGCTCGGCGGCATGGCGGCGCCGAACTACGAGGACATGCTCCCTGACGACATCCGAAAGCAACTGGAGTTGCTCGAACCCTCCGTCGTCTACGCCGAAGACCAGGAGATGGTCGACAAACTCCTCCTCGTCGCCGACGACGTCCCCTCGCTCGATACCATCATCTACCGCGATGAGAAGGGGATGTTCCGCTACGACGACCACACCGACCCCGAGGTCATCTCGTACGCATCCGTCGAGGAACAGGGGCGCGAACGCCTCGAAACCGGCGAAGTCAGCGAAAACTATCTGCACGAGCAGGTGCAGGCAATCGACCCGGAGACGACGGCGATGTTGCCGCCGACCTCCGGGACGACCGGCATGCCGAAACGGGTGCAGTTGAGCCATTTCAACTTCATCAATCTCGCGAACGCGGCCATCGAGATCGACCCATTGCCGAAGGAGTCCGACTACTTCTCGTATCTCCCGATGGCGTGGGTCGGCGAGCAGATGATACTCATCGCCGCCGCGTTCGTCGGCGGCTGGACGGCGAACTTCCCCGAACAGCCCGAAACCGAGGCCGAAGACCTCCGGGAAATCGGTCCGGAAATCATCTTCTCATCGCCGAATCGCTACGAGGCGTGGGTCGCGGATATCAAAGCGAAAATCGAGAACACCTCACGCCTCAAACGGTTCGTCTACGAGAAGGCCATGTCCATCGGCCGCAAATACGCCGAATACATCAGCGGCGACAAGGCCGACGAGGAACCGCCGGCGACGCTGCGGGCCGCCCACTGGCTCTCCTACTGGGTCGCCTACCGGCCGATTCTTGACAAGATCGGCCTGAAACGCGCCAAGAACGTCTACACCGGCGGCGGCCCGCTCGGTGAAGACCACTTCTCGTACTACCACGCCCTGGGCGTTCCCCTCAAACAGATTTGGGGCCAATCCGAGGTCTGTGGATTCGTGACGATGCACCGCGACGACGACATCCAGGTCGACACCGTGGGCGAGCCGTTCCCCAACGTCGAGGTCGGCATCACTCCCGGTGGCGAACTGCTCGTTCGCGGCCCCGTCGTCACCTCCGGCTACTACGGCATGCCGGAGAAAACCGAATCGGCCATCGAGGAAGTCCCCGCGAGTGGAGCGAGCGGGGAGTCGGGAGCGTCCGACGCTGCCGGAAGGTGGCTCCACACCGACGACTTCGGCGCGCTCACCGACGAGGGCCACGTCAAGATCTTCGACCGGATGGACGACGTCCTCGAACTCGAAGATGGGGCCGCCGTCGCGCCCATCAGCGTCGAGACGAAGCTGAAGTTCAACCCCTACGTCAAGGAGACGCTCGTCATCGGTGATGGCCGCGACTCGCTTGCGGCGGTGTTGAACATCCGGTTCGACAACGTCGCCGAATGGGCCGACCAGCGGGACATCCAGTATGCGGGCTATCGCGATTTGACCCAGAAAAAGCCCGTCCTTGAGCTGCTCCGGGGGGTCGTCGCCGAGACCAACGCGGAGCTCGACCACCCGATAGAGCGGTTCGTCATCCTGTTCAAGGAGTTCGACGCCGACGACGGCGAACTCACGCGAACCGGGAAGATACGACGGGAGGTCGTCGTCGACCGCTACCAGAAACTCGTCGACGGCATCTACTCCGGCGAGGACGAAATCGAGATGGAAGTCACAATCACCTACCAGGACGGACGTGAGTCGGACGAACGCGGCGTCATGCGAGTAGTCGATGTCGATGAACCGCTCGATGCGAACGTGGAGGTGGAGTAGATGGTCAACGTCAGCACGTTCATCGACATCATCATCTCCGGTGTCGGCCTCGGTGCGCTGTACGCCCTCGTCGCGATGGGCTTTTCGCTCATCTACAAGGTCACCGGCGTCCTCAACTTCGCACAGGGGCAGTTGGCCCTGGTCGGCGCCTACGGCGTTGTCATCCTCGGCACGTCGGCGCTGCTGTCGACGTCGCTGCCCGCGGTTGCGGCCGTCGGCGCGACCATCCTGATCGGGGTCGGCCTCGGCATCCTGCTCGAACGCGTCGTCTTCCGGCAGTTCATCGGCGAGCCCGTGCTGTCGGTCATCATCGTCACGCTGGCGCTCAGCGACATCTTCAGCGGGTTCATCCGGTTCCTCCTCGGCCCGAACTACCGGTCGTATCCTGACGCGTTGACCTTCGGCTTCAGTATCGACCTCCCGCTGGGCACGTCCATCTCGGCGGCGTATGCGCTGGCAGTCGCGCTGGCGCTCGCCGTCGTCGTCGTGCTGATGCTGTTCTTCCGGTACACCGTCACGGGCAGCATCCTTCGGGCGTCCGCAAGCGACGAGCAAGCCGCGATGGTACTCGGCGTCAGCATCGAACGAACCATCGCCCTGGCGTGGGCGCTCTCCATCGGCATCACCGCCATCGGCGGGATGTTGCTCGCGATGTCATCGGGCGGGGCCGGCTTCGCCATCGAGACGACCGGCATCGTCATCTTCGCGGCGGTCGTCTTCGGCGGCCTCGACTCGATTCCCGGCGCCTTTATCGGCGCCATCGTCGTCGGCTTGCTGGAAGAACTCGGCTCCTACTACCTGGAGGGCGGCAGCGCCATCATCGACTTCGGCCCCGGCTTCGGCCAGATACTGCCGCTCGTCTTCCTGCTCGTCGTCATCGTCGTGAAACCGTACGGCCTGTTCGGCACCGAACGTATAGAGAGGCTCTAACGATGTTCCACACCACCATCCACGATTCCGAACCCGTATCGCCCGTGGCGCCGACGAACAGCACGCGGCCAGAGGAGGTGCAGTAGCGTGCCGTCCGGCGAATATTTCACCGATTACGCGTCCCGGATGGGGCTGTTCCGCTGGCGCATCCAGAAAGTCGCGCTCCTCTTCGGACTCCCGATTCCGTTCCTGCTCCCCTTCGCTGTCGGCGGTGGGACGCTGTCGTTGTTCTCGCGGATGTACATCTTCGCCATCGCCGTCCTCGGGCTGAACGTCATCCTCGGCTACGCGGGCGAGATCGTCCTCGCACAGGGAGCGTTCATGGCTATCGGTGCATACGCGACGAGCCGGATGCTCGGTGCCGGCGCCGGCCTCCTTCCGGCCATCACCGTCGGCGGCATCCTCGCTGCAGCCGTCGCCGTCGCCTTCGGTTTGCCCTCGTTCCGTGTCAAGGGGTTCTACATCGCCATCTCGACGCTCGCGTTGCAGTTTATCTCCGAGTGGTTCTTCAACAACAGCCGCGCCGACTGGATTCACGGCGGTTCCCAACAGCGCATCGCCTCGGAGGTCGGCCTCGTTGGCCCCATCGGGAAGGTGGGCACCGACCTGCACATCTACTACATCGGCCTCGTCGGGATGCTCTTCTTCGCGATGCTGTCGTTGAACCTCTCGCGAACCGGCATCGGCCGGACGTTCCGCGCCGTCCACGAAAACGACCTTGCGGCGGCCGTCCTCGGCATCAACGTCTTCAAGAACAAGCTGTTGGCGTTCGCCATCGGCGGCTTCATGATCGGCGTCTCCGGCGGGCTATACGCCTTCTATATCGGCTTCATCAGCCCGGCTTACTTCACGCTCGCGCTCACGCTGGAACACTACGTCATGTTACTGTTCGGCGGGCTGGGGCACGTGTGGGGGGCGCTCATCGGCGTCGGCGTCGTGACGCTGTTGCAGGACGTCCTCCGGAACATCCTGCAGAGCGTTTCGGCGGCCACCGGCCTCAACGCGACGGCGCTCGTGCCGGTGTTCTTCGGCAGCATCATCATCATCGTGCTGGCCGTCGAACCGAAGGGCGTCCTCGCCGCGCTCGGACAGCTCAAAGAATATCTGCGGAACTGGCCGTACGCGTACTGATGACGGACGTGACAGAGACGGCGCGGGAACTGCTCGACCTGCCGTTTCACCGCGCCAACGATATCGAAGTCGTCTCGGCAACCGAAGAGACGGCCCACACCCGGTGGCCGTTCGACAAGTCGCTCGTCGGCAATCCGGAGGTGCCGGCCGTCCACGGCGGCGTTATCTCGGCGCTTGCCGACCTCACCGGTTCGGCGCCGTTCGTCGGATCGCTCGGCCGCTACACCCCAACTATCGACCTTCGGGTCGATTATCTCACCCACGCCGGCGAGGCGGAACTGGAGGGGTTCGCCGAGGTGCGCGGCCGCGGCGAGACGGTCGGCCGCGTCAACATCGTCGTCGAATCCGGCGGCGACACCTGCGCGAAGGCACGGGGGGTGTACAAGCTCGCCCCATGACGGAAACGCTCTCCGGTGCGACGGACATCCACGTCCACCTCATGCCCGACCGTCTGATGACCGCCATCCGTGGCGCGCTCAACGACGCCGCCGGCTGGGAGTTCCCACACCCGACCGACCGCGAGCAGATGGAGGCGCATCTCCGCGAGCACGGCGTCGAGCGGTACTGTGCGCTACCCTATGCCCACAAACCCGGTATCGCCGATGACCTCAACGACTGGGTGCTCGACCGCGCCGCCGACTCGGAGATGTGTCTCCCCTTCGCCACCGTCCACGGCGATGACGAGGTCGGCGCGGTTGTCGAGGCGGCGTTCGAAGCGGGCGCTCGCGGCCTGAAGTTCCAGTGTCCCGTCCAGGAGGTCGGCCCCGACGACCCCCGACTCGACCCGGCCTTCGAGTTGGCCGCCGAGTACGACCGACCAATCCTGTTTCACGCCGGAACAGCGCCGATGTTCCGGGATTCGCCGCACGTCGGCGTCGACGCCTTCCGGTCGTTCCTCGAATCGTACCCCGACGTCCGGGCGTGTGCCGCCCACATGGGCGCCTTCGAGACGGCCGAATTCATCGACGTCGCGCGGAACCACGACAACGTCTTCCTCGATACCTGCTTTGCGATGTCGACGGCCGTCGGCGACTACATGGAGTTCGACCCGAGCGACGTCGACGACGCGGTGTTCGAGGAACTGTCGGGGCGAATCATGTACGGCTCCGATTACCCGAACATCCCGCATCAGTACCGTGCCGAACACGAGGGGCTACTGGAGCGTGACCTCTCCGATGCGGCGTTCGAGGCGTTGTTCTCCGGCGCTGCAGACCGATTCCTCGGCGAGCGATAATCACGCGTATCGTCGAGCTTTCGCGGGCGAGAAGCGACGGCGGCGGATTCAGTAGCGGTCGTCGACGACGCCCGTCTCCTCGAGGTCGTCGACGAGGTTGATTTCGTCGGGGGCGACGAGCAGCCGGCCTTTGACCGCCGAGGCCAGTTCCTCGATATCGGCGGTGCCTTCGACGATGAGGTGGATTTCGTCAGTCGATTCGGGCCGGCTGAGTTCGAGTCGGAACTCGCCGGAAAGGCCTTCGAAGCCCGCGAGCACGGTGCCGAGCGCCTCGGGATACAGTTTGACGCCTTTCACCTTCAGTCGGCCGTCCGTCCGGCCGATGACGCCGTTCGGGAGGACGATTTCGCCGTCGCGGCGCTCCCACTCGGTCAGGTCGCCGGTGCGATAGCGGACGAGAGGACACCCCTCCTTCTTGAGATGCGTGACGACGAGTTCGCCCCGCTCGCCGTACGGCAGTACCTCGCCGGAGTCGGGGTCGATGACCTCGATGAGCGCGTAGTCGTCGAGGAGATAGAGGCCGTCCTCGGCCTCGGTTTCGGCGGCGACCGGCAGAATCTGGCGCGTGCCGAAGTAGTCGACAGCTGTGTCGGCACCGAGGGCGTCCTTGACCTCGGCACGGAGCCCGGGGATCGAGGTGAACGGCTCGCCACCGCCGAGGAAGGTGTCGACGCTCCCGCCCGCCTCGCCGATTTTGAGCGCGAAGGATGGGTTGCCGACAAGCGCGTCGACGTCGTACGTTTCGATGGTCGCTGCGGCCTGTTCGGATTCGCCGGGGCCGGCCGGGATGACCTCCGCACCGAGGGCTTCGAGGCCGCGCTGGATGATGATACCCGTCCCGAACGTGTGGTAGCCGAAGGTGTTGAGCACGCGGTCGCCGGCCTCGATGCCGGCGCGCTCGAAGGCGCGGGCGTTGGCCTCGGCCTGCCACTCGAGGTCGGCAGCGGTGTCGAACACCGGCGCGAGGTCGTCACCGAGCGGCGTGAAACACATCATCGCGGCGCCGTCGTACAGCGACCCTTCCGGGGCGTGCTCGTCGTAATCGACCTTTAGCTCCGTGCCGGTGAGGAAGGGGAGTTCGCGGAACTCCTCCCAGGAGTCGACGGAGCCGAGTGCCTCGTAGAGGGCGTAGTCGCCGACGCGCTCGAGCTGTTCGTTGACCGCCGCGAGTGTCGCTTCGTCCATGGACTGGGTGGGGCGTGAAACGGTAAAAAACCGCAGGGCGATTCAGTCGGGAGCGGCGCCGAGGTCGGCGAGGGCGTCGCCGATGGCCTGCCGATACGAGTCGAGGTCGTAGCCGAGCCGTCGAACCCACACGTCC
>NZ_JBLGBY010000042.1:0-19473 GCF_047616845.1 Natronomonas sp. | reverse complement strand
TCCCGGCTGCTTCTCACCATTCGCGATCTCGAACGCATGGGCGACCACGCGGTCAACATCGCCGCCCGGACGCTGTACATGACCGAAAACAGCGACGAACTCATTTACTAACTACCACTTTTTGCACACTCCGGCGGTTCGCCGTCGGCGAACACGCCTCCGTGGCAAAAACTTGGGGAAAATAGCTCCTCATTCCTGCCGCCTCGCTTCGCTCGTCGTTAGTCACTCGTCGTACCCGCGCTCGCTTCGCTCGCGCGGGGGGAACCGCCTCGGGGGCGACCTGACGGACGCCCCCGAGGCGGATGCTTCAAACTAGGTTTATTTCACCGACTACAGCGAGGAAAAGGCATACCATTCAGCTTGCAACTTGAATAGGGGCTGTTAACTTGCCCGTTCAAAAGTTATAGCAGTTTCCTTGTTTCCGATAGAGGTATCAAAGCACACCGTCCCTTCGATCGGTTTGGTTGTCTCTACTAGAGAACCATCGCCAAACATTTCGAAAACATCCGAATCCATCGACTCTAACCTTACTTTGTCGAAGTCTCCAACTCGAATCAATTGGTTCTGAGAACTTTTCGGTGCCAGTTTATTATGTAAATCAATCGTCTCATCACGAATAGATAATTTTGCATTAGGTATAGAAACTGGATCTCTGCCGTCGTTTTTGAGTTGAATAGTAAAATCGTACTCGGTGTACTTATCGAAATCTCTGTATTCGGCATCAGTAATTTCAACAATCTGTAGTGATGGCTTTTGATTCCGATAGTAACGAATCTGGTAACCTGCCAAAACGATAGTAGATATGAATGTTACGAGTGTTAGAATATCATTCCAAGAAGCACTTATCGGTGCCATACTACTTCTTAAATCCAGACTTGTAAATCAATACCGCTGGTGATTTCTGATTGAATGGTTTAGTGTACTGACCGATCCATAGATCACCTGTACCGACCGATCTATCCATTTCAGGTAGCATCCGCGAGGGAGCGTAGCGACCGAGCGGTTCGCGGCGACGAGGCCGAAGGCCGAGTCGCCGTAGCGCCCGACGACTACCGCGGCCCGAAGGGCCGCGACGGGAGGAGCGCGCGCATATTTTCCCCAAGTTTTTGCCACGGAGGCGTGTTCGCCGACGGCGAACCGCCGGAGTGTGCAAAAAGTGGGTTTATTGAAACCCGATCCGCCCGCCGCTCTGTCGGCGGCCGTCGGGGGCGCCACCGCGGAACTGGTTTTCGATCTGCTCGTAATACTCCTCGATGTCGTCGGTGATGGTGGGTCGCACCGAGTCGAGCGCCTGCCGGAAGTGCTGCATGGTGACGGCGTCGGCCTCGTCATCCTCCCGGAGCGCCTCGATGGCTGCCTCGCGGGCGATGGATTCGAGGTCGGAACCGACGTAGCCGTCAGTGATTTCTGCAATCTCTCGGAGGCTGACGTCCGGCCCGATGGGCGTGTCGCCGGTGTGGATACGGAGGATCTGTTCGCGACCCTCGACGTCCGGCTGGCCGATCATGACGAGGCGGTCGAAGCGGCCGCTCCGGATGAGCGCCGGGTCGATCATGTCCGGTCGGTTCGTCGCGCCGATGACCATCACGTCGTCCATATCTTCGAGGCCGTCCAGCTCTGTCAGGAGTTGGTTGACGACCCGCTCGGAGACGTTCGAGCCGGTTTCCCCGCCCCGGCCCGGAGCCAGCGAATCGAGCTCGTCGAAGAAGATGACGGTCGGCGCGACCTGTCGGGCCTTCCGGAACGTCTGCCGGATGGCCTTCTCGCTTTCGCCGACCCACTTCGAGAGCAACTGCGGACCGCGAACCGAGATGAAATTGGCGTTGGTCTCGTTTGCGACGGCCTTCGCCATGAGCGTCTTCCCGGTTCCGGGCGGCCCATACAGCAGGACGCCGGCCGGCGGGTCGATACCCATTCGGTCGAACTTCTCCGGGGAGTTCATCGGCCACTCGACGGCCTCTTTGACCTGGCCTTTCGCATCGTCCAGGCCGCCGACATCGTCCCACGAGATCTTCGGCAATTCGACGAGGACTTCCCGCATCGCCGAGGGGCTGACCTCGTTGAGCGCGCCGCGGAAGTCGCCCCGTTTGATTATCATCCGGTCGATGAGGCTCGGCGGGATGTCCTCCTCGTCGAGGTCGATCTCGGGGAGGTAGCGCCGCAGCGCCTTCATCGCGGCTTCCTTCGTCAGGCTCTCGATGTCGGCGCCGACGAAGCCGTGCGTCTCGTCGGCCATGTGGTCGAGGCTGACGTCGTCGGCCAGCGGCATCCCGCGGGTGTGAATCTGAAGAATTTCCTTGCGGCCGGTCTCGTCGGGGACGCCGATCTCGATTTCGCGGTCGAAGCGGCCGGGACGGCGGAGCGCGGGGTCGACCGAGTCGACGCGGTTCGTCGCCGCGATGACGATGACCTGGCCGCGGGATTCGAGGCCGTCCATCATCGTCAGCAGTTGGGCGACGACACGGCGTTCGACCTCGCCGGTGACGTCCTCACGCTTCGGCGCGATGGAGTCCAGTTCGTCGATGAAGATGATGGCCGGCGACTCCTCGCTTGCGTCCTCGAAGATCTCTCGGAGTTGCTGTTCGGATTCGCCGTAATACTTCGAGATGATTTCCGGGCCGGCGATGGAGAAGAAACTCGCCGACGTTTCGTTTGCGACGGCTTTCGCGAGCAGGGTCTTCCCGGTGCCCGGCGGGCCGTGCAACAGCACCCCCTGTGGCGGCTCGATGCCGAGTTTCTTGAAAATCTGGGGGTGTTTCATCGGCAACTCGACCATCTCGCGGACGCGCTGGATCTCGCTTTCGAGTCCGCCGATGTCCTCGTAGGTGATTCCCCCACCGGTCTTCTCGAAGCCCGAAATCGGCTCCTCGCGGAGTTCGACCTCGGTGTCCTCGGTGATGAGACAGACGCCGTCCGGCTCGGTTTCGACCGCGATGAGCGGGATGGCCTGGCCCGGCGACCGCATGAATGGGTGGTTCGTCGAGGACATGACGGGAACGATGTCGCGCTCGACGACCGGCCGCTTTAGAATCTGCCGTTTGACCATGCCAGCGGCGTCGGAGCCGAACTGGACGGACGCCTCCTCGGGCGGCGCGAGGACGAGCTTGTCGGCTTTCGTCGCCTCGGCCTTTCGAATCGTCACGCGCTCGCCGATGCCGACGTCGGCGTTCTGTCGCGTGAAGCCGTCGATTCGGACGGTGTCGGTGTTCCAGTCCTGTCGGTCTGCGCGCCACACCTTCGCCGCGGTAGTGTCGGCGCCCTCGATTTCGATAATGTCGCCCGGCGACAGCTTCAGGTGCAGAAGCGTGTCGGGATCGAGGCGCGCGATGCCACGGCCCGAGTCGTTCGGGTAGGCTTTCGCGACCTCTAGTTGAACCTCGTTCATCCTGATACGTAGACTCAGTTCGCGCCGGAGATATGCTTTTTGCTGCGTTCGGTTTCTGTGGCGGAATCCCACTCCGCGGCGAGTCGCCTGGTCAGCGCCCGGCTACGGCTTCACGAGTACCTTGATTGCGTCCCGCTCGTCCATCGCTCGGTAGCCCTCCGGCACGCCATCGAGGTCGACCTTCTTCGTGAAGATGGGCGAGGGATCGAGCGTCCCCTGCAACACGTCGGCCATCAACTCCTCGGCGTACGCCCGGACAGGGGCGATGCCGCCGCGCAACGCGATGTTCTCGCCGAACATCGAGTAGACGTCGAGGCCCTCCGCAGTGACGCCGTGGGGAACGCCGACGTAGCCGATGGTGCCGCCGGGGCGACACACCTCGATGGCCGTATCCATCGCCGACGCGGCCCCGACACACTCCATGACGTGATTCGCGCCGCCGTACGTGCGGCCGAGCGCGCGCTCGATGGCTTCCTCGCCGCGGGCCGATACCGTCTCGGTCGCGCCGAACTCCTCGGCGAGTTCGAGTCGGTCTTCGTGGTGCCCCATTGCGATGATGCGTTCGGCCCCGAGCCGTCGGGCCGCGAGCACGCCGCAGAGGCCGACGGCGCCGTCGCCGATAACGACGCAGGTGTCGCCCTTGCCGACGCCCGCGCTGACCGCGGCGTGGTGGCCCGTGCCCATCACGTCGGTCAGCGGGAGCAGCGACCGGAGCGTCTCCTCGTCGTCGGCGTGGCGGTCGGGCACGCGCACGAGCGTGCCATCCGCGTGCGGCGAGCGGACGTACTTGCCCTGTGCGCCGCCGTTGTCGCCGTTCCAGGAATCGCCGTTGACACAGGAGGTGTGCAGTCCCTTCCGGCAGAATTCACAGTACCCGCAACTGATGACGAACGGCGCGAAGACGCGGTCACCGGGTTCGACCGACCGCACGTCGTCGCCGACTGCCTCGACGATGCCCATCGGTTCGTGGCCGACGCGGGAGCCTTCCTCGCGGTCGCTCTGGCCGCGGTAGAACCACAAATCGGAGCCACAGACGGCAGTGTGGGTGACGCGAACGATGGCGTCGGTCGGCTCCTCGATTTCGGGTTTCGGAACGTCCTCGACGGTGATTTCTCCGGGGGCCTGATAGATTGCAGCGCGCATACCACGACGTCGTGCGGACGTCTGATAAAGAATACACCACACCACTTTTCGCCGCGCGCGACCGATTCGGGGGTATGCAAACGCTCGCTTTCGACGGCCGCACCGGCGCAAGCGGGGACATGATCCTCGGCGCGCTGCTTGCGGCCGGCGCCGATGCCGACCGCCTCTCCGTCGTCGAGGATACCCTCGATGTCGAATATCGGGTCGACACCGTGTTGAAAAACGGTATCCGGGCGACTTCGGTGGACGTACTCGTCGATGACGACCACGCGCACCAGCCTGCTGAAGACGGCCATTCCCATGGGCACCCCCATGACCACGGCGATGCCCACACTCATGACCACGGCGATGACCACGACCATACTCACGACCACAGCCACGACCACGCTGAGGGACAGGGCCCGAACCGAACCTACACCGAATGCCGCGACCTCGTGGCTGAGATGGGTCTTCCCGACGCGGTCGAGACGGACGCGAAGGCTGTATTTCGCATCCTCGGCGAAGCCGAAGCGCGGGTACACGGAACCGACCTCGAGGAGACACAGTTCCACGAAGTCGGCGCCGACGACGCAATTGCCGATATCGTTGGCGCGGCGCTGCTGTTCGACGACCTCGACCCTGACCGAGTCGTGACGACGCCCGTCTCGGCCGGCGGCGGCGAGGTGTCGATGAGCCACGGCCGCTATCCCGTCCCGACGCCCGCCGTGACGTACATCGCCGAGGAAGCCTCGTGGCATCTCGAAGGCGGGCCGCTGGAGACGGAACTGCTGACGCCGACCGGTGCCGCCATCCTCGCACACTTCGCCGAGGGCGTCGATTCCTTGCCACCGATGACGCTCGACGCCTCGGGCTACGGCGCCGGCACGAAATCCTTCGCGGAGTATCCGAACGTCCTGCGTGCGATGGTCGGCGAAGCGACGGGACAGCTCCGCCGCGACGATATCCGCGTGCTGGAGACGAACCTCGATGATGCGACGCCGGAGGTGCTGGGTAGCCTTCAGGAGCGGCTCGTGGAGGCTGGCGCGCGCGACGTGACGATTCTGCCGGCGACGATGAAGAAATCCCGCCCCGGGCATCTGGTGAAGGTCATCGTCCGACCCGAGGACGCACAGGCAGTCGCTCGGCGCCTCGCCGAGGAGACGGGCACCCTCGGCATCCGAGAGGCCGCTGCCGGTCACCGTTGGATCGCCGACCGCTCCTTCGAGACGGTCGACCTCAACCTCGACGGTGAGACGTTCGAGGTGACGGTCAAAATCGCCGCGGACGACGCTGGCGAGGTGTACGATGTCAGTGCCGAGTACGACGACGCAGTCCAGGTCGCCAGCCTCACCGATACGTCGGTTCGCGATATCATCCGGCGCGCCGAGGCTGCATACCGGAACGAGTAGCGCTCAGGATTCCCGGCGGTGTTTCGCCAGCGCTTCGTCCATCGTCAGTTCGCCGAGTGCGACCCGGCGAGCCAGTTCCTCGTTGATGCTTCGGTCGTTGTCGCTTTCCCGCCGAGAGCGGTTCTTGATGAGCTGGATTTCACCCGGAGACGGTTCGATATCGCGCTCTTCGATGCGTTCGCCCTCCAGACGGGCGATGTTGACCGCGGCGAGGACGTCACCCATGCCGCGGGCGCCGGTGCCGAGATACGGCGTCGTGCCGGTCTCATCGATCAGTTCGACCGGCGCCTCCTTGATGGCCTCGATGATTTTCGCGCCCTGGAGGCGTGCGCCGTCGCCGACACGGACGAGTGGGTCGCCGGCATCCTCGATTTCTCGTGCAATGACGCTCGCTGCCTTCTCGGCCGGCACCTGGAACGCGGCGACGACGGTGTCGCCGTTCAGGAGTGCGATACCGGGGCGGTCACCGGGGTCGACGCCGACGATGGTGCGGCCGCCCTCGCCCCGGAGGACGGCGACGGCTTCATCGACGGCACGGCGCGGGGCTTCGGGGTCGGCGCGGATGGTCTGTATCGCCGGGTGTTCGTCCTCCGGGCCGACGATAGCGACGCGGGCGTCCGCCGGCAGTTCGTCGTCGGGCTCGATGGTGGTGAACCGGACGCCACGGTCGCGGAGCTCGTCGACGACCCCGTGGTACACCTCGAAATCCGCCGTGGCGACGACTATCACGGTTCGGAGGTTCGTGGCTTGCGGTCTTAAGCCCGATGCCGACTTCCATCGGCCGCCGGAACTGCGGAGGTTTATAACCGAACACGGCAAACCGGATTGTGTGAGCGAGCCGATTCCGACGGGATGTGAGACGGTCGACGAGCTGTTAGGCGGTGGCTTCGAGCGCGAGGCGGTCACCCAACTGTACGGCCCGCCAGCCGCTGGCAAGACCAACCTCGCGCTGTCGGCGGCCATCGAGGTCGCCGCTGCCGGCGGGACGGCACTGTACATCGACACCGAAGGGCTCTCCATCGACCGCTTCGAGCAGCTCGCGATCGCCAAAGCCGACGGCGACGATATCGATGACATCGCCTCTCGCGTCATCATCACCGACGCCCTGAATTTCGCCGAACAGCAGGAGGCAGTTCGTGACGCCGCTGACCTCGCAGAGCGGGCTGACCTCATCGTCCTCGACAGCGCGACCGGCTTCTACCGTCTCGAACGCGATGACGACGACGCCGGGGAGACGCTTCGGACGGTCGCAAAGCAGGTGACGCACCTGCTATCCCTGGCGCGCCGCCATGACCTCGCGGTCGTCATCACGAATCAGGTGTATGCAGACCCCGAATCCGACTCCTCGCGGCCGCGGCCGCTGGGCGGTCACACCCTGACCCACTGGTCGGGCGTGGTCGTCCGCATCGAGCGCTTCCGCGCCGGGAACCGTCGCGCGACGCTCGAAAAACATCGGTCGAAAGCGGCCGGTGGGACGGCTCGATTCCGCATCACCGAAACGGGGCTGGAAGGCGTCGAAGAGACCGTCTGAGGTCGACGCGGGCGGTGTGTTCACCGACCAGATGAGCTAAGAGCTAACCCGGCATTGGAACTCCTCAAGTATCGAGTCGTCGAGCTTGATACATTCCCCGGCGGTGTTGAGTTTCCCCGATACAGTCACCTGTCCCTCTGCGTAGGTGACCGCCACAGTATATGTCACTTCCTTTATTGGTTGGCCCTCTTCGACGACCTCTCCGTTCTCATCGATGAGTCGGAGGTCGACGAACACCGTTACGGCTGCTGACCTTTCTTCACCTTCCGCAGGCTCGAACGAGGAGGCGTCCAGCGGGCCGCCGTTCTTCTGGAGCATCGGGTAGGGGTCGAAATCGAATTCGACTTGCCCATCCGAGGTAGCATTGTCGGGACTCTGATTGCTCCATTCGATGACGGTTCCGTTACTCTGTGGCCCTTCGGCCCGGAACTGTAACTCCACCTCACTAATCGCGGGGTAGTCACTCCACGCGACAGTCATCGTCGGAGCAATGGTCAATCGTTGGAGTTGCCCATCGACCGTATCGACGGTCACGTCTTCGGCAGTGAGGCCTTCGACCGCGAGCGCTGGCTGTGACATGTAATAATACGCGCCACCTGCACCTGCCCCAAGCCCGATTCCGATCGAGCTACCGATTTTCAACAGTCGACGCCGATCCATCTCACCGAATCCATCACTCATGCGAATCGTCTATAATATCGACGGATAAGTAGTTCGCCTTAATGTATTGGATTTCCGTGTTCGCTCGAGAAGCGACCTCATTCTCGCCACTGGTTTATGGGTGAGAGCGGACGACGACGCAGGCATTCCGCGATGAGCGACCCCCCGTCATCACGGATGGCACGATATGTCTCGACCGGGAAGAAAAAGCGGGTTCTACAGTTCGCCGAGTTTCCGGAGCACCTGTCCCTCGTACTCCTCGTCGGCGCGGACACCCTTCAGTTCGAGCACGTTTCGCTCCAGCTTGTCGAGGGCGACGTGGAAGGCGGTTTCGGCGCCGTAGCCTTCACCCGTGCCGGGCACCTGCCCGCGGTTCGTCCGGAGCCGAATCTGACAGAGGATGAGCGGCGTTCCACGAAGCTTCTCTTTGTGCTCGTGGAACCGGACGTGGGCGTGCTGTACCTGCATGTCCTGGTACTTGTCCGTCACCTTGGTGATGGCCTCGACGATGCCTTCCCGGGTGATGGTGTCGATGAGCTTGATGTTCGTGATCTGGACGTCCATGCTCTCCTCTTCGGTGTAGGTGAGCGCGCGAAGGACATCCGTCTTCGTGAGGATGCCGGCGATGAGCGTGTCGTCGCCCGACGGCGACACGACGAGGCCGGCGTAGTCGTTCTCGAACATCTGCTCGACGGCCTCCTCGACCGTGTCGTCGTGGTCGATGGTTTCGACGGGGCTGTTCATCAGGTCGTATACCGGCAGATCGAGCATCCGGTCTGTGTCGCCCGAGCGGTCGCCGGTGTGTTGTCGCTCCATCGTCCGGATGGCGAAGTCGGCGATGTCGTGGGTCGTCACCATTCCCGTCAGTCGGCCGCTTTCGTTGACGACGGGCAGCCGCGAGACGCCGTGCTCGCGGAGGTAGTTGATGGCCTTTCCGAGGCTGTCGTCCTCGGTGATTGTGACGACCTCGTCGGTGTAGATTTGGTCGACGGTGAGCACATCGAGATTGTCGAGCACCGCCTCGAGGATGGCGTCCTCGGAGACGATGCCCCACAGCTCGCCCCCCTCGAAGACGGGGGCGACCTTGGTGTTGCCCTCGACGAGCATCCGAGCGACGTCGCGAACGTCGTCCGTCCGCTCGACCCGCGGGATGTTCCGGCGCACCATCACCTGCACCTTGGCGTCGTCCTCGACGTGTGACTGGAGCAGTTGTCGCTCGCCGAGAATACCGACGTACTCGTCGTCTTCGGTCACGATGGTGCCTTTCGGGTTCTCGCGCTCGAAGATGGAACGAACCTTCCCGAGTCGCTCGTCGATATCCACCTGGATGTACTCCTCGGTGGCGATATCTGCAATGTTCATCTCTCCGTGAAAGTTCACTGCGGTGGTTCTTCAAACTATTCCCCAGCCAAACCCACAGTCCGTAGTGAGTGGCGGATGTGTCGGCTTGCTCTCCGGCCTACTCGCTCGCTTCTCTCGTCCGTGAGACCGGAGCCTCCGGTTCGAATATGCTGACCTCCGTCGAGCCACCTCTCGACACATGACGACTAACGAGGTCGACCTCGACGCAATCCGTGAGCAGGCAAAACGCTGCATCGACACTCACCTTGTCGCGACGGACAGAGCCGGTGAACCGACTGGCTGACAGACATATTTATTTAAAATATCAGACAGCCCCACCGATGCATAGTCGGCGGAGAGGCAAGGCAACGTGAGAACAGTTTTCCTCCACAACACAGATCAGCTAGTCATCACCCGTCGAGGCGTCCACGTCTTCTCGCTCAAGCCCGCCCGATTGGACGGGCTCGCGAACGTCTCCGTCCCGCCAGCTGCCTCGTCGAAACCACAGCCACGCGATGACTGCACCGACAACGTTTGAGACAAAGAATGCGAACCAGATGCCGCGTGCATCGGGCTGAGCGAGAAACCAGATATCGACCGGAACAACCCCTCGGGAAGCAACATACGCGATGGGGAGTCGGATTCCTGCGAGCGTAAGAATCGAAATGGCAGCCGCTATGAGCGTCTTGCCCGCACCACGGAATCCGCCGGTGAATGCCCGCATGATCCCGATGAAACCGAACGAGAGGGAGACATATCGCAAGAACTCCGTGCCGGTTTCTAATACTGCCGGATCATCGGT
This sequence comes from Natronomonas sp., assembly GCF_047616845.1. Classification (GTDB taxonomy): domain Archaea; phylum Halobacteriota; class Halobacteria; order Halobacteriales; family Haloarculaceae; genus Natronomonas. Next base: position 9,223 of record NZ_JBLGBY010000042.1, on the reverse strand, counting down.
AAACACCGAGACGATAGGTTCCGGGACGAAGAAGATGAGGACGCCTGCGAGTGCTAAAATGGCAAAGAGGCCCTTTGCAGCCACATAATTCGCCTGTTCTGCTCGGTCATACTTTCCGGCACCGATGTTCTGGCCGCTCATCGTTTCCACGCCGCGCGCGACAGCGATTGCCGGGAGGAAGATGACCGAGAAGACACGAGTACCAATACCGAACGCCGCGACGACCGATGTCGAGAACAATCCGACGACGAGCAGCAGGAGGTTAATCGAGAGTGCACGGCCTGTGCCCTCGATACTCGCCGGCACGCCGATCTCCAAGAGCTTTCTGAGATAGCCGAAATCCGGTTTCATATCGGAGATGTTGATCTGAATGCCACGGGTTCCGGATTCCATGATCACCAGCCCGACCACCATAGCGATGCTTCGTGAGAACACCGTTGCGATGGCCGCCCCTTCGATGCCGAGTTGGGGGAAGGCTATCGGCCCGATTGCCCAGCCGTTGATGAGGAAGGGGTCGAGGATGACGTTGAGGACGACCGTCCCGAACATCACGAGCATCGGCGTGATGGTGTCTCCGGCACCGCGCATCAGCGCAATGAAGACGAAAAAGCCGAACATGAACGGTAGTCCGAGTGCGATGACCTGCATGTAGGCCGTCGCCCCGGGGAGAACGGCCGGCGATGCACCCAGGAACTCAAGCAGCGGCCCGACGAGTGGATAGCCAATCGCTCCCAGCAGGGCCGATCCGAGGAACGCGAATGTAACAGTCTGAGAGGCTGCATATTCGGCCTTGGCGGGTTCGCCTGCGCCAGTATGCTGCGCAACGAGAACACTCCCAGCGACCGACAAGCCCAGTCCTAATGAGATGAGCAGAAACACCATCGGGAACGCAAACGAGATCGCTGCCAGTGCTTCCGTGGAGTACCGCCCGAGCCAAAACGTGTCCGCGAGGTTATAGGCGGTTTGCAGTAGATTCGTGATGACGATGGGGAGCGAGAGGTAAAACAGCGGCTTGATGATTCCGCCATCAGTTAGGTCGAGTTCCTCCTGCCCTTTGAAGAAAGTCACGCCATCACCTCTGGTGTCCAGCCGAGCTGCAATTCGAGATACTCTTCGACTGCATCTCGGGTCTTCTCCTGGGTTTCACCGAGCGAGACTTCGCGGCTATGCCCGCCATTTATCATGGTAACGACAGACCGTGCGACGGTATCCGGATCGGCATCGTCGAAATAGTTCCCGTCGATTCCGTTTCGAACAGCTTCAGCAACAATGTCTCGCATATGACGGTCTACTTCGAGGAACCGCTCGCGATACCCCTCGTGATACGGTGCCTGTGCTTTGAGTTCCAGAAGGGCGATTGGAAAGTCACCGCTGTCTTCAGGAGCGAACACCTTGTGCAGGAACGTTTCTAGTCGTTCGCGTGGATCGTTTGCGGTGCAGGCAAACCGCTGCTCGAACCGTTCAATCAAATAATCCAGAAACGCGATGAGGAGCTCCTCCTTCGTATCGAAGTGGTAGTGAATCGCGGCAGTCGAGAGTGATGACTCGTCAGCGATTCGCTGAACCGTCATGTCGGCATAGCCGTGCTCGCAAAGGGCCTGATACGTCGCCTCCATGATTTCAGTTGGCGTCTCAGCATTCATTCCCAACTGGGTTTACTAACTAGTTAGTTAACTATGTTACGCTTGTCGATCCATCAGGGAAACCAGAACTGCCGACCGAACCGTTTCGTCTCAAATATCTGGTAGCCAATCTATCGGCATGGAACTCGCCGACGGCGTACACTCGTTGCCGCTTTCGATATCGGTTGATGAGAGAACGATGCGGCTCAATCCGGTCGCCGTGGAGACGCCCCGCGGCCCACTATTGCTTGACGTCGGGATGCCTAAGACGGATTGTCGTACCAAATGCCCGGCGAGCGGCCGGTTCGGGTCGGCACTCGTCGGGAACCGACTACAACAATCCGTATGAATCACTGCCGGGCCGAACGCCGTTGGACGCTAGCCCGATCCGGAATGCCATCGGCCACGAACGGCACTCCCAGAGGGCGAGGAGCACGCCAAGCCACACGGGCAGGCGGAAACGCGCGAGGGGAGCGACCGGATTCGTCACGAATCGGGTGGGAGACGGGAACGGATGTGACGACGCTCACGACTCGGCCGACGGCAGGTCAAACGATATCGCTGTGAGTTCTTCGGAGACCATCCACAGTCGACGCGACCGCTCGGTGTCGTACGAAATGTCGCTCGAACGCTGTTTCTCGGGCGCACCGCGCATCCCCATGAATCCGCCAGGGCCGACGTAATCGCCGCCGTCGATGTCGGTCGCCGTGGCAGCGTACAGCATCGGTAACGCGCCCTGCTCGGATGACTGTGCGACGACAGTGTTGGCTATCCGCATCGCCCACAGCCGAAGCGTCGACCCCTCCATCTCCGGCCCTCGCCGCTGGAGATTCGTCGCGGCGTAGCCGGGGTGACAGGCGACGCTCGTGACGCTCGCGTTCGCCACCCGGAGCCGCCGGTCAAGCTCGTAGGCGAACAGGACGTTGGCGAGTTTACTCTGGGCGTAGGCGTCCCACTTGTCGTACGTCTCCTCGTGGTGGATGTCGTCGAAGTCGATATCACCGCGCTCGTGGACGCCACTGCTCTGAGTGACGACACGCGTCTCGCCCGGCGTCTCTTCCAGCCGGTCGAGCAACAGCCCCGTCAGCACGAAGTGACCGAGGTGGTTGACCCCGAACTGCATCTCGAATCCATCGGCGGTTTCCCGACGCGGGATGGCCATGACGCCGGCGTTGTTACAGAGGACGTGCAGTTCCGACTGCTCCCGCTCGAACGCGTCGACGAACGAGCGCACCGACGAGAGGTCAGCCAGGTCGAGTTCCATAACTTCGAGGGACGCGCCGTCGACGGCCTCGCGAATCTCGTCACGCGCGGTGTGCGCGCTGTCGAGACTACGACATGCCATGACGACGTGGGCCCCCTCACGGGCAAACGCTTTCGTGGCCTCGTAGCCCAACCCGCTGTTCGCACCTGTTACGATAATTGTCCGTCCGGACTGATCCGGCATATCCTCGTGGTTCCAGGAGTCTCCTGCCATCGCTACTAACTAACTGGCCAGTCAGGTAATCCTTTGCCTGTCGGAACTGGATGGAACCGGAGCCATCAGGTATCCGGCTCACACGGTCGAGTGGGAACCTCATTATATAGTCCAGGACAACAATAGGTGACAATATGCACGTAGAAGATGACCACCGACCACCCGGAGAAGTGCCAGACGCAGATGACGACGCTTCCGACGAATCCGCTGCCGCTCGGCTCGCCGCCAGTTATTCTCGAGGTCGGCGGGAGCGAGCGGCTCTTTGTGGTCGACGGTGGGGTGTAACTCATGCGTGACGACATCAGCAATGGAATCGATGGCGGTCTCCCCCGTCGGCAGGGTTCGCCTCCAGAGACGACGGACACGAACCCTCACTCACAGCTGACGCAGAATCCCGACCAGCGAACGTACGAGGCTCTCGCTGACCAACTCTTCACCCTCCCAGACGCAAGCGAACGGCCGAGTCGCATCTCGGTTCCCGGGGCCCGTGCCCTCGTGCTCGATGAGAATATCGACCCGGGCCCGCAGGAGGCATTCATGACCGGTCGAGAGTTCTGTCACCTCCACCCGCCGACGGACGGAAGCCTCCACATGGCACTTCCGACGGACGTGGCGGATACGGCAGTTCAGCGAGGCTGGGCCGAACCCCATCCGATGGCCGAACGGGGCGTCGTCCCTGCGACGGTCGTGATGGTCTACGCCCCCAGGGATGCCGACGAGCGTGCGGTCGTCTTCGCACTCGTCCGCGAATCGTACCGGTACGCAGGTGGACGCGAGTAACGGGGCCGCTACTCATCACTAGGGGTGCGATAGCGTACTGTCGGAACACCAGCGTTCATGCTCCTACGAGGTGTAGCCCCGATATGGCGACTGAACTAATCGACGGTGTATGGCAGTTCGAGTTGCGCGGCGTCAATGCGTATCTCGTCGATGACGACGTGCCGACGCTCGTTGATGCCGGCACACCGTGGGACGAGGAGACACTCCGAGCAGGGCTCGACGAGGCTGGCGTCGCGGTGAGTGATATCGGCCGGGTGTTGCTGACTCACTATGACCTCGACCACGTCGGAACGCTCGCAGCGTTGGCGCCCGAGCTGGATGCTCCGATCTACGCAGGCCAATTCGATGCCGACATTCTAGCGAACCGGCGGTCACCGCCGGTGACCAATCACAAAGGCGCGTTCCAACGGCTCGCGGGGCTCGCTGTGACCCATCCCTCGCTTGCGATCGAGCCCATCGACGATGGCGAAGCGATCGGCACGTTCACCGCCTATCACACGCCCGGTCACACGCCTGGCCACGTCGCATATGTTAGTGCTGAGTTGGGGGTCGGCCTCCTCGGCGATCTGGTGTCCGAGTCCGAAGGCGCGCTTGAGGCCTCGGGGTGGGCGTTGAGCTACGACACCGGAGACGTCCGAGAGAGTATCATCAGTCTGTCGGAGCGATCATCGCCGTTCGGTGTCGCGTGTATCGGCCACGGGACTCCGATCACGACTGACGGCAGCGATGTCCTCGAGACGCTCGCTCGGCAAATCTGAGTTGATCCGTTGCGCTCGTACGGATCACGCTCGAAGTCGGCGTGTTCGACATCCCCCTCCGAACAGGCATCGACATCGCCGGCGTCCCCCTCGAAGAGCACATCTTCATGTTCGTCGTGCCCTCGATGGTCATCGGCACCGCGGAGGTGCTGGAGGAACGCAACTAATAGCATCGAGAAAATCCGGGTTGAAACGGCTATATTTATGCGCTATATTTAAAGAACCGGCTATATAACGAGTAACTCCTTTGTTTATATGCTCTCATTCCACGCTGTCGCATGACTCCGAAACATATGGTTCGAACTCTCGTAACGTTCACGATAGCCCTCTCGGTTGCCCTGCTGTTCACGGCACCCGTCGCCGCGGGCTCACTGGGTGACGCTGTCGACGTTGGTGACAGCGTCGACGTGGGTGATAGTGTTGATGTCCCGGATTCGGACGTTGGTGACAGCGTCGACGTTCCCGACTCCGATGTCGGCGATACTGTCCCGGATTCGGACGTTGGTGATAGCGTCGACGTTCCCGACTCCGATGTCGGCGATACTGTCCCGGATTCGGACGTTGGTGACAGCGTCGACGTTCCCGACTCCGATGTCGGTGATGTTCCCGACGCTGATGCCGGTGACGGTGATGCCTCCGTCGGCGCCAGTGCTGGCGGCGACCAGGGTGAGGCGTCCGGTGCCGTCAATGTCAGCGCCTCCCAGGACGGCGTCGACGTCTCCGCCTCCGGCGACGGCTCGGCAAACGACCAGAGTGCCGCCGGTAGCGTCGATTGCTCTGTCGCACCGGAACTGCCGGAGAATCCACAAAACGTCTGTTCGGTTGAGTCGCCCGGCGATACGTCTCCCGTACCGACGCCCGAAGTCCCGCCAAGCGGCGCCCCCGAACTGCCCGCTCCGTCGCTCCCATCCGCTGACCTTCCGTCCACCAACACTCCGTCGCTGCTTGCGTAATCCATTTCTTCGTATTTTTGCCGTTCGAACTAGTTAAGAAAAAGGAACGCGATGCGCAGCACACAACAACACCCGACCCGAACGGCTGCGTATGCTCGAAAACGAGAAAGCTCCGAAAGTGAAAGCCGACGTCGAAGACGTCGATATGTCTGGCAAGAACGTACTGGTGACGGGCTCGACCAGCGGGCTCGGCCGCGAGGCGGCGCTCGCGATGGGGCGACTCGGTGCCGATGTCATCGTCCACGGTCGCAAGCAGGCGGCCGGCGAGGAGACTGTCGCCGCACTGGAGGAGGTCGGCTCGGATGCGCAGTTCATCTCCGCCGACTTCGCCGTGGTTGATGAGGTATCGGCGCTCGCCGAAAGCGTCGCGGATGCCGTCGACGAACTCGACGTACTCTGTAACAACGCTGGCGGGCTGTTCGAAGCCAATGAAACGACTGAACTCGGCGTCGAAAAGACCTTCCACATCAATCATCTCTCACCGTATCAGTTGACGGCGGAGCTGTTGCCGACGCTCGGCTCCGGTGCTCGCGTCGTCACGACGTCATCCATCGGCCACCGCATCGCGACGCTGAACCTCGATAACCTCGCGGAGGTGACTGGCCTCTCCGATTGGGCCGCCTACTGCCGTTCGAAACTGGCCAATCTCCAGTTCTCCAACGAGCTCGCGCGTCGCTTCGTCGCGACCGGCCGCGACGTCACCGCGAACTCCCTGCACCCTGGCATCATCCCTGGTAGTGAGTTCTCCCGGGCACTTCCCGGCCCGGCCCAGCAGATCGGCAAGTTCATCGGCGAGTTCCCGATGACTGATTCCGTCGAAGACGGCGCGGCGACCATCGTGTATCTCGCTGCCTCCGAGGATGTCAAGGGTATCACCGGGGAGTATTTCGCGCGGTGCAAGGAACGGCGACCCGCCCCTCAGGCGACGGATATCGATGCCCAGCGTGAACTCTGGGGGCGGAGCGCCGAACTGCTGGACATCGAGGAACCGCTGGCAGACGCTGTCGAGTTGTAGACGCGTATTAGAAAGCATTGACATCCTCCTCCGCGTTCACGCGGGGGACTCCCGAGCGGTGGGAGTTTCAGGTTCGTAGTCCAGTCACCGGACGACCAGTCTTTTTGGGCGCGGGGAGTCCCACAGCGTCGGACTGGTGGACTGCTGGCGGTGCCAAGCCGCCGGCACCCCTATCTTTGCCCGTGTACGGCGTCCCGGTGTTGTTTGTGCCACGGGGACGCCAGCAGGTGTCAGCAGAGTCGGGGGTATCGTGATGCTCGCTTTCAGCAGTCGGCACGCGACCACACTCTTCTGGAATGTGGTGTTCACCGACTGGTCTTTCGGATACTGCCTCGTTACGCGGGCGGACAGGCCGCCTCCGGAGGACGGTTCGGAATCCGCTCCGTTCCGACCGATTCGTCCTCTCTGGTAAGGCGGCCTGTCACTTAAACATCACTGTGGGACACTCGGGGCAGGCGTTTGAACGGTGGGCTGTTTCACGGAGTGACGGCGCGTATCCACGCCGTGAACAGCGTGGTATTGCGCCTGTTCCGCCTATAAACTGCCGGCGCTCGTCGAATAGGGAAGCGTGAGAAGCGTAGTGGGTTCGGGCAGATTTGAACTGCCGGCCTCCTCCATGTCAAGGAGGTGTCATAACCAGCCTAGACCACGAACCCTCGCTGGCATCTGTCTGCATCCAATCGTAACTCGGTGATGCAATTGAACCTTTCGGAATAGCCCCCGACTGTCATCCATCAACGCACTTGGGCATCATTCCGGACTGGGTTCGGTTTGCCGTTCATCGGTGACATCGCATCCCGACGAACTGGGAGTCATCATCACCGCAAACCTGTGTGACAACGGAACAGACCGAAACCTCCGATATTCGGGGATAGCGGTGGTATTGTCTGGATACTGCTAACTAATTATAAAAAGGCCCGTATATGCTGGGCACAAGGGTGATGCCAGTAAGTGGACAAAGACTGCGTAGAGATGAGAGAATCGAGTATAGCGAGAGCAACACTGACCTGCTTCGTCGCCATCATGATGGTCGTTGGCTTCACTGCCGCGCCCGTCGCAGCGGCTGACGATGGGGTCTCTATCGAAGATGATGGTATCAGCATCGGCGTGGGCGGCGACGACGGTATCTCGGTTGGTGCCGGCAGCGACGACGGTGTCTCAGTGGATGCCGGCGGCGACGACGGGGTTTCCGTTGGTGCCGGCGACGACGGTGTCTCAGTGGATGCCGGCGGCGACGACGATGTCTCCGTTGACGCCCCCGGTGTCTCGGTGGATGCCGGCACGGATACGGGCGCAGTTGAAAACGATTCGGAGACGCCGGTCAACTACAGCGACATTCCGCTTGAGGAGCTTCCGGTCGACCTCTGTCGCGACGTGCTTGGTGACGTACAGGAGACCGTGCCGTTGGGGCAATTGCCAGGGCTCGGCGACCTGCCGTCGGCGCTCCAGCCGCCGGGTGTGCCGACCGACCTCTTAACGCCTGAAGCGGTTGTGGGGATCGTGTTCGGTGCGGTGCCGAACCAGTGTGAGGTGCAGGATCCATACGATCCGTCGGTTGACCCGACTGACCCGCCGCGCGATCCGGGTGTAGATGTCACCGTTGCTCGGGCCGGTCAGTACCGCGACGGAGCAGTCGCGCTGGTGTACTACGACGTGACGCTGAACGAATCCGGCGAGGGCCCAGGCGTTTCCGGGAAGATCGGAACATTGGCCACTTCGAGTGCCGGTGACGTTGATCTGACGCTCACCGTCAACGATGGTGAGAAGGATTACACGGTCGACCCGCGCGTCCGCTACTGGGACGATGGGACGGCCTATATCGAGACCAACATTGGCCTGCTGGGCAGCCGACTCGGCGTTGTCGTCGAGTGTAACGGTCAGGAGTGCCAGCCTGGCACGCGCGGCCTCCCGCAGTTGGTCGAACTGCCGGCCATTCCGGCACCGACGAGCCAGGATGACAGTGGCAGTGACAACGGTCAGACGTTCCCGAGCGAGCTTTGTACGGACGTTGGTGAGCTGGTGATGAACAACGTGCCGTTGGGGCAGGTGCCATGGTTCGACGCCCTGCCGTCGTCGCTCCAGCCGCCGGGTGTGCCGACCGATCTCATAACGCCTGAATCGGTCGCAGCGATCGCGTTCGGTGCGGTGCCGAACCAGTGTGAGGTGCAGGATCCGAACGATCCGTCGGTTGACCCGACTGACCCGCCGCGCGATCCGGGTGTAGATGTCACCGTTGCTCGGGCCGGTCAGTACCGCGACGGAGCAGTCGCGCTGGTGTACTACGACGTGACGCTGAACGAATCCGGCGAGGGCCCAGGCGTTTCCGGGAAGATCGGAACATTGGCCACTTCGAGTGCCGGTGACGTTGATCTGACGCTCACCGTCAACGATGGTGAGAAGGATTACACGGTCGACCCGCGCGTCCGCTACTGGGACGATGGGACGGCCTATATCGAGACCAATATTGGCCTGCTGGGCAGCCGACTCGGCATTGTCGTCGAGTGTAACGGTCAGGAGTGCCAGCCCGGCACGCGCGGCCTCCCGCAGTTGGTCGAACTGCCGGCTATTCCGGCACCGACTGGCTGAAGCGAATAACGACTCCCGATTCTCCCGCTTTT
>NZ_JBLGBY010000041.1:0-20495 GCF_047616845.1 Natronomonas sp. | reverse complement strand
ATTGATTTAGCAGCAGGTGTAGCATCCGCGAGCGAACGCAGTGAGCGAGCGGTTCGCCGGACGCGACCGGAGGGAGCGTCCGGTAGCGCGCACGGACTGAGGCGGCCGGAGGCCGCCGAAGGAGTACGCGCGCATATTTCCCCCAAGTTTTTGCCGCGAGACCGTGGTCGCCCGTGGCGACCCGGTCTCGCGTGCAAAAAGTGGGTTTTAGAACGGATCTTCCACAACGACCGTTTCCTCGCGGCCGGGGCCGACACCGACGGCGTAGATTGGCGTGTCGACTTCGTCTGCGATGTAGTCGAGATACGCGCGGGCGTTTTCGGGGATGGCGTCGTAGCCGTCCTCGGCGACGGCTGCCCAGTCGACTTCATCCCAGCCCTCGAAGGTGCGGAAGTTGGCTTCGCATTTGGCCCATTCTTCGGTCGTCGGGGGCATGGTGAACAGCTCCTCGCCGTCATCGGAACGCGAATCGTTCCGGTTGCTCGACGAGCTGTGCTCGTCGGTGTCCAGCGTGTAGGAATGGCCGACTTTCACCTCGTCGAGGCCAGCCAGGACGTCGAGATGGTTGATGGCGAGGCCGGTGAAGCCGTTGACACGGGCCGAATGCCGGAGCATGGGCATGTCGAGCCAGCCGACGCGGCGCGGGCGACCGGTGACCGTGCCGTACTCGCCGCCTTCCTCCCGGATGTCCTCCGCGAGCTCCTCGTTGCGGCCCTCGGTCGACTCGTCGTAGCCCGGTGAATCGCCGACGACGCCGCCGAGTTCGGTCGGGAGCGGGCCGCTGCCGACGCGGGTGAGGTAGGCTTTGACGATGCCGATGATCTCTCCGTCACCGATGACGCCGGGGCTGAGCCCCGTGCCGGTCGCAGCGCCGCCGGCAGTCGGGTTCGACGAGGTGACGTACGGGTAGTTCCCGTGGTCGATGTCGATGATGGTGCCCTGTGCCCCCTCGAACATCACGTTCTGGCCGTCGGACATCGCGTCGGTGAGGAACGCGCTGGCGTTGACGGTCATGTTTCGGTCTTCGAGCCGTTCTCCGATCTCGCGGAATTCCTCGAACAGCGCGTCCACGTCGAGCGCGTCGGGGTCATCGAGGTCGTCGATCTCGAGACCGTACACATCCTCGATGAGTGCGCGTTTCTGTGGGACGACGTACTCCAGGCGCTCTCGCAGCACGTCCGGGTCGAGGAGGTCACCGACGCGAACGCCGCGACGGCCGGCCTTGTCCTCGTAGGTCGGGCCGATACCGCGACCGGTCGTGCCGACCTCCTGGTCGGATTCGCTCTTGACGTCCTCCTCGATGCCGTCGAGGATGCGGTGGAACGGCAGAATAACGTGAGCACGCTCTGCCACCCGAACGTTGGGATCGAGGCCTTTCTCCTGCAGCGTGGCGATCTCGTCGAACAGCGTGCGTGGATTGACGACACAGCCGTTGCCGAGCACCCCGACTTTCCCGCGGACGGCACCCGAGGGGACGAGCGAGAGTTTGTACTCGTCGCCCTCGAAGACGACGGTGTGGCCGGCGTTGTCGCCGCCCTGATATCGCACGACGACGTCGGCGGCATCGCCGTACACGTCGACGATGCCACCCTTTCCTTCGTCGCCGAGTTGCGAACCGACGATGGTTACGGTCATCGGAACGACGTTCCGGCCAGTGGGGTAAACCGATTACGATATTGAGAACGCCCCCGAGACCGCGCGTGCGTCAGACGAGGCCCGCTAAGACGGCGCCGAACTGTTCACATATGGGGCGCTGTCACAAGGCATATAAACAGCACTCTCGAAGCACGTTTGAATACCCGCGATGTGACGGTTTCTGTGGTCGAACGGACAGCAACTTTTAAACCCACCAAACACAAGTTAACAAATGCCATGATAGACCGGCTTGAGAAGGAAGTCGACATGTTGGAACGCCATCTGCAGGTACTGCGGATGGTCATCGAAAACGAGCCCATCGGCATCGTGAAGATGTCCAACGAAACCGGCTACCCCCACCACAAAGTCCGCTACTCCCTGCGCGTCCTCGAAGAGGAGAACCTCATCGAGCCGTCGAGCCAGGGTGCAATCACGACCGAAGACACCGCCGAGTTCGTCGACGATCTGGATTCGAAGATCGACGACATCATCGAGAAGCTCGAGGGCATGAAGATCGAAGACATCCCCGAAATCGAAGGCTAACGACCGGCCGGATCCTCTTCTCGTCTCGCCGCTGTTGAGCGAACGCCGTACCTACAGCTCCGGCACCGTCAGGTGGAACGAGTCGTCGCGCGATTCGACCAAACAGAGGTGGAAGCCGTTTTTCCGGGCGAGCTTCACGTAGCTGCGGTGTTTCTCACGGCTTAGCAGACTCCCACTCGTCGCCTCGCGGGCGGCATCCAGCGCGTCGGGCTCGAAGTAACTCGAGGTGACGGCGAAGGCCCCCGCGAAGGTCTCATCCTCCATGCAGATATCCGAGGCGTCGTTGATGAGCGGGCCCATCGTGTCGGCCCGTGTCGGGTCACGGCTCTCGTCGATGTTCGCCACGGCGAGCGCCTCTCCCATCCGGTCTCGTGCGACCACATCGAACGTGATTTCACGACCTTCCTCACCGTCCCCGACCGTTACGGTGTCGTCGAACCCGACGCGGTCGATTTTGGGAAGGGCATCGTACAGCGGCTTCAACACCCCTGTCGACCCGGTCGAGCGAATCTCGAAGAGGAGGTCGACGACCAGCCACTCGGCGAACGCGTAGGGGATGGACGACCGGAGCCACGAATCGAACGGCTCGCCATCGACCGTCGCGCCGTCGTCCTCGAACTGGGTGTGATACTCGATGAGGAGGTTCTCTGCCAGCGTCTCCCGGTCGGCTTTGCCGTCGTGGGCATCTTCGAGGGTCGCACCGCCGCGGGTGCCCTCCCTGATGAAGAGGCTTGTTCCCTCGAACGCCTGCGCCTGCGACAGCGTCGGGCCGCTGGCCCCTGCTCCCGATGATTCGTTCTCGGATTCGAGCGTCGCAACGCGCTGTTGGAGCCGGTCACGCTCGTCTCGCAACGCCGCCAGTTCCGACGCTAACTCCTCGATTCTGTGTTCGTATTCATCGCGAACCTCCTGGATGCGCGCTTCGACGTCCGGCTGTGGCTCGGGTTCTGGCTCGGGTTCTGGCTCCGGCTCCGGTTGTGGCTCGGGTTCGGATTCGGTCTCCTGGGCCGTCGTTCTCGTGGAGGTTGTCTGTGTCTCGGTCTGGGATTCTGCCGACGAAGCGCTAGTCGTCCCGACGCCGGACTCGCTCCGGGCAGTGTTCTCCGGGTCGAGTGACGGCACCGCCTTCGCAGCCACGTCATCTATCAATGCGCCCCCCTTCGGTTCGCTATCACCTGTCTGCTCCGTCGTCGGGCCGACCGAGATGGACGAATTCGAATCGTCGGACTCCGTCTGGCCTTCGGTGCTGACCGATGCGACCGCTTCGTCGATTGACTCAGGTTTGGGCTCGGGTTCCGGTTCTGGTTCGACTTCCGGCTCAGGCTCGGCTTCCGCACGCACTCCAGCTGCTTCCTCCGGCTCCGGTTCGGGTTCCGGCTCTACCGGTTCAGTTTCGGGTTCCGTCGCGGCATTTTCCGCTTCGGCCTCCGAGACGGGCTCCGGTTCACCGACTGACTCGTCGCTGACAGTGGCGTCGCCCGCCGTCTCGGCCGGCTCCTCTGCAGTGTCGACCGGCTCGTCAACAGCAGTGGCCGGTTCGTCCGAGGTGTCGACACCGACACCGACTCCGCCCGCGGGCTCGGCCGTCCCCGTGTCGGGCTCCGGGAGTTCGATGTCGGGCAGCGACACCGCGACGACGCTGTAGATCCCGACCTCGTTTTCGGCCTTCGACTGGGCCTCCTCCTCGGTTATCAGGCGGTTGCTCGATCCGATGATGCCGACGTACTCTTCGTTACCGTCCTGGTAGACGACGTAGTAATCGCCGCTGAGGACGTTCTCGGAGAGCTCGACGTATCCGGTGAACCCACCCTCGGAGAGCGTCTCGTGGACGGTCGAAAGCGGCGTGTCGTCAGTGAAATACTGGCCACGAACGTCGCCGTCGAGGGCGAGCATGGCAGCCAACGTCGCCGCGGCTGGGTGCGGCGCCTTATGCGCTTGCCCTACGGCATCTTCGAATCGCTCGATACCACCTGCTCTGGGCGCCTCGGCGAGGTCGGCGATGGCTGCTATCGGCTCGCCATCACGGAGGAACAGCCAGTCGGTGCCGGCCTCGATGGCGCCGCTGAAGCGCCGCGATTGCAGGTCGCGAATCCCCTCGAAGCCGCCGTCGAACGGCGACGCCTCCCACTCCTCGATTACGGTGTGGGCATCCATACATCCGGAAAGCCACACGATGGGCATATAGTTACCGACCAACCTCGTTGCTGATACTGCCGGACGTACGTTCGTACAGACATGTTCAAGTAGATGGCCTTTTTGCCCCAGTACAGACCGAATGAGCAGCTCTACAGTTCAATTAGGTACGTCCGGCAGTATGAGTGGGTGCCACCGCGATGCGGCCGGCCGCTCGGCTGTTCGAGTTTCGGGCCGACGGGAACGTAACTACAGAAAGTGCGTCAGTACTCCTCGTAGGCGAGACTCATGACCCACTGTGAGAAGGCGTCACTCTGGGCGTTGACCTCCTCGTCGCCGACGAACGGCGAGAGCATATCGCCGGCCATCAGAAGCGAGAAATCCAGGTCTCGCGGGTCACGAATCGGCGTGACGTAGTAGGTGTTGTGGCCGTCGTACACGGTGTCTTCACGGTCGACGAGGCCTTTGTCCTCCAGTTTGTCGATGATGCGGCTCCCTTTGCGGGAGTCGACGTCCAGTTCCTTCCAGAACTCGCTTTGGTGGATACCGTTGGTTTCGCGGATCAGTTGCAGCCCGTCGCGTTCGATGTCAGAGAGGTCTTCCTCGGTGGCTGCGCTCATTACATGGTAGTCGGCCGCCGAGACGGTTAAATCATTTCTTCGACACGCTCGTACGCTGTCTCACAGGGTGGCCCGTCCGCGAACTCGAAAACGCGCTCCTCGCCGAGCCGGACGAGTGACGATGAGCGCGTGCCGAACCCGTCGCTGTGGATGCAGACGCCGTACTCGTGAGTGCCGAGCACTTCGCCGGCACGCCGTGTCCAGCCGGCAGCCGTTTCGTCGCTCCGCGGTTGGAGTTCTTCTCGGACGCGTTCGGCGTTTCGAGCCTGCTTGCGACCGATTTCTGGCCGTCTCGACGGCACGAACCACTCCCCGTCGAAGCCGACGTTGACGATGATGTGGATGCCGGGGTCGAGGTGATGGGCTGCATGGCCGTTCTTGCTCGCCCCGAGGAGCGTCCCGTCCCCGTGGCCGCTGTGCTCGATGAGAATGCAGTCGTCGCCGTCGGCCACGAGCAAGTGAAACGGCGCGTACTCCCGGTCGGCGAGTTCGGCTTCGACGCAGTCGAGGGCGGCGCTGGCCGTCGGCTCTTCGAGCGCGTCGTCGATCAGACGGCCACGCGAGCGTTCGCCGTCACCCTCGACCCAGCGGTTCGTGACTGCGACGAGGAGGCCGTCCTCGTTGTAGCCCAGCCACGTCCCGCCGGCGCGTTCGTCACGCGGGGCCAGAACGGCCGGGTCGCCCTCGCTGACGGCGGGTGGACTCGACGGCCGGCCGACCACCTCGTCGCGGTTGGCCGCGACACAGATCGGCGCTTCTTCGAACACCTGCCATGCGACAATGAGCGTACACACACGGCTGTCTATGGGCGGTGCGAAGTTAAACTTCGCTGCGATGGCATCGGGTGGCGAGAGTGTGACCTCCTCCTCGCCGTAAACGGAGCGGGAGCGAAGCTCCCCCTAGCAGTCGGGTGTAGCCCGACGACGGCGAGGCTTCCCACGTCCGGAACGCGCCGAACGCCGAGGTCGTCGACGAGTAATCCGGTCAGGAATCGAGGCCAGCGAGCCGGTCTTCGACGGCCTCGCGGTCGACGGTGCCGGAGGCCGTCCGCGGCAGCTCGTCGGCAAATCCGACGGTTCGAGGGAGTTTGTAGCCCGCTAACTGTTCCCGACAGTGGTGACGGATGTCGTCTGCCGAAACGGCCGCCTCGGCGACGCCGTCGGCGAGCACGACGAGCGCGGCGACGCGTTCGCCCCACTCATCGTCAGCGAGGCCGACGACAGCGCAGTCCTCGACCTTCGGGTGTGCCCTGATCGCGTCGCGCACCTCGCTCGGGTCGACGTTCTCGCCGCCGGTGATGATGGTCGTATCGGCGCGTGAATGTACGTACATCCGACCGGCCTCGTCGCGATGGCCGAGGTCGCCGGTCTTGAGCCCGCCGTTGCAGAACGACTCCGCCGTGCCGGCGCCGTCGAGATAGCCGGGGGTCACCATGGGGCCGGAGACGACGAGTTCGCCCGTCTCGCCCGCTTCCTGAGGGGCGCCGGTCTCGTCGACGACCGTCACTTCGGCGAACATGATGGGATTGCCGACCGAGTCGTGGTGGTCGCGGGCTTCCGACGGGAGCGCGGTCGCGATCTGTGAAGCTGTCTCGGTCATGCCGTAGGTCGGCGCCACGGGAACGTCTCGTTCCTGGGCGCGCTCGAGCAGTTCTGGGGGACAGGCGGCGCCACCGAGCAGAACGAATCGGAGGTCTGGCATCGTTCCCACGTCGAGCAATTTGTCGAGCATCGTGGGCACGAGCGAGACGCACGTGGCGTCGGCCGCACGCAGCGCCGATAGCGTCTTCGCCGGTTCGAAGCCACGCTGCACGGATAGCGTCGTCCCGTACAACGCCGACCGGTACACTGGTGCGAGCCCGCCCATGTGGTACATCGGGAGGGTGACGTGCCAGCAGTCGTCGCGTCTGAGGCCGAGTCGGAACGCCGAGGCGGTCGCACTCGCGAGCACGTTCGCAACTGTGAGTACGACCCCTTTCGGCTCGCCGGTCGTCCCGGAGGTGAACATGACCACCAGCGGGTCGTTCTGTTCCCACTCGGGGAGGTCGAACGGCTCCGGCTGGATGCCGGCCAGCCGTTCGGCGCCGTTCAAGGGCTCGTCCAGCGAGAGAACAGAGGCGTCTGCGGCATCCGTGACAGCCGCCTCGGTTCCCTGTTCGCAAACGACAGCTGTCGGCTCGACGCGGTCGAATCGATGTGCGAGTTCCGCCGCGGTCAGCCGTGCGCTGACAGGCACGAGAATGGCGCCGAGTCGCTGCGCTGCGTGGGCGAGTTCGACGAATTCGGCCCGCGTTTCCGAACAGACGGCGAGCGAGTCGTCGACGCTGACGCCGCGCGCGGCGAGGCGGCCGGCCAGCACCTCGACGCGCTCGTTCAACTCGGTGTAACTGCGCGCCGAGTCGACATCGCCGGCGGCAGCCAGCGCTGTCGCTTCCGGCGTCGCGTCCGCCCGGATGGCCAGCCAATCTCGCATCATCCGGTCACCTGTTTCTCGATGGGGGGATATTGCCTTTTCCGTGTGGAACGACCGCGCGGCCGTCGCGAACCGGCGCGACGTTCTCCCACAGATCGGCGGCGAGGCGGTCTCCTGTCGCCAATCCGCACGCTCGCACATCGGGAAGTGACGCCGCGAGATGGGTGGAAGCGGCTCGCGCGATGGCGCCGTCGATGGTGGTCGTGATGACCGGGTCGACGCCCGCCTCCCGGGCTTCGAGCGCGCTATCGCGGGCCACGTCGACTCCCCCGAGTGCCATCGGCTTACAGACCACGACGTCGGCAGCCTCGGCACCCAACACTGTATCGATACCATGCTCGACGAGTCCCTCGTCGAGTGCGATTCCGACACCCCTGCCCCGGAGGGCGGCGTGCCCAGCGAGGTCGTCGCCCGGAAGCGGCTGTTCGACGAAGGCGATGTCGAGTGTATCGAACGCCTTGAGCGCCTCGCCCGCGGTCGTTTCATCCCACGCGCCGTTCGCGTCCGCCCGGAGCTCCACGTCCGGACACCGCTTCCGGGCGGCTCGAAGTCGGTCGATGTCCGCCGACAGCGACCGCGCGCCGACTTTGATTTTCACGGCCGGGACGCCAGCGTCGACTGCCGTCTCGGCGTCAGTCGCCGTCTCCGCTGGTGGCCCGTCTCCGACTGTCGCGTTGACGGGCACGCTTTCGACGCGTTCCTCGCGGCCGAGATACCGGTACAGCGGCTGACCGGCACTCCGTGCGCGGGCGTCGAGGACGGCGAGCGAAAGGCCGTGTCTCGCTGCTGGTGTGTCGTCCAGTTGTCCGTCCGCGAAGGCAGTCGCCGGCTCATCGACCGCCCGAAGCGCGCGCTCGCATTCTTCGATGGGCTCCGTCCAGTCGGGCAGCGGCGTCGCCTCGCCGACTCCTTCGACGCCATCGATTTCGACGTGAACCACGAATCCGTCTCGGTTGTCGATCGTCCCCGCAGCGGTTCCGAGCGGCCGCGCGAGCGGCAGGGAGAACGGCTTGATGTTCATAGGAGCGTCGGCAGTGCGAACCCGGCGGCGAAGAGCAGCGAGTGGGCAAAGAGTAGCTGACCGGTGCGTTCGAGCGCCGGGTTCAGTGCTTTCCCCTCTGTCCTCGTCCACACGGTTCGTCCGAGCCGGGCCGCAATCGGGGCCGTGACGAGCGGGAGGAGCACGGCCGGCGAGTATCCGGACGCCCAGAAGACGACCGGCACGGCGTAGGCCATTCCCACCATCGCCGTCCATTCGATGCGGCTGAACCGGTAGCCGAGGAGAACCGCGAGCGTCCGCTTGCCAGCCTTGGCGTCGGTTTCTCGGTCACGGATGTTGTTCACGATGAGGATGGCTGTCGAGAGGCCGGCGGCGGGCAGTCCGGCGACGACCGCCTGAACGGGCAGCGCTTCGGACGGAACCCACATGAGGAACGGTTCTGCGACGTGGATGACCGCCTGGACGTAGTAGGTGCCCGCGACCGCGACGAGCCCGAAGAAGACGAAGACGAACACGTCACCTAAACCTCGATAGCCGTAGGGGAGTGGGCCACCGGTGTAGGTGATACCGGCCACGACCGACGCGAGGCCGATGACGAGTATCGGGAGGCCGCCGAGATAGACGAGATACACGCCGACGAGGATGGCGAGCGCGAAGGTGGCGTACATCGCGCGCTTGACCGCGGCCGGTTCGATGATGCCGCCGGCCGTCACGCGGGTGAAGCCCTCGCGGTCGTCGGTGTCGGCGCCGCGGACGGCGTCGTAGTAGTCGTTGGCGAAGTTGGTGCCGATCTGCAGGAGGAGCGCTCCGACGAGCGCGAACACCGCTGGAATCGGTGCGAACACGGCGTCGTTTACTGCGAGCCCCGTCCCGACAACGACGGGCGAAGCGCCCGCGGGAAGCGTCTGCGGTCGGGCGGCCATCAGCCACGCCCGAGCCGGTGAAACCGCCTCTGTCATTGCCCGTATTCGGGCCGGCGGCCGTATAAGCCCGGGTGATTCGGCACTGATTTTTTATCTCGCGGATGTGAAGGACGAATAACATGTTTGTCAACCGTCGGACAGCAGGTGAACAACTCGGCGAGGAACTCCTCGACCGCGATGTCGACGCGGACATCGTTCTCGCGGTGCCGCGTGGCGGTCTGCCGCTCGGGCGTGCCGTCGCCGACCGACTCGACGTGCCGCTGGATATCATCGCAGCGAAGAAACTCGGCGCGCCGAACAACCCTGAGCTCGCTATCGGCGCGGCCGCAAGCGATGGCAGCCTCTACCGCAACGACGACGTCATCGACCAACTCGACGTGAGCGAGGAGTATATCGAAGAACAGCGCGAATGGGCTGCGGAAACCGCACGCGACAAGGAGGCGACGTACCGAACCGGCGAACCCCCTGACTTCGACGGCAAGCGCGTCGTCATCGTCGACGATGGCCTCGCGACGGGGGCGACGGCCATCGCGTGTATCCGGATGGCGGAGGCGGCCGGCGCTGAACACGTCGTACTCGCGGTGCCCGTTGGCGCGCCGGAATCGGTCGACGAAGCCGCACAGGAGGCAGACGAGGTGGTCGTCCTCGAAGAGCCGATGCGGTTCGGCGCCGTCGGCCGCCACTACGAGGACTTCTCGCAGGTGTCGGACGAGGAAGCGATGGCGTATCTCGACCGCAGTCAGACGCCGTAGGGGTACAACTCCGGGACGCGCTCCCGTTCCGGGTGCGTATCGAGTGCGTGCAGCGCCTCCGTCTCGTCGATGTGGATGAGCGCGTCGTATCGCTCCTTGAGGTCGGTCGGAACGTAGTTCCCCGACTCCAGCGCCGGCCGGTAGACGACCCCGATGGCGCGGTTGCCGCGTGGCTCCGCGAGCGCGTCGCCGTCCTCGATTCGGTCGGTGAACAGCAGTCGATCCTCCGCGTCGGCGGCGTTGAACGCGTCCTCGTAGCTTCCGTCCTGAGCCTCGGGAACGCGCATCTCGCGGGGTGTATCGCCCCACTCGTCGGCCGCGATGACGTCGCCGCGATGGGTGCCGAACCCGACCACCTCGACATCGTCGTACTCCTCTCGGACGAGCTCGCCGAGATTGAGCCGCCCCCGTCGCGGCATGTCGGTCGCGCGAGCGTCGCCGACGTGGGTGTTGTGTGCCCAGACGATGGCCTTCCCGCCGTCGTGGAACTCCCGGAGGCGGTCGAGGGTCTCCGCCATGTGACGGTCGCGGACGTTCCAGGAGTTCTCCGAGGACGCAAGCGCCCGATAGTACGACTCGGCGTTCTTCGCAACTAGGGCGTTCTGTTCGGCGTCGAAGCTTCCCTCGACCGTCTCCCCGCCCGCGACGGCGGCGCGGCGCTTCTGCATGTCAGTCAGCACCGACACCACGTCCTCCTCACAATCTTCGGGCACCATCCGAATCGCCTGGGCGTACTCCTGGCCATCCTCGCCGTACGGTTCGAAACAGCGGTAGGCCCTCCGGGCGTGCTCTGCGGCGTCCGGGTCGACATCTTCGAGGTAGTCGACGACCGCTGCCATCGATTCGTGGAGGCTGTAAACGTCGAGGCCGTAGAAGCCGGTGCGTGCCGCGTCCGGCACCCCCTCGTTGTGCAGCGCCAGCCACTCGAAGAACTCCACGGCCTCCCAGTTGGCCCACATCCATGTCGGCCAGCGGTCGAAGGCATCGACCGCCTCGGTGACTGTTTCGGGTGCCTCGGGCAGGTCACGGACGAACCGATTGCCCGCGAAGCAACTCGGCCAGTCCCCCTCGACGGCAACGAACGAGAAGTCGTGGTCACGGATCAGCTCCGCGGAGATGCTGGCACGCCACCGGTAGAACTCCGAGGTGCCGTGAGAGGCCTCTCCCAGCAGGACGACCTCGGCATCGGAAAGGCGCTCGATGAGGTCATCGAGGTCGTGCGGGCCATCGAGGGGGCGTCCGTACGCCCGCAGCTCATCGGCGACCTGCCCGACACCGGCTGGCTCCGACCACGTGCCGCGGTTGCCAATCGTCATTCTAGTTGACATCTATCGCGGCTGGCTGAAAACCGTTTGGGCGCGGTCGGTGGCGCCGCTGAGGGAGTGAAAAACAAAAAAAGGGGATACGGGAGTGTCGGAGCCGGATTACGCAGAGCCCTGGTCGGTCGCGTCCTCGACCTGGGTCTGGAGCGTATCGGCCTGCTCTTCGATCTGCTCCTGAACGTTATCGAGCTGCTCCCCGACCTGTTCCTGGAACTCATCGCCGCGCTCTTCAAGCTCGTCCTGGAGGTTCTGGAGCTGGTCTTCGAGCTCTTCGAGGGCCTCGACAGTCTGGTCTTCGAAGTCCTCGTTCATCTCGAGCATCGACTCGATCTGCTCGTCGAGCGTGTCGAGGAGGTCGTCGAGCATCTCGTCGACGGAATCTGCGCCCTCCTGGAGGTTCTCTTCGAGGGTGTCGATCGCGTCGGTCTGGCTGTCCTCGAGGGTGTCGAGCTGTTCGTCGATGGTTTCGCGGATGTCAGCGACGATGTCGCTGTCACCGGGGACAACCGAGTCGACGGCGTCGAAGGAGACGTCGATGCCCGAGCGGACGGCTTCGTTGCTTCGTTCCTGGACGTCCTTTGCGGGGTCGAATGCGTCAGTAACGGAGTCGCTGAGGCTGCGCTGGAGTTCGACGCCGCTCTCGATTGCGTCCTGCGTCTGGGTGATCGTGTTGCGCTGCAGTTCGAACACCGTTCGGATCGGGGAGTCGTTCTCGCTCATGTGTACTTCTCCATACGACGTGGTGGTATATAAATTTACCCCTCAATACCACCTGATACCATTCAATGTAGCTCAGGTACTCAAAGCATCCGTATTTCGGTACACAGTGGGATTCCAGTAGCTACCCGAGCGCGCGAAAACGAATCAGTACGGCGTCGAACGCCTCAGTAATACCAGTCGAACTGCTCGAAATCCGGCTTGCGGTTCTCGTTGAACGCGTCCCGTCCCTCTTGGGCCTCCTCGGTCATGTAGCCCAGCCGGGTCGCCTCGCCCGCGAACACCTGCTGACCGACAAGGCCGTCCGTGTCCATGTTGAACGCGTATTTGAGCATCCGTATCGCCATCGGCGATTTCGAGAGGATCCTGTCGGCCCAATCGAGGGCGATCTCTTCCAGTTCCTCGTGAGGCACCGCCTCGTTTGCCATCCCCATGTCGACGGCTTCCTCGCCGGAGTAGGTCTTTCCGAGGAAGAACACCTCTCGGGCCTTCTTGTGGCCAATCTGCTTGGCGAGATACGCCGACCCGAAGCCGGCGTCGAAGGAGGCCACGTCCGGGTCGGTCTGGAGGAACTTCGCGTGCTCCTCGGAGGCCAGCGTCATGTCACAGACGACGTGCAGCGAGTGACCGCCACCGACGGCCCATCCCGGCACGACTGCGATGACTGGCTTGGGAATATTGCGAATTAGCCGCTGCACCTCCAGAATGTGGAGCCGCGGAGCGTCCATCCGCTCTTCCTCTGGCGTCTCTTGATATTCATAGCCCGCCTCCCCCCGAATCCGCTGGTCGCCGCCAGAACAGAACGCCCAGCCGCCGTCCTCTGGCGATGGGCCGTTCCCCGTCAGGAGCACGCAGCCGATGTCGGTCTGCCGTTTGGCGTGGTCTAAGGCGGTGTACAGTTCATCGACCGTCTCGGGACGGAACGCGTTCCGAACCTCCGGCCTATCGAAGCCGATGCGGACGGCGTTGACGTCCGTGCCGCGGTGGTATGTGATATCCTCGAAATCGTCGGTGATGCGTTCCCAGCGGTCGGGGTCGAAGAGTTCAGAGACCATACCCCACGTGCGCCCGCACGGAGCAAAAAGCCACCCAAGCCTGCGCGACGCACGCGGGCGTCAACGCGCCGGCGTGGGCGCTGCCGGACTGGCCACCCAGACGGTCAGATACAGCGCCATCGCAGCGAGGATGCCGAGCGCGAGGCGGTTCCCGAGCACGCCGACGGCGATGACGCCCACGAGCAGTCCCGTCGTCGCGAGCGCCCGTCGGTCGCTCATGTCCGCCGGTGACGGCAACTCCGAGCGAGCGATGACGGTCGCCGCGCTCGCGGCCACAAGGATAGTTACACCGACGGCAGCCGGCGCGCCGGAGACCTGCAGGGCTGCGATACCACCGAGCGCTGCGGTAATCGTGGTAAACAGCCAACGGCCGACGCCGCGGTCGCTCATATCGACTCGACGACGCGCTCCTGGAGAGCCCGGCGGTCGTCGTGGCTCCGTTCGCTATCTGTGACCATCTCGATGACCTGCGTGCCGTCGCTTGCGACCGATTCTGCGTATCGGTCGCGGAACGTCTCGCGGTCGGTCACGCGCGCGAACTCGAGGTCGTAGAGGTCGGCCGAATGCTCGAACTCGAGCCCATGGGGCGTCCGAAACCACTCCTCGAACGTTTCGTGCTCCTCGATGGGGAGGACGTGGAAGATACCGCCGCCATCGTTGTTGATACAGACAATGGTCGCGTCCACGCCGCAGCGTGACACTGCGAGCAATCCGTTCATGTCGTGGTAGTACGCGAGGTCGCCGGTGACGAGCACGAGGGGGTCATCGGTCGCCGACCCCGCCCCCAGCGCGGTCGAGGTGATGCCGTCGATGCCCGAGGCGCCACGATTGCCGAGGACGGCCAGATTCGCGCCCCGTGGCTGCCCGAAGCGGTCGAAATTCCGAATCAGCATCGAGTTCGAGACGAACAGCGTCGCGGGGTCGGGTGCCAGCTCGGCCACGTCCGCGAGAACGGCGCCCTCTTCTGGTTCGTCGCCGGCGACGAGTTCCCAGTATGACCGCTCGGCGTCGCGAACCCGGTCTGTGTACGCGCCGGCTTCGCGGTCGAGGCTGCTCGCCAACTCGGTCGCCAGCCGTGTTTCGTCGGCGACGACCAGGTCGGTCGCCGTGAACGTCGCTTCGCGCCAGCCACCTGCAGGGTCGACAAGGAACTGTCGCGCTTCGGCGTCTCTGAGGTAGTGTCGCAACGGCTTGGAGGTCGGCGATGCGCCGAACCGAATGACGACGTCCGGCGTCTCCTCGATGGCTGGGAGATACGAGTCGTAGCCACCACATATCGGTGCCTCCTCGACGTGGGCGCCGAATCGGTGTCCGGAAAGCGGGTCGGCGAGGACTGGAAAGCCACTCGCCCGCGCAAGCGCGAGCAGGGCGTCGCGGGCCGGCGCTGGCTGGTCTGTCGGGCCGGTGACGATGAGGCCCGAATCCGCGTCCTCGATAGCCTCGACAAGTCGTCGACGGTCGCCCTTTGAGAGCGTCGCACGCCCGTCAGTCCGCTCGACGAACGGGCCATCACGACCCGAAACGGCGAGCGGTTCGGATTCGGCGAACCCCTCCGGTAGCTTGCCAGACGGGACTCCTTCCGGCGCTGCCCCGGGGCCGGCGGTCGGTTCGAGCGGTTTGCGGAAGGGGACATCGAGGTGTACCGGCCCCGGTTCGGTGCCAGTCGCGGTTCCGACGGCCCGCGAAAGCGCCGTCCGGAGCGAGCGGAGCTTCCGCGCCGCCGCTTCGGGCTCCGGAAGCGTCCGGTTGTGTCGAACCGCGTCGCCGTAGAGCCGTTCCTGGTCGATGGTTTGATTCGCGCCGCTGTGTTGCAGTTCTGTCGGCCGGTCGGCCGTCAGCACCACCATCGGGATGCGCGATTGATGGGCCTCGATGACGGCGGGATGGAAGTTCGCCCCCGCGGTGCCGGAGGTGCAGACGAGCGGCGTTGGCCGGCCGGTCTGTTTCGCCCGTCCAAGTGCGAAGAAGGCGGCCGAGCGCTCGTCGAGCTGCGAGAACGTCTCGATATCCGGATGTTCAGCGAACGCGATCGTCAGCGGCGTCGACCGACTGCCCGGCGCGAGGACAGCCGACCGAACGCCGGATTTCGCCAGTTCGTCGGCGACGATGCGACCCCAGAGCGTGTTGACGTTTGGCGCCTCCATCGACTCACTCCAGTTCGTCGAGAATCGGGCGGTATTTCAGCTGTACTTCGTCCCACTCGCGGTCGGGATCGGAATCGGCGACGATGCCGACGCCGGCGAACAGCGTGGCCACGTCCGCACGGGCGACGGCAGACCGGATTGCGACGGCGAAAGAGCCGTAGCCAGCGGCGTCGAACCACCCGACAGGAGCGGCGTACCAGCCGCGTTCGAAGGGCTCGGTGTCGCGAATGGTGCGGAGCGCTTCGTCCGGGGGCAGCCCGCCGACAGCGGGTGTCGGATGAAGCGCCTCGACAAGCGTCAGGACGTGTTCGTCGGTGGCCAGCTCCGCGGTAATCGGCGTCTCGATGTGCTGGACGGTCGCCAGCCGCCGAATGCCGCGCTCGCCCGTCCGAATCGAGGCGGCGTACGGCTCCAACTGCTCGCGGATGGCATCGGCGACGAGTTCGTGCTCGTGGGCGTTCTTGTCGTCGTCCAGCAGTTCCGTGGCCAGCCACTCGTCTTCCTCGGGCGTGTCGCCGCGACCGGTCGTTCCCGCGAGCGCGCCCGTCTCGACGGTGCGGCCGCGGAGCCCGACCAGCTGCTCGGGGGTCGCCCCGAAGAAGCCCGCCGTCCCGTCCTCCGGTTCGAAGAGGAAGCGGAAGCAATCGGGGTAGGTGTCGTCGAGTCTCGCCAGCGCGTCGGGCACGGAAAGCGGCCGCTCTAGGCGTGCTTCGAGCGCCTGCGCGAGGACGACTTTTCGGAGTTCACCGGCCTCAATCCGGGCAGTCGCCTCCGTGACACTGCGTCGCCACTCCGCTTTCGAGGTCGTGCGTTCGCGGCCGGTGACACCGGGTGGGCTGTCGACCGCGCCCGGTTCGGCCAACTCGACCAGTTCCTCCGTGGCCGTTTCGAGGCGTTCTTCGACGGCCTCGGTGTCGTCGCCGACGCCGTTGACGGTGAGCCAGGCCTCGTCGTCGGTGTAGGTGACCTGCACGCGCGGCAGCACGAAGCGGGCGCCCGGATAGCCCGTCCAGGGGTCGTTGCCGGCGTGGTCATCGTGGAAGGCGAAGCCGCCGAACAGTCGCGGGCGTGCCGCAAGCGTGCCGGCGTGAACGTCACCGACGGCGAACAGTTCTTCTGCGGCCTTGCGGACGGCGCGAAACCGGTCTTGGCCGTCGGCCGTTATCGTTACCGCAGCGCCGCTGCCGACGACAGTCGCTTCCTCGGGGGCTGTCCACAGCGTCCGCGGGGCGTCCGCAGCCGAGAGGACGGCCCGTGGCTGTGGGGCATCGTGAAGCCGTCTCGTCCGACTGACGAGCCCGGTTTCCTCGGAGCTCGCCTCTTCGCTCCGCAACGGTTCCATTAGCTTTCCGTAGGGCCCCCACCGTTTTAGGTTACGTGTTCGGGGATGAATACAGTGCGGCGAGGAAGAACGACCCGGCTACAGTTTCGACTCGGCGTCCTCGGCGAGTTCCTCCATCCGCTTGCCGATACGGCCGGCGTCGGAGAACTCGTCTTCGGCCATCACGTTCGCGAGGGCGTTTCCGAGGACGAACACCGCGTGTTTGTGCTCGCTTTTCGATTTGTGGACGTCGTCGGGTGTCACGTCGAGCTCGTCGTAGGGGTCGAACGCCGACGCGTCGACCTCGTCCATCTCGCGAAAATGCTCCATGATGGAGACCATCTTCGCGTGCAGTTCGAGGAGTTCGTCTTTGTGCATGTTCGTGCGTACTGTAACGACGCGTTTAACCCTTGCGCGGCAAGGAGGCACACACGCCACGTCTCAGTTGTAGTTGTCGCCGAAAACGGGTCTCATACTGCCAGCTGTAATTCCGCACCGATCGTTTTGAGATATTGGATCGTGTGGGATTGGAACGCGGGGGCTCTGAAGACATCGCTTCAGATAGTTACAGCCGACAGCATCAGAAGACGTACTCGTCGTCGTGGCCCATCATCCCGTCTTCTTCCAGCCCGGGCTCTTCGTCATCCATCGGGCCGCTTGTCTTGTACGCCCGGAGGCCGGTCGAGAGCAGTTCTTCGATTGCTTCTTCCCGGTTTACGAATTCGCCCTGCTCGACGAGCTGGGCGATCTGCATTTCGAGATGCTCCGGGACGGTGAGTTGTACCTTCGGCATCGGAACGGATGGAATTTCGAGTAAGGGGTATTTAAACCTGTCGGGGGATTTTCGTCAGCGACAAATTCGATACTGCATCTGGTAAAGTATATTTCGGTATGTGTTCATTCACGTTTAAACACAGGTGAATGCCAGGCCGTAGCGACAACCCTACTTACACGAGGTCACTACGGACGGGTATGAACGACGTCACCGAACTTCACCGGGAGTTCGACGGCGAGCGACTCCCGCCCGGCCAGCGGGAGACGAGCCGGTTTCCCGTCCTCTCGAAGGGTGGAACGCCGTCGATACCGAACGACTGGACGTTCGACGTGTGGGGCGCCGTCGACGACGAACTCTCGCTCCCGTTCGAGGCGTTCAAAGCGCTCCCGAGCGAGACACAGAAGCAGGATTTCCACTGTGTCACCGGCTGGTCGCGGTTCGACTGTGCGTTCCACGGCGTCACCTTTCCGACGCTCGCCGAACACGTCGGCGTCTCCGAGGACGCCGTCCACGTGATGTTCCACGCCCACGACGGCTACACCACGAACCTCCCGCTTGAGAACTGCATGCGTGATGAGGTGCTTTTGACATGGGAGTTCGACGGCGAGCCGCTGCCGGCCGAACACGGTGGCCCGATGCGCGTCGTCACTCCGCACAAATACGCCTACAAGGGCGCGAAATGGGTCTCCGGTGTCGAGTTCCTCACCGAGTCCGAACGCGGCTACTGGGAGAAACGCGGCTACTCGAACACGGCGAACCCCTGGAACGAAGAGCGCTACTCGTAGCTCCGCTGACACCACGCTTTTGTCCGAACGCCGTGCCTCTCCGATATGGCGCGCGATAGCGACGACCCACCCCGAATCGCCGTCGTCGGGTCGTACAACCACGACCTGTCCGTGACGGTGCCGTCGATTCCCGTTCCCGGCGAAACCGTGCTGGGCGAGGATTTCGAAGCCACTCCCGGCGGGAAAGGGTCGAACCAGGCCATCGCCGCGGCGCGAACCGGCGGCGACGTGGCGTTCATCGGTGCGGTCGGAGACGACCGATTCGGCGAGGCTGCCCGCGACCTCTGGAAGCGTGAGGACATCGACGCGAGCGGCGTCCGAACGACCGAGCCCCCGACCGGGGTGGCACTAATCCACATCGCGGAGAGCGGCGAGAACGCCATCGCGGTCGCACGGGGCGCGAATCACGAACTCGCTGCCGACGACGTTCGCACCGCTGCCCTCGAAGCCAGCGACGTACTCCTGACCCAACTGGAAACGCCGGTCGAGTCGGTCGCCGCGGCGGTCAAAGCCGCGAGTGACGCGGGCGCGGAGGTCATCCTCGATCCGGCGCCCGCCCGAGAGCTGCCGGCGGAGGTGCTCGAAGCGACCGACGTGGTAACCCCGAACGAGAGCGAACTACGCATTCTGGCCGGCTACGACCCGGACGCCGAGGTCAAGGAGGAGGCAGTCGCCCACGAACTCCTCGAACGGGGCCCGAGCGTGGTTGTCGTGACGCTCGGGGATTCGGGCGCGCTCGTGGTGACCGACGACCGAACTGCGACTATCGCCCCCGTCCCCGCCGAGGTGGTGGACACGACCGGCGCCGGTGATGCCTTCAACGGCGCCTTCGGGGTCGCGCGTGGTGAGGGCGAAGACGTCGTTACTGCGACTGAGTGGGGCGTTACCGCCGGCGCGCTAGCCTGCGAAGAGCGCGGTGTCGTCCCGTCGCTTCCGGAGCGTGACGCACTCGATGCGCGCCGCGATGCTGCCGGCCGAAGTGATTAGTGAGTGACTTTTTCCTCCGGCCGGGAGATTTCGGTGTATGGCGCCCGTCTGCTTCGATATGTACGGCACGTTGTGTGACACCGGCACGGCCGCGGACAAACTGGCCGACGAACTCGCTGTGTCCGAAGCGCTCGTGGCGCAGTTGGACACCGGCTGGCGGACGAAGCAGCTCCAGTACAGCTACCAGCTCGGGATGATGGAGGAGTACCGACCGTTCTGGCAGGTGACGCGTGACGCGCTGGATTACACCCTCTCGCGGTTCGACCTCGACCCCGACCAGGAGACGCGGCTCCGGATTATGGCCGGCTACGAGCAGCTATCACCGTTCCCCGGCGCCATCGACGCTCTGGAGACGCTGCGCGATGCGGGCCATGAGGTGGCCGTTCTCTCGAACGGCAACCCTGCAATGCTGGAGACGCTTGCCGAGGACGCGGGCCTCGCACCGCACCTCGATGCCGTCATCAGTGCCGACGAGGTGGAGACGTACAAACCGGCGCCGGTCGTGTACGAGAACACCGCCGACGAACTCGACGCCGACATCGGTGATTGTCGGCTCGTCTCGGCCAACTCCTGGGACGTGGCGGGCGCCGGGTCGGCCGGCATGGAGACGGTCTGGATCAATCGGCTCCGCGACCCATTCGAGCGAATCGGCCCCGAACCCGGAGCGACTGTGGCCGACCTTGCCGGAGCCGAAGCGATACTCAGGTGACCTCGCTGTGGCGGGCTACCGCATCAGCGAGGTCATCGTACAGGAGATGACTGTCTGGTCGCGCTGATTCTTGATTTCGACGCGATTCTGGACGGTACCGTTGCCGGGGCCGTCCTCTTTCTCCCGCGTCTCGAGGACTTCCGTCTCGACGCGGATGGTGTCACCGAGGTACACCGGCTGCCGGAAGCGGAGGTCGTCAATGCCGTAGAAGGCGACGACGGCTTCCCGCTCTTCCGGCGTTCGTTGCTGCCACAGCAGGCCGGTCGCGGCGCTCATCACGAGCATGCCGTGGGCGATACGCTCACCGAACGGCGATTCGCTCATCCGCTCTTCATCGGTGTGGAGGTGATTGAAGTCACCGGAGACGCCCGCGAAGTTCGTCACATCAGCCTCGCTGATGGTTCGGCCCTGCGTGACGGCCGTTTCGCCCTCCTCCATGTCGTAGAAGACGCTCGGGTCTTCCGTGTCTGTGTCGCTCATTCTCGGAACAGCCTGTAACTGGTACCGCCCGTCGCGACGACTTTCTCCTCACCGCCGTCGGACTCGCGTCGCTCGTCCGACGAGGCTCGCCTCGCTCCGCTCGGCTCACCCTCGTGGACGGT
>NZ_JBLGBY010000040.1:0-21140 GCF_047616845.1 Natronomonas sp. | reverse complement strand
GAATCTGCTGGGGACGCCCGGAACTCGTCCGCTGGACGTCGATGTCGCCGTCGAAGAGTGCCGCGCCCGCCCCGGTGCCGAACTGGTAGTCGGCGATGGTCTCGAGCGACGAGAGATTCCTGCCCATGTATCTGCCTTGCGTGGTGCGTGGATAGCCTTTCGGGAATCGGCCGTGGTATGCGGAACCACACCATACAATATCCAACACGTTTCTTTGTGAGGCAATAACAGCCACTGATTCCGGTTTCGTGAAGCTTATACAGGTAATTACCAATATCCAGATATGGCAACTGACGTTCGCAAACTGGGCTTCGGTGCCGTGCTCCTCCTCGTGAGCACGCTTGCAATCCTCGCTACCGGCATCATCAACACCCCGCTTCCGGATCCGCTGGCCGCTGTCGCGGCGCTCGGCCTCGCTGCCGGCTCGCTCCTCGTCGGCCTCTCCGAGGACGGCGCGGGCGTCTAACGCTCAAACTCCTTTCTTTTCGCCGCGTCGCCTACACTTAACAGCCTCCCGGCCGTCGGTGAGCGCAATGAGCAAACTGAGCGGTTTCGAACGTGCCGGACGAGTGGGTATCGCGCTGCTGGTCACCGTCCTCGCGGCAGTCGTCGGTTGGATTCTGTTCGTCGAGACGCCGGGTAGTACAGCCGAGCTACTCGGGGTGCTGTTCGCTCTCGTTGCCGTCGTCATCGCACTCCGAATCGGCGGCAACATCGCACAGAGCGTCTTCCCGGACTACAACGTCGCGGAGGTCGGTGTCGAAGGGCCGATAACTCGGGATGGCGGCGGCGGTGTGCCGATATC
The DNA here is from genome assembly GCF_047616845.1 of Natronomonas sp. Taxonomy (GTDB): domain Archaea; phylum Halobacteriota; class Halobacteria; order Halobacteriales; family Haloarculaceae; genus Natronomonas. The sequence continues at coordinate 20,335 of NZ_JBLGBY010000040.1, read as the reverse complement.
AGCCCCTGGAACGCCAGGCGCCGACGAAATCGTCGACCTCATCGAGGACGCCGACGCTGATGACAACGCCGAAGCGCTCATGTTGCGGCTGAACACGCCGGGTGGCGCCGTCGTCCCGAGCGACGACATCCGGCTGGCCGCAAAGCGATTCGACGGGCCGACGGTCGCCTACGCCACCGACGTCTGTGCCAGCGGCGGCTACTGGATCGCCAGCGGCTGTGATGAGCTGTGGGCTCGTGAGGGCAGCGTCGTCGGCTCTATCGGCGTCCGTGGCTCGCGGATGACGGCCGCCGACCTCCTCGAGAAGGCCGGCATCGAGTACGAACAGCTCACAGCCGGCGAGTACAAGGAAGCCGGTGTCCCGTTCACGGAGATGGAGGAAGAGGAACGGGAGTACCTGCAGGGACTCATCGATGACTACTACGACCAGTTCGTCGACACCGTCGCGGACGGCCGAAGCATGGACGCCGACCTGCTCAGGGAAACCGAGGCGAAGGTGTTCCTCGGTGAGCAGGCCGCCGAGATGGGACTCGTCGACGAGCTCGGCACGCAGGACGACGTTGAGGAGCGCCTGCAGGAACTGCTCGATAAAGAGGTCGAAACGACGGAGCTGGAGCCGACGCTCAGCGTCGCCGAGCGGTTCCGTGCTGGCGCCGAACGGGTCGCGTACGCCGTCGGTGCCGGGGTGGCGAGCAACTTCGTCGACGCCGACGGCGAGTTCCAGTTTCGTGTCTGACCGGCGGCACTGGACGGAATACTGAGCAGGCTGAAGCAGTCGGCCAAGAAGACTTTTAGCCGGGCGACGGAAAGGAACGTTCGTGAGCACGCTGGTGGTTTGTGTCGACCGCGACGGCAATCTCGGGCCCGACGGCCCAGTCGTCGGCTGGGAAGCCGTGCAGGCGCTCGTCACCGACGTCGGCATTGACGACCCCGAAGACAGCCGCGTCAACTGCCTGCTGGAGACGCTCCGCGTCGCGCGCGACCTCCGGGACAGTGGCGAAGAGTCCGTCGTCGCCGTCGTCTCCGGCGGCGGCGACGGCGTCAACAGCGACCGCGCTGTCGCACGACAGGCCGACCGCCTCGTCAAGGAGTACGACCCCGATTCTGCCATCGTCGTCACTGACTCCGCCAGCGATGAGCGACTCATCCCGATCATCGAGAGCCGCATCCAGGTCGACGCCGTCGACCGCGTCGTCGTCCGCCAGTCCCACGACATCCAGTCGACGTACTACCTGCTGAAGCAGTTCCTCGGCGACGAGGAGCTCCGAGGCACCGTCCTCGTCCCCATCGGCGCCGCGCTGTTGGCTTTCCCCGTCCTGCTGTTGCTGGCCGATAGCGTCGCAATCGCGCTGTCGGCTATCGCGGCCGTCATCGGAACGTTCCTCCTGTACAAGGGACTCGGCATCGACGATTTCGTCTCGACGCTCCCTCGACGCGCCCGGACGGCCTTCTACTCGGGGCAGGTGTCGCTCGTTACCTACGTCGTCGGGGCGGGGCTGACGCTCGTCGGCGTCTTCGCCGGCGGTATCAGCGCCTCGGGGATGGGTTCGGCGAGCGAACTGCTGTTGGGCCTTCGCTTCCTCTACGACAGCGTGCCGTGGTTCGCCGCAGCGGCGCTTGCGGCCGCGACCGGCCGGCTTATCGACGAACTGCTGGCCGAGGAGGGCGTCTCCAGCGCGCTGATGAACCTCCCGTTCGGCGTCGTCGCGGTCGGCCTGGTCGTCCGCGGGTTCTCTGGTTACTTCCTCGAACGGGCCGGCGTGCTGGGTTCGCTGACGATACCGCCCCTCGAAGCCGGGCCGGTCTCAGTCGAAGGGGTCGTCCTCTCCATCTGGAGCCGACTCGCGCTGTACGTGGCCACCGGCATCCTCGTCAGCTTCATCGGCGTCGCGTTCACGTCGCGGATGAGCGACTCCGAGTCGCCGCTCGGGGAGATGCCGGAGTGACCGAATCGACGGCCATTTAGCCGCACCTCGGCTATCGCGGGTATGGAACCGTGGGTGAGCCTCTTTTCAGGTGGGAAGGATTCCTCGTGGGCACTGTATCAGGCCCTCCAGCGAGGCTATCCAGTCGAGCGGCTGGTGACGGTTCACCCCGAAGGCGATTCGTTCATGTATCACGTTCCGGCGACGGAGCTGGCGTCGTTAGCTGCAGAGAGCATCGGCATCCCGCTCGTCGACGTTCGACCGGACGATTTCGAGGCAAGCGCAGCTGCCGACGAGGATTCGGGCGAGCGCGGTGACCGGGAGCTTGAACCGCTCGAGGAGGCCCTCGTCGGGCTATCCGACGAACTCGGCGGCATCGGCGGCGTTACGGCGGGGGCCGTCGAGAGCAGTTATCAGACGACCCGCATCGAAGCGATGTGCGAGCGGCTGGACGCGGAGCTTTTCGCACCGCTGTGGCAGGAACCGCCTCGCGACCTCGCCGAAGCGATGCTCGATGCCGGCTTCGAGATCACAATCGTCCGGGTTGCGGCGTACGGCCTCGACGAATCGTGGCTGGGAAGGACACTCGACACCGACGCCATCGCCGAGCTCGAAGCGCTCAACGAGGAGTACGGCGTCCACATTCTCGGCGAAGGTGGAGAGTTCGAGACGCTCGTGACCGACGCTCCGCATATGGAACAGCCCATTGAACTCGACTACGAGACGACGTTCGACGGCAGCCGTGGCTCGCTTCGAATCACCGACGCGTGGCTGGGCGAGTAGGGCGAACAGGCGGCGCGTACCGACATCGACGACCCGTGCGCCGCGCTCCCGCCTCGGCGGGCCGTCGCCGTGCTCAGCGCATACCGCCGCTGGCCTCGCTTCTGGATATAAACGTTCGCATGTGGAACAAAAGACACTTGTCTGCGGATTCTGTCGGTTCAGGTCATGAAAGCCGTCGTCCTCGCTGGCGGATATGCGACGCGTCTGTGGCCCATTACGAAGCACCGCCCGAAGATGCTCCTCCCAATCGGTGAAACGACCGTTATCGACCGCATCTTCGGGGCCCTGGAGGACGACGACCGCATCGAGGAGGTGTACGTCTCGACGAACGAGCGCTTCGCCGAGGAGTTCGAACACCACCTCGCGGAAAGCGATTTCGAGAAGCCGATTCTCTCCGTCGAGGACACCACGGAAGAGTCCGAGAAGTTCGGCGTCGTCGGCGCCCTGGGCCAGCTCGTCGAGCGCGAGAATATCGACGACGACCTCCTCGTTGTCGCCGGTGACAACCTCATCGGATTCGACCTTCAGGAGTTCATCGACTACTTCGAATCGAACGGGACTGCGACGCTCGCCGCCTACGATGTCGGCGACCGCGAGAAGGCCAAATCCTACGGGCTCGTCGACCTCGACGGCGACCGAGTCGTCGACTTCCAGGAGAAACCCGACGAACCGAAAAGCACGCTCGTCTCCATCGCGTGCTACGGGTTCCCCGCCGAATCGCTCCGCTTCGAGGAGTATCTCTCCGGCGGCAACAATCCCGACGAGCCGGGCTGGTTCCTCCAGTGGCTGCAGTCCCGAGAGCCCGTCAACGCGTTCGTCTTCGAGGAGCCGTGGTTCGACATCGGAACGCCGGAGTCGTATCTCGAAGCCATCGCGTGGGAACTCGACGGCGACAGCGTCATCGCCGAATCGGCCACCGTCGAAAACTCGACCATCGGTGAGAACGTCCACGTCATGGCCGGGGCGAACATCATCGATTCGACGCTCGACGGGTCAGTCGTCTTCGAGGACGCCACCATCTCCGACTGTGAGATTCACGAGACCATCATCGACGAGGGCACGCACATCGAAAACGTCGACCTCGCGGGCGCGCTCATCGGCGCACACACGCAGTTGACGAACGGAAAGGACGACAGCGGGCAATAGCGTTTTACTGCTCGCGCTCCGACAGGGGGTATGCAGGGTGCAGAGCAGACCACCCGGCAGCGCATCGCCGAGTTTCTCCGTGGAGAAACCGCCGAAGCCGGCCGGCTGGCAACCGAGTTCGAGATCACGACGTCGGCAGCGCTCTCCCACGTCGAACACATCGCGAAATCACTCGACGACTCCGAGGAGCAACTACTGGCGGCACCGCCGGAGTGTCTCGACTGTGGATTCGACAACTTTGACAACCTGACGAACCGTCCGTCCCGGTGCCCGGATTGTAAAAGCGAGAACGTCACGGAGCCGACGTTCACGATTCAGTAATACGGCCTCGGCGTTTCATCCCCGCACGCCACACCCCCGCGAAACGGCGGCTCAGAACGAGCTTTTCAGCTTCTCGAAGAAGCCCTGTTCGACGTCGATTTCCTCGCCACCAGCTTCGGCGAACGCTTCCAGCGCCTCGCGCTGCTCCTCGTTGAGGTTCTCGGGCGTGACGACCTGCACCTTCACGAAGAGGTTGCCGTAGCCGCGGCGCTGGAGTCGCGGCATCCCCTCGTCACGCAGGCGGAACGTCTCGCCGCTCTGGGTGCCGGCGGGAATATCCATCTCGACTGGCCCATCGAGCGTCGGCACCTCGACGGTGTCGCCGAAGACGGCCTGCGGGAACGAGATTGCGAGTCGATGCTGGAGGTCGTCGCCATCGCGTTCGAACGCTTCGATATCTTCGACCTGAATTTCGACGAGTAGGTCGCCCTTCGGCCCGCCGTTCTCGCCGGGGGCGCCTTCTCGCTCCATCCGGAGCGTCTGTCCACTGTGGATGCCGGCGGGCACATCCACCTGTATCGTCGCCTCCTCACGAACCTGTCCCTCACCGCGACACGTCGAACATGTCTCGGAGTAGATCGTCCCTTCGCCGTCGCACTGCCGGCAAGTCTGGGCCTGCTGGACGCGCCCGAGCGGCGTCTGTCGGACGGTGGTCTGCTGGCCCTGACCGTTACAGGCCGTGCAAGTGTTGGCGTCCGCGTCCGGGGGATGCCCCGCGCCGTCACAGTCCGGACACCGCTCGGGACGGGAGATTGTGAGCTGTTTCGTGACGCCCTCGTAGGCGTCTTCGAGGTCGATGTTCAGCCGGGTCTTGAGGTCAGCACCCTGCCGTGGGCCGGTCTGTGACCCGCCACTTCCACCGCCGAAGAACTGCTCGAAGATGTCGTTCATACCACCGGCACCGCCACCGCCGCCGAAGGGGTTGCCCTGCCCGCCCATGCCGCCGGCGCCGGAGTCCGTCGCGCCGCGCTTGTCGGCCTGCTCGAAGCGCTCGTGCCCCATCTGGTCGTACATCCGGCGCTTCTCGTCGTCGAGAAGCACTTCCTTCGCCTTCTGTACCTGCTTGAACTTCTCTTCGGCATCCGGGGCATCCGAGACGTCCGGATGGTACTCCGAGGCCTTCTCACGGTAGGCCTGCTTGATCTCCTCCTCGCCCGCGTCCTGGGAGACACCCAGCACCGAATAGAAGTCCTCGCTCATTCGTTACCGGGGCTAATCGGTTGATACACTTGAAAAGCCCGGGTCACGTCTCGAAACGTGACCTGTCGCCTCGGTGCCTACGACCACGGTCAGATACCATACACAAACTCGTTTCAGCGAACCGTTATGTGAACTGCCGACAACCCCCACACATGGCGACCGACCAGTACGTCCCCGTCTGTGACCTCGCGGAACTCGAAAGCGAGGGCCGAACTGTCGTCCAGGAGAACGGCCAGGCAATCGCCCTCTTTTTCCACGAAGCGGAGGTCTACGCTGTCGACAATCGCTGTCCGCACATGGGTTTCCCACTCGTCCGCGGCACCGTCGACGAGGGGATACTCACCTGTCATTGGCATCACGCTCGCTTCGAACTGGAGGAGGGCGACACGTTCGACCCCTGGGCCGACGACGCCCAGACGTTTCCGGTCGACGTTCGGAACGAGCAGATATTCATCGACCCCGACCCGGAGCCGACCGTCCCGCCGGCGACGCGGTGGCGGAACCGACTCGCCGACGGCATGCAGGAGAACATCTCGCTCGTGCAGGCGAAGGCCGTTCTCGGGCTGGACGAACACGGCGACGGCTTCGATACGCCGCTTGAAACCGCCGTCAACTTCGGCACGAAATATCGTTCTGACGGGGGGGTCGCGGCCTCACGACGCTGTCGTACATGGCGGAGTTGTACCCCCAGGTCGGCGGTCGCGACAAGCGCCGGGCGATGTTCACCGGGGTTCGCGAAGTCGCTGATAACACCGCCGGCGAGGCCCCACGGTTCCAGCAGTACGCCTTCGACAACCGCGACCTCTCGAAGGAGCGGCTGAAATCCTGGTTCCGCGAGAACTGCGAGGTGCGCGACGAGGACGGCGCCGAGCGCACGCTTCTGACGGCCGTCGAGGCGCTCCCGCCCGAGGACGTCGTCGAGATTCTCGTCGCCGCCGCGACTGACCACCTCTACATGAACGCGAGCCACACGCTCGATTTCGTCAACAGCGCCCTGGCGACGCTCGACCACCTCGGCTGGGGCGAGCACGCCCGCCCGGTGCTCGCTTCGACGGTACCGCTTTTCACCGACGCGACCCGCTCGGAGGAACTCTCCGCGTGGCGCCAGCCAGTCGACATCGCCGCGTTGTGTTTCGATGCCCACGACCGCCTTGACGACCTCGTCGCCGCTGGCGCGCGGCGCGAGTGGGACGAACCCGAGGGCTTCGTCGAGACGCTCCTGTCCGACGACGCCGAGGCCATCATCGACGCGCTCTGTGACGCCATCGCCGCGGGCGCAACACAGCGGGAACTCACCGACGCCGTCGCCCGGGCCGCGACCCGGCGGGTCGCATACTTCGCGACGAACAACGAGTTCAACGACTGGGACACCGTCCACCACACGTTCGTCTACGCCAACGCGGCCCACGAGCTGGCCGCCCGCACGGACGCGACCGAACTGTACCGGGCCTGCTTCGACGGCGCCATGAGCGTCTATCTCGACCGATTCCTCAACAGCCCGCGGGCGCCCGTCCCCGACCCGGACGCCTCGAACCGCGACCCCGAGGCCGTCCGCTCGGAACTGCTCGACGCCTTCGACGAACAGGGTCAGGTCAACGGGGCGGCCCGCCTCGTCGTCGAGTATTTCGAGGCCGGCGGCGCCCCCGCAGACCTCAAGCGCGTCCTCGGGCGCGGGCTGCTCCGGGAGGACGCTGATTTCCACACCCTTCAGAACGTTTCAGGAGCATTCCGCCGCTTCGACGCGCTGGATGCCGACGAGGAGCGCCAGCTTGCGCTCATTGCCGGCGCCCGGTATCTCGCTGCCCATACGCCGACGCGCCGCGAGAACGAACAGACCTTCTCCATCGCCACCCGGCTCCACCGCGGCGAGCGATTGCACGAGGCCGAGTAGGACGACACCGGCCCCGAGATTTTTACGTCAGCAAATTGAACTTTCACCCATGCCAGAGATGCATCTCAGCCAAGAGACGGTCGAGCGACTGGACGCGCTGCAGCGAGACGGCGAGTCGTACGACGAGCTTATCAACGAACTCATCAACATCTACGAGGCCGAGGAGCTGACGCTGTCCCACGGTGGCGGCCACGTCGGGCCGGACTGACCGGGAACGACGGCCCGTCGGCTGGTCAGGGACGTAGCAGAGAGAACGGCGATTCGTCGGTCTTGTGCCGACGAGAGCGGCTTATTCCTCGTCTTCGTCGTCGATTTCGGAAAGTTCGCTAGGCCCACTTTCTGAAACACCGAAGGACTCACTCCGTTCGTCCTTCGAGCCGACGACTCGGACTCGTTACTCTTCGTCCTCGTCGTCGATATCCTCGAAGTCGGCGTCGACGTACTCCTCGTCACCTTCAGCACCGGCGCCGGGCCCCGCGCCCGCACCGGGGCCGGCACCGCCCATGCCGCCGGGGCCAGCGCCCGCGCCTGCTCCGGGGCCTGCGCCACCGGGGCCAGCACCGCCTGCTGCCTGCTGGGCCTGCTGTTCGTACATCTGCTTGCCGATCTCCTGCAGCGCCTCCGAGAGGCTCTCGGTGGCCGATTCGAGGGCGCCACTGGCGGTCTCCAGTTCGTCGCTGTCGACCTCCTCGTACTCGTTGAGGGCGTCCTCGACGCGCTCGACTTCGGCCTCGATGTCGCTTTGGGTGTCGGCGTCGACCTGGTCTTCGTTCTCCTCGAGCAGCGTCTCGGCTCGCTGGATGGCCGACTCGGCCTCGTTGCGCGCCTCGACGAACTCGCGGCGCTTCTCGTCTTCCTCGGCGTGCTGTTCGGCCTCCTGCTGCATTTCCTCGATTTCCTCGTCGGAGAGGCCGACGCCGCCTTCGATGGTGATTTCCTCGGAGTTGCCCGAGCCCTGGTCTTCCGCGGAGACGTTGACGATGCCGTTCTCGTCGATGTTGAACGACACCTCGATCTGGGGCGTTCCGGCGGGGGCCGGCGGGATGCCGGTGAGCTGGAACGCACCGAGCAGTTCGTTCTCCTCGGCGATCTCACGCTCGCCCTGGAAGACGCGAACGTTGACTGAGGTTTGATTGCTCGCGGCCGTGGTGAAGATCTTCGACTCCTCGGTCGGAATGGTGGTGTTCTTGTCGATAAGTCGCTCGAAGAGGCCGCCCTTCACCTCGATACCGAGCGACAGCGGCGTCACGTCGAGCAGGACGATGTCGTCGACGTCGCCGGAGAGGACGCCACCCTGAATGGCCGCACCTAGGCCGACAGCTTCGTCGGGGTTGACGTTCTTCTTCGGCTCCTGGCCGGCCAGTTCCTCGACGTTCTCCTGAATCATCGGCATCCGGGTCGAACCACCGACGAGGATGACCTCGTCGATGTCGTTTTTCGAGTAGCCGGCGTCCGAAAGTGCCTGCTCGGTCGGGCCGACGGTGCGCTCGACGAGGTCGGTCGTCAGGGATTCGAACTTCGCACGCGTCAGTTTCTCCTCGAGGTTGAGCGGGCCTTCGTCCGTCGCGGCGATGAAGGGGAGATTGATGGTCGTCTCCTTCCGCGAGGAGAGTTCGATTTTGGCTTCCTCGGCAGCGTCCTTGAGCCGCTGGAGGGCCTGGCGGTCGTCGCGGAGGTCGGTGCCGTGTTCTTCCTCGAAACTGTCCGCGAGGTAGTCGATGACGGCCTCGTCCCAGTCGTCGCCACCGAGGTCGTTGTCACCGTTCGTGGCGACGACCTCGTAGACGCCACCACCGAGATCGAGAATCGAGATGTCGAAGGTACCCCCACCGAGGTCGTACACGAGGACGGTCTGGTCGGATTCGTCGTCGAGGCCGTACGCCATCGCCGCGGCCGTCGGCTCGTTGACGATGCGCTCGACCTCGAAGCCGGCGACTTCGCCGGCGTCTTTCGTCGCCTGCCGCTGCTTGTCGTTGAAGTAGGCCGGTACCGTGATGACGGCCTTCTCGATATCGTCGCCGAGATACTCCTCGGCGTCACGTTTGATCTTCTGGAGGATCATCGCCGAGATCTGCTCGGGCGTGTACTCCTCGTCGTCGAAGTCGACGGTGTAGCCGTCCTCGCCCATGTGCCGCTTGATGGACTGGATGGTTCGGTCGGGGTTCTGGACTGCCTGATTCTTCGCCGGTTTCCCGACGAGTCGCTCGCCGTCGTCGGAGAACGCGACGACAGACGGCGTCGTCCGGTCGCCCTCACCATTGACGATAATCTCGGGGTCACCACCCTCCATAACCGCGAACGCGGAGTTGGTGGTACCGAGGTCGATACCGAGAATCTTGTTGCTCGCCATGTTGCCCTATCCTATCGGACTGAATCGGTTAAACCTTGCTAGATACGGTGGCTCACGGCTCACACTACCGGCACTCCATCTTGCGGTTTTAGCGAACGCAGCCGGCGCCGACCGGGAGATATAAACAGAACCGCTATTCGCTTCCGCCCTCGGCGGCGGTCACCTGGGCCGGCCGGAGCACCTTCTCGGCCATCTCGTAGCCGGGGCGCTGGACGGCGTCGACGGTGCCCGCTGGCTGGTCGCTGTCGACCTTCAGGAGGACTTCGTGTCGTTTCGGGTCGATGTCGGTGCCCGGTTCCGGCTCGATAGGCTCGACGTTTTCGCTTTGCAGAATCTCATCGAGCTGTCGGAAGGTCGCCTCGACGCCCTCCCGGATATCGGCGCTTTCGTCCTGTTCGAGCGCGCGTCTGAGATTGTCCCGAACCTCGAGGAGCTGTTCGACGAGGCCCTCAGTCGCGCGGGATCGCTCCTGCTCGCGGCGCTTCTCCTGACGTTTCTTGTAGTTTTGGAACTCCGCCTGCTTGCGCTTCAAGCGCGATTCGAGGTCTTCGACCTCGGCTTCCAGTTCGGCGTTCTGTGCTCGGAGCGCCGCGATCTCCCCGGCGATGGCCTCCGGTTCCTGCTCTGCGATGCGCTCGGCGATGGCGGCTTCATCGAGTTCGTCGGCGGTCGGTTCCTCGGCCGCGTCACCGTCTACGGGGTCGGCGTCGGCCGGCTCGTCGCGCTCCGTATCGCTCATGCGTGGACGTACCTGCCTGCGGCAATAAGGGTTGAGAAAGCGGGCGAGGAAGCCACGGAGTTAAGCCGTCGGGTGACAGAGCCAACAGCGTGGTCACGCTCCGGTACGACGAGGGAACGATACGCATCGACGGTGACGCCGCCGACGCGCTCGGCGGGCTCTCCTTCGTGCGCGAGGACGCGCGGTCGGAGAGCCGCCGCGCTCCCGCGTTCCGGTATCCATTCCTGCTGTCGACCTGTCGGAATCGGTCGGTTCCGGTCGATGACCAGGTGCTCGATACGCCGCCGCTCGACGGCCTCGAAACGCAGTACGAACTCCGGAGCTACCAGCGGGACGCACTCGACGCGTGGCGGGACGCCAACGACCGCGGCGTCATTGAACTCCCGACGGGCAGCGGGAAAACCGTCGTCGCCATCGGCGCGATGGCGGCACTCGATACGTCCGCGCTCGTCGTCGTGCCGACCATCGACCTGCTGGAGCAGTGGCGGCGGGAACTCTCAGCCGAGTTCGGCGACAGCGTCGCGATTGGCCAACTCGGCGGTGGCGAACAGCGCGTCGAACCGATTACGGTTGCCACCTACGATTCGGCGTATCTCCGCGCGGACGAACTCGGCGACCGCTTCGGCCTGCTTGTTTTCGATGAGGTGCACCATCTCGGCGGCGAGGGCTACCGCGACATCGCCCGACTGATGGCCGCGCCTGCCCGCCTCGGCCTCACGGCTACCTTCGAGCGACCCGACGGGGCTCACGAAGTCATCGAGGAGCTCGTCGGGTCGGTCGTCTACCGGCGCTCGGCTGACGACCTCGCGGGCGACCACCTCGCCGACTACGACATCAAGCGCATCGAAGTTGAGTTGACGCCGGACGAGCGGGAACGCTACGATGATGAGCAGGGTACCTTCACCGACTACCTCGCCACCTCCGGCATCCAACTGGAGAGCGGTAGCGACTACCAGGAACTCGTCAAACGCTCCGGCACCGACCCGCAGGCACGTGAGGCGTTGCTCGCGAAACAGCGCGCCCGCGAGGTGATGATGAACGCCGACCGGAAGGTCGGGGCGCTGGCCGACCTCCTCGCCCGCCACCGCGACGACCGCGTCATCGTCTTCACCGCCTACACCGACCTCGTGTACGACCTCGCCGAGCGGTTCCTCATCCCGCCGATTACGAACGAGACGGGCGCGACGGAGCGCCGCGAGATTCTGGAGCGATTCCGCCGGGGGGACTACTCCCGCGTCGTCGCCGCGAACGTACTCGACGAGGGTGTGGACGTCCCCGACGCCAACGTCGCCGTCGTGCTGTCGGGGTCGGGCAGCGAACGGGAGTTCACCCAGCGACTCGGGCGGATACTTCGACCGAAAGACGACGGCGGGCGTGCGTTGCTGTACGAGGTCGTCACGACCGAAACGGCCGAAGAGCGGGTGTCGCGACGGCGGCGCTGAAGATTATCCGAACAAGAACGACGGAAGATACAGCACGACACAGACGACGCCTTCTGCGTAGCCGAACCGTTCGCGTTGATACGCCACGAGCAGAACGACGACCGAGGCGAGCAGCATGTAGGCCGTCCCGAGAATGGCCGGCCGTGGATCGACGATGGTGAGGCCGCCGAGGGCGGCACCGATGCCCAGCGAGAACAGCGGGTCAGTGATGTTGCTCCCGAGCAGCGTTCCCACGGCGATGGGCCGCTCGTGGTGGTACACCGAGGAGATGGCGACGGAGATCTCCGGTATCGTCGTCCCGAGGCCCGTCACGATGCCCAGAAGGTACCACGGGGCGCCGAGCGAGGCGGCGACGCCGGCGGCCCCCGTAACGAGGAGATGCCCGCCCACGACTACCATCGCGACGGCCAGCAGGATGCGAACGGTGAGTCTCACGGGCGATGCCGAGGCGTCCACGCGCTGTTCTATCACCCCGTGGTACTCGTCGCGCTCGAATCGGACGGCCAGGAAGCCGAGATACCCGGCGACCATGAGCGTGCCTTCGAGTCGACCGAGGCGGCCGAACCAAACCACTGCGAGCATGACGGTCATCGCGACGAGCATGCTGCCCCCATACCGGCGAACCTTCGATTTCGGTATCGTCAACGACGTCGCGAAGGCGATGACTCCGATACCGAGTGTGATTTGCGAGGTCGCCGACCCGATGATGTGTGCGACGACGAAATCGCCGGTGCCGTACAGCGAGCCGTAGATGGAGGTGGCGATTTCGGGAATGGAACTGCCGATGGCGACGACGGTGACGCCGACGAAGAACGTCGAGACGCCGTGCCGGTAGGCGGCCGATGACACCGCCTCGACCGTCCGCTCGCTTCCGTAGACGAGAAGCAGGACGCCGACCATGAGACTTGCGAGGTCAACCAACACGGGGTTATTCACCGGGTTCGGGCGTCGCTCTTCGAGACGGAATCGTGCGAGGATGCGACATCTCGACGGCGAACGACGCCATCATGTTCCGACGAACGACGGGCGCTCGGTTAGCGTTTGTGACGGCGACTGTCATGACGGCCGCTCAAAACAGCGCCAGCGGGCCGCCGATAAGGACGAGCGTCACGATGAAGCGTCCGATGCTGCCCAGGAACGTCGCCAGCGCGAACTTCCCCGTATGCTCCTCGATGACGGTGAAGGCGTATATCGACACCGTGTCGGGGAAGAAGGGAACCGAGAGGCCGATCGCCAGCCCGAGATAGCCATATCGCTTTGCCAGCCGGACGGCCTGCCGCTCCGACCACGCGACGACGTTGATGCCGCGTCGGGCGAGCCACTGGAGCACCGGGTCGGAGTTCTTCACGCCTTGTCCGACCCGGAAGGCAACGAGGCTGCCTGCCGTCTTGCCGAACGCACTGACGAGGATGATGACCACGAGCGTCGCTGCATATCCGAGGCCGATGTCGAGCGGCGCTGCGAGCACGATTTCGCTCGGGCCGGGCAGCAGAAACGCAATGAGAAACGAGTACGTGAAGATAATGCCGAGGCCGGGCCAGCCGGATGCGGTTTCGACGGCTGCCTGAACCTGTTCCCAGCTGGCAGGCACCACCGAAATCAGGTGGGTGGTGGGAAAGGCGAACATCGAATCGGGTGGAACACCGAACAACAGGGACATCAGGGTGGAGTGGTCACTTGAACCGGAACGTTTCGAGGTTCTTTGGCGCGAACGTCCGCATGTTGAACTCGTGGTACAGCGCGCTGGAGAGGTCTTGGACGGACGATTCGTCGCCGTGCACACAGAGCACCTTTTCCGGGCGAGGGTTCATCGTGCGAACGAAGTTCATCAAGCCCTGGCGGTCGGCGTGCCCGGAGAAGCCGTCGACGGTTTCGACGTTCATGTTCAGCGTCAGCGTACCGCCGCGCCCACCGCGGTCGTCCATCGGAATCTCGTCCCAGCCGTTCTGGATGCGTCGGCCGAGCGTTCCCTGGGCCTGGTAGCCGACGAACGTGAGCGTCGATTCGTCCTCGGCGCCGACGTGGTTGAGCCACGACATGATGGGGCCGCCCTCTATCATTCCCGACGTCGAGAGGATGATGCAGGGGCCGCCGTCGGCGACCTCCTGGCGCTCCTCCTCGCCGCCGTCGATATGGTTGAACTCCTCGGCGAGGAACGGGTTCTCGTCCTCGTGGAAGATTCGGTCGCGAAGGTCGTCTCGGAGATACTCAGGGTAGGTCGTGTGGATAGCGGTCGCTTCCCAGATCATGCCGTCGAGGTGAACCGGCACCTTCGGAATCTCGCCCTTTCGCATCGCCTCCTCCAGGACGAGCATGATCTCCTGGGAGCGACCGACTGCGAAGGCCGGTATCAACACCTTCCCGTCGTTGTCAATGGTGTCGGTGATGACCTCCATGAGAGTCTCTTCGGAGTCGGCCTGGTCGGTCTGGAAGTCGTTCCGACCGCCGTACGTCGACTCCATCACGAGCGTTTCGACGCGCGGGAAGTCGTTGACGGCGCCGTTGAACAGCCGTGTGTCGTCGTAGTGGATGTCGCCGGAGAAGGCGACGTTGTAGAGGCCATCGCCGACGTGGAAGTGCGACACCGCCGACCCGAGAATATGGCCGGCGTTGTGGAACGTGAGTTTGAGGTCGGGGGCGATGTCGGTGACGTCGCCGTATTCGAGAGGAATACAGTGTTTGATTGCCTCGCGAACCTGCTCGGACTCGTACGGCGGTGCGCGGCCTTCCTTGGCCGCGACGTCGAGGTAGTCGAGCGTGAGCAGCCCCATCAGGTCACGGGTCGGCTCCGTACAGTAAATCGGGCCATCGTAGCCGTATTTGAACAGCAGCGGAATCAGCGCCGAGTGGTCGAGGTGGGCGTGGGTGAGCACGACGGCGTCGATGTTCGACGCGCCGGCACCGAGCGCTTCGGGCACCTGGAGATACGGCACCTCACCCTCGGCGCCGGGTTTGTCGCCACAGTCGATGAGGACGCGCGTCTCGGGCGTGTTGAGGATGAAGGCGGCGCGGCCGACCTCGCGACAGCAGCCGAGGGTGGTGATTCGCACCCACTCGTCGTCTGACATCTCTTCGCGGTGGATCTGCCGGCCGACACGTTCGAGGATGTCCCGGCGGTCGTCGCGTTCCTGTTTCAGGAAGTTCCGGACGTTCGAGACCGTCGAGGACTCGATGGGCGGCGTCCGGACGACTTCCGGCGTCCAGCCGACCTCCTGGGTAATCTCTCGGAGCGTCGAGCCGTGGCGGCCGATGACCATGCCTGGTTTCTCGGCCTCGATGACGACCTCGCCGGTGTCGGCGTGGAAATCGAGGTCGGCGACGCCGGCCTCGTTGGGGATGATGTCCCGAATCTGTTCGCGTGCCTGCTCGGGGCGGGAGAGCACGTCCGGGTCGGGGCGCACCGTGATGCGCTTCCGGAGTTTCGAGGCGAGCCGTCGAATGAGGTCGCCGTCCCCGGCGAACTTCTTGGGGTCGCGGGTGTAGACGACCAGCTCCGGCCCTTCGTATTTCACGTCCGAAATCGAGATGTCGTTCGGCACCTCGCTGGCGATCGTTTCCTTGATATCTTCGAGTTTCCGCTCTACTGCACTCATGATGTAGAAATCCTCAGTTTGGAGTTCCCGGTTCCGCGGCGCGCCGCTGTCGGCTCTCGCCGACGGCCCGTCCGACTGGCAGTGTGACAACAGGTCATTGATGGTATCTACGGGTTACTGTCGTCCGGTTGCGGCCGCGGGAACTACCGGAAAACCCGCTCGTACTCGGACGTAACCAACCACTCATATAAAATCCTTCGCAAACGGCACTCATGGACGTTACACCAGCGACCGTCCGGGCCGAACACGCCCGAATCCGCGAGCGGGAGTCCGTTCCGGCACTCATAAACGAGGTTCGCGACCGGCTCGGGCCGCTGTTCGACACCGAAGTCGAACACGTCACGGCCGACCAGTACCAGACAGAGGTCGACGCTGTTTTCGCCGATGGCGACCGCGGCGTCAACGTCGCCGCACTCTGCGGCATCCTCCGAGAGCTGGACTGTGAGGGTGATTATCCAGGCTTCGTCATTGACGAGCATCTCGGCCGATTGCTCGCATCGACCGTCGCCGGCGGCGAGCCGTACGCCCTGCTCGCGGAGGCGACGTTCCATTTCGCGGACGCACACGTCCACGGCCTCGACGGTGAGGCGGCCGGCGTCGACGACCTCGATGCAGCGCTTGCGGCGGGGTTTCAGACCCGACTGCCGGGCTGGTCGTGGACGGAGTCGGAGAGCCCCTTTAGGGTGGAGTAGGCTTTTAGCCGCCCCACCGCTTGTCGCAGCATGGAACGCGTCACGACCGACGATATCGAGACCGAGCCGCATCCGATGGGCGTCAACCGCGAACGCCGAAGCATCTCGGATGCCATCGGTGCCGAACACATGTCGGCTGTCCACTACGAGCTCGAGCCCGGTGAACAGTTCTCAGGCGGCCTCCACACCCACCACGACCAGGAGGAGGCGTTCTACATCATCGAGGGAACCGCCACCTTCGAGCACGGGACGGACGGTGAGAAAACCGACGTCGAGGCCGGCGAGATAATCCGGTTCGAGCCCGGCGAATTCCAGTGTGGGCGCAACGAAAGCGACGAGCGGGTCGTCGGCCTCGCTCTCGCCGCACCCGGCAGCCGCCACAACTGGGACGACCTGGAGTCGTTCGCCCCCTGCGGCGAATGTGGTGAAGTCACTTCCCACGGCGTCGAGGAACCCGACGAGGCGTTCGTCATCTACTGCGAGGAGTGCGGTCACGAGATGCGAATCGCCTGAACGGGGAAACGCCCGCTTCTGCCCAGAACGGCCACTAAGCCTATCCGGTAGCCACGCGGATTTTCCGACCATGCAACGCCGTGAATACATCGTCGCGACCGGGAGCGTCGTCGCCGGAACCGCGCTGGCCGGCTGCATCGGGGGCGCGACGGGCACGCTCGCCACACAGGTGACTGATCAGCCCGGCGACATCTCGGATTTCGAATCGTGTGTCGTCACGGTCACCGAAATCAGAGTCAAGGTGGCTTCGGAAGGCGACGGTACCGAGACGGGGACAGCGACGGAGGGCGACGAGGAATCCGCCGAGGAATCATATAACATCGACGACGCCGAAGCCGACCTCGTCGAACTTCAGAACGGCGAAACGCAGCTCATCGACGAACAAGAACTCGACACCGGCGAGTACGAATACCTGAAATTGGCTGTGTCGAACGTCGATGCGACGCTGAACGACGGTGGTGACGCAGAAGTGAACACGCCCGGCGACGCGCCGCTGAAGTTCAACCAATCTTTCGAGATTCGAGAGGATACACGAACGGTGTTCACCGCCGACTTCACGCCGGTCAAGCAGGGCCAACAGAACACCTACATCCTCCAGCCGGTCGCCGACGGTACCGAAGTCTCCTACGAGGAGTAACACCACCACCTTCTGTCCGAAATAACAACGCATGTATCCCCGCCTCCAGTAGCAGCGGGTATGTCCTCGCGTCGTGCGTCCTTCCTCGACGGCGCTCGCGCCGTCGCGCCCGTCCTCGTCGGCGTCATCCCCTTCGGACTCGTCGCCGGCGCGGCCGCGGTGCGCGTCGGCCTCTCGGGGCTGCAGGCGGTCGGCCTCTCCGTCATCGTCTTCGCCGGCGCCTCACAGCTGGCAGCCATCGAGCTGTTCGGACAGGACGCCCCCATCGCAGTCGTCGTCGTGACGGCACTCGTCATCAATCTCCGGATGACGATGTACAGCGCCTCCATCGCGCCGTATTTCCAGCGGGCGACGACCCGTGTTCGGGCTGGCCTCGCGTACCTCCTGACCGACCAGGCGTACGCGCTGTCGGTCACCCGGTTCCAGACCGACGAGACGGTCGATAGGGCCTGGTATTATCTCGGCGCGGCGGTGCCGCTGTGGGTCGTCTGGCAGATCTGTACGGTCATCGGCATCGTCGTCGGCGCTCGGGTGCCCGATTCGCTCCCGCTTGAGTTCGCTATCCCCTTGACCTTCCTCGCGCTTTTGGTACCCTCGATCACTGACAGACCGAGCGCGGCCGCCGCAGCCATCGCCGGCACCGTCGCCGTCGTGGGTGCCGACCTGCCGCTTAATCTCGGGCTCATTACCGGCGCTATCATCGGCATCGTCGCGGGCCTCGTCGTCGAAACGGGGTGGGAGCGATGACGGCCGCGACCGGGGACGTCTGGCTCGCCATCGTCGCCATCGGCGTCGGCACGTTCCTGATTCGGTTCTCCTTCATCTACCTCTTCGAGTATCTCTCGGAGGTGCCGGAGGGCGTCGAGCGCGCGCTGCGGTTCGTCCCGCCGGCGGTGCTCGCGGCGCTCGTCGTCCCCGCGGTCGTCGTCCTCGACGGCACGCCCGCGGTTTCGTTCGGCAACAAGCGGTTGCTCGCCGCGGTCATCGCGGCCGTCGTCGCGTGGCGAACCGAGAGCATCCTCGCGACAATCGTGGTCGGCTTGGTGGCTTTCGTTACGCTCCAGACAGTCGTCTAAGTAACCAAATTTGGTCACATAATGAATATTCGTAATCCGTTAGGATTACGTAGTTGCCAGCCTTCGTTCCGGGCATGAAACTGTTGCGGCGGCGACCACACCAGCAGCTTCCGCGGGCGGTCGTCAAGACGCTCGGCTATCGGCTGTTCATGGTCGCGATTACGGTCGGCGTCGCCTTTCTCGTCGTCGGCAACACCGCGGAGGCGCTGAGCATCGGCCTCATCGCGAACGTGGTAAAAACGGGGACGTACTTCGCCTACGAGCGGGCCTGGGACAGGGTCGATTGGGGCGTGTGAGACGGATTGTTGTAATTCATTTCCGCATCGACCGATCCGGTGGGCGGTCCCCGTGGTAAACGGTTACAACAACCCGTCTAAACCCTCCCCGTGGATACGCCGGACTTAATACTCGCCTGCGGCACGTTCAGGTATGAGCGGCGAGCAGGAACTCGGAATCACCGAGTCGAAAGAGCACAGTCCCGGCGAATGGTACGCCGAGGTCGTCCAGAAGGCCGGCCTCGCGGACTACGCGCCGATGGGTGGCTTCATCGTCACCCGCCCCCGCGGCTACGCGCTGTGGGAACGCCTCCAGGAGCACCTCGACGGGTGGTTCAAGGAGACGGGCGTCCAGAACGCGTACTTCCCGATGTTCATCCCCGAATCGTATCTTGAACGGGAGAAGGACATCGTCGAGGGGTTCGACCCCGAGGTCGCGTGGGTGACCCACGGCGGCCACGACGAACTCGAGGAGCGGCTGGCAGTCCGACCGACGAGTGAATCCATCATCGCGCCGTTCATGGCCGAGTGGGTTCGGAGCTACCGTGACCTCCCGCTCCGGTTGAACCAGTGGTGCAGCGTCGTCCGCTGGGAGGCGACGGAGACGAAGCCGTTCTTCCGTACCAAGGAGTTCCTCTGGCAGGAGGGCCACACCGCCCACGCGTCGAGCGAGGACGCCTGGGACGAGACGATGACGCGTCTCGGCCAGTACGAACGGCTGTACGAGGAGGTCATGGCCATCCCCAGCATGACCGGCCGCAAGCCGGAACACGACAAGTTCCCCGGTGCGGATACGACGACGACCATCGAGGCGCTCATGCCCGACGGCAAGTCCGTCCAGGCGGGCACCTCCCATCACCTCGGCACCTCCTTCGCCGAGGCGTTCGACATCACGTTCACTGACGAAGACGAGAACGAACAGACCGCTCACACCACCTCCTGGGGGCTATCCTGGCGCGCACTCGGCGCGCTCATCATGACCCACTCCGACGACCAGGGGCTCGTCATCCCGCCCGCCCTGGCACCGACGCAGGTCGTCATCGTCCCCATCTGGCAGGCCGACACCGAGGAGAAAGTCAAGGAGTACGCTGCTGACATCGCCGCAGAGCTTGACGCGGAGTTCCGCGTCGAACTCGACGACCGCGACGAGCGCAACCCCGGCTTCAAGTTCAACGAACACGAGCTGAACGGCATCCCGCTGCGCATCGAGATCGGCCCCAACGAGGTCGAAGACGGCGAGGCGACGCTCGTCCACCGCCCCGACGGCGAGACGGTCACCGCCGACCGCGGCGATCTCACGGAGCGCGTCGAGGCGGAACTCGACACCGTCTACGCCAAACTTTACGCCGACGCCGAGGAGAACCTCGAGGAGAACATCCGTGAGGCCCACGGCCGCGGCGAGATTCTCGGCACCATCGGCCAGCACGGCGGCTACGTCAAGACCGGCTGGTGTGGTGACGAGGGCTGTGAGACAGCCATCAAAGACGAGATCGCCGCCGAAATCGTCATGCTCCCGCTCGACGAGGACGAAGAACCTGTCCACGATACCTGCGGCGTCTGTGGCGACGAGGCCGTGGAGACCGCGTACTTTGCGAAATCCTACTGACGGTGTTTCGGGACGCCCCCATGCGTTCTAGTTTAATCGTCTGAGTAATATTGAAGGTAGATCCGGCTCTTGTCCTGCGGTTTTGTCCGATAATGCCCTGCTTGGGATTGTTCGGTAGAGGCTTACAGTAATTTTACGGTAGTTGG
>NZ_JBLGBY010000039.1:0-21608 GCF_047616845.1 Natronomonas sp. | reverse complement strand
TCGAATTCGGCATCGGCGAACTCCTCGGTCGCCGGTTCAATCTGCTCGTTCAGTTCGTCGTTGGTCACGCTCGGCGGCAGGAAGGCGTACTCGTACAGTTCATCAGCACGCGCACGGGCGTCGCCGAGGTCGATATCGAGTCGCTCCCGCAGGTCGTCACCGTCGATATCCATCACCGACCACCTCCCGAACGCCGCCGTCCAGTCATCGATAGCCACGTCTGTCGAATCATGTAAATGGGTCACCAACACTGTCAAAAAGGCGTTTCCCCGAGTATGCACCGCTGTATATAAGCCGGGGGGCAGCTGTGAACGAACGGCAGCACGCTTTTGCCGTCCGGGGCGTACGCTCGGGTATGTCAGTGGCTCGGCGCACGGTCGAGCGGATTCGACAGCCCGAGTACACGGGCGAGAACCGGTGTCTCCCGTGCACGGCGACGAATCTCGTCATCGCAGCCGTCGTCTTCGCGGGCGTCGCGCTGGTGTCAGTGCCGGTCGCCATCGCCGTGGCCGCCCTCAGCGTCGCGAGCATCTGGCTACGAGGGTATCTCGTTCCGGGCACACCCGAGCTGACGAAGCGGTACTTCCCCGAGTGGCTGCTCGCGAAGTTCGACAAACAGCCCACGCCAGACCCCACGCCGCTCGATGAGTTCAATCCCGAACAGGCCCTGCTCGAAGCGGGCGTCGTCGAGCCCTGTGCGGACGTCGATGACCTCTGTCTCACCGAGGTCTTCGAGACGACCTGGCGTGAACGGATGGCCGCCTTAGAGGACGACGCGAACCTCCGGGATGGCCTCGCAGCCCAACTCGATGTCGACCCCGAGACGGTCACGTTCGAGTCCTTCGGGGAAGCGTACGTCGTCCGGGATGGCGAGACGAACATCGGGCAGTGGGAATCCCGGGCCGCCATGTTGGCCGACCTCGCGGCTGCAAAGGAGCTTCCGGAGTGGGTGACCGGCTGGGAGGCGCTCACGCCGCATCACCGAAGCCGGTTGCTGGGCGGACTCCGCGTGTTCATCGAGACGTGTCCGACCTGCGGCGGCGCCGTCACGGCCGACACCGAGATCGTCGAATCCTGCTGTCGCTCGACGACCGTCGTCGGCGTCGACTGTACGGAGTGTGGTGACCGCCTCCTCGAAGTGCCCTACGACGAGGCGGCGGCCTGAAAAGCGGTTATTCTTCGAGCAGTCGACTCACGATTTCGTCAGGGTCGAACTCCTCGAGGTCGGCGTATCCTTGGCCAGTGCCGAGGAACAGAATCGGCTTGCCGGTGACGTGTGCGATGGAGATGGCGGCGCCGCCCTGTGAGTCGGCGTCAGCCTTCGTCAGAATCGCACCATCGATTTCGGCGGCGTCGTTGAACTCCTTGGCACGGTTCGTCGCGTCCTGGCCGGCGACGGCCTCGTCGACGAACAGCGTCATGTCGGGGTCGACGACGCGGTCGATCTTTTCCAGTTGTGCCATCAGGTCGTTGGAGGTGTGGAGTCGACCGGCCGTGTCGCCGAGCACGACGTCGACGTCGTTGGCCTCGGCGTACTCGACGGCGTCGTAGATGACCGCCGCCGGGTCACCACCCTGCTCGTGGGTGATAATGCGCTTGTCGAGGACGTCGGCGTGCTCTTCGATCTGTTCGTTCGCGCCGGCCCGATATGTGTCGCCGTTGGCCAGCACCGACGAGTAGCCGTGCGTTTCGAGCCACTGGGACAGTTTGGCGATGGAGGTCGTCTTGCCGACGCCGTTGACGCCGGTGAAGACGATAACGACGGGCTTGTCCGCCCCGGCGATGCGCTGTTCGAAATCGAACTGGCCGACGCTGATGACGTCGCGGAGCGCTTCGGCGATGGCGCGTTCGACGACCTGCTCGCCGGATTCGACCTGCTTGCGCGTCTCACCGACCAACTGCTCGCGGATGCGGTCGGTGATCTCGCGGGCGACGGTCATCTCGACGTCGCCCTGCAGAAGTTCGAGTTCCAGCTGTTCGAGGGGCGCCTCAAGCTCCGCTTCGGTGATGATGGTCTTGCCAGTCGCAGCGAGCGCTGCCTTCTTGGCAAGTCCCGGACCGTCTTCCGCTGATTCGGCCTCGGCCGTGTCGGGTTCGGACTCCGTCACCGCTTCAGCCGCCGGCTCGGCTTCAGTATCGGCTTCGGCTTCGTCGTCCCCCTCCGCCGGCTCCTCGGCCTGCTCTTCGACGTCGTCTTTGAACTGGCCCAGTTTGTCTTTCAGTCCGTCGAACATCGGGATGCCTTACTCGTCTTCCTGCTGCATCTGCTGTTGCATCTGCTGCATCTGCTGTTGTTGGGCCTGCTGGGCCTTCTGCTCGAGCTCTTCGGTTTCCGCTTCGACCTCCTCGATCTCGGCTTCGAGCTCGTCGATACGGTCGTCGAGCGTCTCCTTTTTCTGTTCGAGCGTCTCGATTGCGCCCTCGCTGTCGCGCTCGGCTGCGTAGCCACCGCCGAGGCCGACGACGACCTCGTCCATGTCCTGGACTTCGGCGCGGACGTAGGCGCCACCGCCGAGGGGCACCTGCACCGTCGAGTCGGTTTCGAGTGTCCCGATGGCCTCGATGGCCTCGTCGATTTCTGCCTGCTCGTCCCTGACGCCCTCTATTTCGGCCTCGATGGCCTCTTTCTCCTGTTCGAGCGCCTGGAGCTGCTGTTGGATCTGCTGCATCGCACCGCCGCCGCCGCCACCGCCACCACCGAGGCTCATGCGTCCACCCCGTCGATGGTGATCTTGGGCCGCTTCAGGCCGTGCTGGGAGCCGAGCTGCGTGTAGGCGCGCTCGACTGCAACGTCCTCGTTCGGCGCATCGACCTGTTTTTCGAACTCCTGTTCTCCGAACCGCGCCGGGAAGCTTCCCCGGACAGTAAACGCACTCATACACGAAATACGACGCGCGAGCGGGAAGTATCTTCCTCATCCGGCGTCGGGATGGCACGGGAGTCTCGACCGAGACAGGAGGGCCACGCTCGGCGTGCTCGCCGGTGCGCTGTATCTCGCTGCCATCTACGTCGGCGGAGCGCTGGTGCCGACGTTCATGGCGACCGGAAGCGTCACCAGCACGTACCGGGGCGGTCGGTTCCTCTCCGTTATGGTGTTCATCCCGTTCACGATGTTCGGCTACGTCTACCGCGAGGCGATAGACGCGGGCGTCGTCGAGCCGGTGGAGAACGAAGAAACGCTTGGCGCTCGGTTCTGAACCGCGCTAATCGATAAACCCGAGGGCGTCCTCGATGCGGCCCAGTTCCGGGCCGGTCGTCTCCTGGCCGACAAGGTAGCCGGAGGAGTTGGCCACGAGGCCGGAGCCGACGAGCGGCCCACCGTAGTTTATCGTGCCGATGTCGGCGTAGACGCCGAAGAGGTCTTCGAGGAAATCGAGCGTCTCGTCCGACGTTTTCGGGTGGCAGAGCACGCCTTCCTCGGTGACGACTGCAGCCGTGCCGACCGTCCGAACCTCGGCGATGAGGCCGCGTTCGACCGGCACATCGAGGGCCTCCTCCACGGCCTGGAGGGCTTTCCGCGAGAGGTCGGGGTGGACGTAGGCGCCCTCGTCGTTCGCGAGGACGACGTTGCCGGCGGCGTTGATACGCCCCGGCAGTTCGACGACCGGGAGGTCGGTGGCCTCTTCGATGCGATTCTGCTCGCGGTCGGTGACCCGCTCGCTAACGAGCAGGCCGTTCTCGTTGCCGGTGGCGAGTGCACCGGCGGTGGAGGAGCCGGCGATGGTCGTGGGGACGGCAGGCACCCCCAGTTCCTCTTCGAAGTCGTTGAGAAGTGACTCATCGAGGTCGGGACGAACGAGCAGGCAGTCGTCAGTGGCCCGCGCGAACACGCCGACATAGGCGGAACCGGAGAGGGCCGCGCGGAGCACCGTTATGCGGTCTCTGCTTCGACGACGGCCTCGCCCTCTTCTTCGAAGCGGGCGGCCCGTACGCGGAGTTTCTTCGGCGGCTTCGATCGGCCGCGCGACCAGACTTCCTCGTTGATGGAGGGGTCGAGGCGGACGGCGTCCTCGTCGACGTTGAAGTGCTGTGCGAGATGCGAGCGAACGAGGTTCATCGCCTTATCGGCGCGCTGGCCCTTCGACTCCGCAAGGATGTCGCGGAGGGGTACCGTCATGACGCGCTCATCGAATTCGGCGCTCATTCGTCCGTGTCACTCCGCCGCCAGTTGCGGCGCTTGTGGTTGCGCATCGTGTCGCGGTCGGTCTTCATGATGACCCAGGCGGGCACGCGGCTGTTCTGTCGCTCCAGTTTCGCCAGCCGCTTCTTCTGCGCCTTCGATTTCTTACCCATAGTGCTCGCACCTTCCCCCGCGGCGCATAAATTCTTGTTCCTTTCGCCCCGGTGTCGTTCGAGAGCCGCGGACGGCGCCTACACGAAAAGCAGCGGCAGCATGATGAGAATGCCAGCAATGAAGCCGGCGATGAGCACCCGATTGCCGTTGTCCGGCAGCTCCGCACCGGCTTCCCGGCCCTCGGGGATGAGTTCGATGATGACGAGCCAGAGCATCGCGCCGGCGGCGAAGCCGAAGCCGAAGGCGAGCAGGTCACGCGCCAGCCGAACGAAGCCGTAAGCGATGACCGCGCCGATGGGCTGGGGGATGCTCGTGAACACCGCCCACCAGGCCATGCGGGGGACGCCAGCGCCCATCGACTGCAACGGGATGGAGACCGCGATGCCCTCGGGAATGTTGTGGATGGAGATAGCGACGGTCATAAAGACGGCGAGGACGGGAATCGAGAAGCCGTACAGCGGGACGCCACCCTCCAGGCCGAGTTGAGCGAAGGAGACACCGACGGCGACGCCTTCGGGAAAGCTGTGGACGGTCAGAACGCCGACGACGAGCACGAGCGTCGGGGAATCGGCCGACTCGTAGCGCCCGGGGTCGAACTCGTAGCCGTGGATGAGTTTGCGGCTGACCGCAACGAGGGCGGCGCCGACGAGGAGACCCGCGCCGATCTGCACCGGGCCGCCGTACTCGCGGGCCTCGAAGATGAGCCCGAAGACGGACGCCGATACCATGATGCCGGAAGCGACGCCCCACAGCGCGACGTTGAGGCGGTCTGAAACCGTCTCGATGAAGAAGAAGGGGAGCGCACCCAGGCCGGTCGCCAACATCGTGACAGCACCCGCGATAAAGACCAACGCGAACTCCGAGTGGGCCATGGTCGGCGTTCGGCGTCGGGGCGGTTAAAATCCAGGCGAGCAGACGGCCTCTCTTAGAGTTCGAACCGCTCGACGGTCTCGTACTCCGTGCCGGCTTGGGTCAGCGTGCTTTCGGTGAGTCGAACCTCGCCGATGTTGAGCGTGCCGACCTCCGGGTGTTCCTCCTGGACGAGGCGCTGCACCTCGTCTTTCGAGCCGGCGTGATCCATCCGCGCGAGCGTAACGTGTGGCGTAAACTCGTGTTGTTCCTCCTCGTAACCGAGCCCCGTCGTTTCGAGTTCGAGCTGCTCGTGGAGTTCGGTCAGAGATTCGCTACCGGCCTCGACGCCGAGCCAGATGACGCTGATGTAATCTAGCGACGGGAAGACGCCGAGCCCCTCGAATTCGGCGTCGAATGGCTCAACGTCTGCCCCCTCGACAGCCGTCTCGATGGCCGCGGTCAGGGTGTCGAGATCGTGGTCGGCTTCGCCGAGGAACTTCATCGTGATGTGGGCCTGCTCGGGGTCAGTGAGGTTCAGGCCCGACAGCTCCCGGAACGGCGCCTGTACCTCCGCGACCTCCGGAGCGAGGTCGTCGATGTCGACGCTCACGAACAGTCGCATACTCGAACGTGAACGCCACGTTCAAAATGATTGACGGATGTCGCGGTCGGTACGGATGTGAATTTGACGCTCCGGCCGCATACGGCATCCGATGGTCGACGAGGACGTGGTTCGGCAGGGATACGACGAGCTGGCGACGACGAACAGTAGACGTCCTTCGCCGCACAGCACACCCCGTAGCCGGATACGCGGCGGGCCGGCCGACGGCAGTCTCCCACGCCGAACGCGGGTGCGCAACCCTTACCCGCGCGCGTAGCCAACTTTCGGGTATGACTGATGAGGAACCTGACGACGCCCACGAGTTCTCCGAAGGGCAGGGGTTCGGCGACCCATACGAGGGGTTCGACATCGACCCGCCAGAGCTGGACATCGACCCCGGAAAGGTCGACCCGGTCGACTCGCGGCTGGTCGCGGACACGCTCGACAGCAGACAGATCGCCGCCGACGCGGTCGACGCAGAGGAGCTGCTCGCTGTCGGGCTGGAGTACATGCAGATCAACCGCTACGAGCAGGCGACCGACGCCTTCGAGCGCGTCGCCCAGTATGCCGACGACGAGGGCATCGAGCAGGAAGCGAGGGTGAACAAGGGTGCCGCCCACGCCGAGATGCAGGAGTTCGAGCGGGCAATCGAGTCCTATCGGGAGGCGCTCCACATCGATGACGACTCCGAACACGCCGCGAGCGCGGAGACGAACCTCGCGTACGCGCTGCACCAATCCGGACGCACCGAGCAGGCGCTCGAACACGCCGAGCGAGCCATCGAACTCGACCCGCGGTTCCCGCAGGGCTGGTACAACCGTGGTTTCTTCCTCCTCGAGCGTGGCCTCCCGGAAGACGCCGTCTCCTGTTTCGATAACGCGCTTCGGCTCGGCCATCGCAGCCCCGACGTGCTGGAGGAGAAAGCCCGCGCACTCGAACGACAGGGCAAAGACGAGGAGGCCGAGGAGGTCATCGAGGAAGCCGATGAACTGCGTCAGCGGGCCGAAGACGACCTCGTCGAAGAGCGATGATGCTTCTGTGTGAGCGGTCGACCCAGGAAGGGCTGCTCGTCTCCGTCTGTGATGCGGACGTCCTCGGGGAGACGTTCGAGAACGGCGACGTGTCGCTGACTGTCGAGCCCGAATTCTACGATGGCGACGAGGCGACCGCCGAGGAGGTCGTCGCCAGCCTCTCGAAGGCGGCCGTCGCGAACCTCGTCGGCGAGGAGGCCGTCGCGGTCGCCATCGAGCACGGATTTATTGCGGAATCGAACGTTCTTGATTTCGAGGAGACGCTCCACGCACAGTATCTGCGTCTCTGAGCGAGACTGCAGGACGGCGGGCGATTACGTCGGTAGAATTATTTCCACCCCCTTCGAGATACCACTCGAATGATCCCGGGCGTCTCGCTGACGTTCCTCCTCGCGACGAGTTACGCCATCGCCATCGCGCTGACGGCGACCATCGCCGGCTACTGCTTTCTGGAACGTTCCAGCCGCGTCGCCCGGGTGTTCGGGACGTGTATGGTGACGCTTGCGCTGTGGTCGGTCGGCGCGTTCGGCCGGCTGTTCTCGGCGACGGAAGCAGCGTGGTACGTCTGGACGGCCGTGATGTATCTCGGGGTCGTCCTCGCGGCCGTCCTGTTCTTCGTGTTTGCGATGGTGTACTCCGGCCGGGAGCGGAATCTGACGCCGGGACGAACGGCGGCGCTTTTCGTTCTGCCCACGACCTCGCTCGTGTTGATAGCAACCAATCCGAGCCACGGCCTGTTCTTCGCGGACGTGACCGAGGCGACGCTCGGGGCGAACACCGTCTACACCACCATCTCGGGGCCGTGGTTCTGGGTGCACACGACGTACAGTTACGCCCTGTTCGGCATCGCGACCGCACTGCTGGCGCAGTTCGCGGCCAACAACCACCGAATCTACCGCAAGCAGACGCTTGCGGTGCTCGGCGGGGCGATAATCCCGTGGGTCGTCAACGCCGCGTACGTCTTCTACGTCGGCATGACCTTCCCAGTCGACCCGACGCCGGTCGGGTTCGCCGTGGGTAGTTGCCTGCTCGCCTACGCCGTTCTCGGGGGCGGCCTGACGCAGTTGACACCCATCGCACGCTCGGCGGTCGTCGACGCCATCGACGACGCCGTGTTCGTCCTCGACGGGAACGACCGAATCGTCGACCTGAATCCGGCTGCCGAAGACCTCATCGAGGGCGTCGAGGAACCGGTCGGCAAATCCGTCTCGGCCGTCGTCCCGTCGGTGCTGTTGACCGACGACGATACGGTACCCATCACCGTCGACGGCCAGGAGCGGTGGTACCAGCCCCGGCGACTCCCGCTTGTCGACGATGGCGTCGTGCTGCTCGTGAGCGACCTGACGAACCAGATGCGGAACCAGCGGCAGCTTCGCCAGCAGAACCGCCGGCTGGAGGAGTTCACCCGCGTGGCCGCCCACGACCTTCGGAACCCCCTCACCACCATCACGGGCTACACGCAGTTGGCACAGGAGACGGGCGACTTCTCGCATCTCGACCGCGTCGGGCCTGCGGCCGGCCGTATCGAAACACTCATCGACGACCTGCTGACGCTGGGTCGGGAGGGTCAGGTCGTCGAGGAGGAGGACATCACAGCGGTTTCACTTTCCAGCGCCGCCGTGGCGGCCTGGCGGAACCTCGAGACGGACGGGGCGACGCTCGAACGCGTCGACGATGTGTACATCGAGGCCGACGAAACCCGATTTCGACAGCTGCTCGAGCACCTGTTCGCCAACTGCGTCGAACACGGCGGCCGCGACGGAACGGATGGCGTTTCGGTCACGGTCGGAGCGCTGTCGGACGGCTTCTTCGTGGGCGACGACGGGACGGGCATCCCGACCGACAGCCGCGCGGACGTCTTTGAGTACAGCTATTCGACACACGGCGGGACAGGGCTCGGCCTGCCCGTCGTTCGGAGTATCGCCGTCGCCCACGGCTGGGAGGTGTCGGTGGCCGACGCCGACGACGGCGGTGCCCGCTTCGAGTTCACCGATGTGGCGGTTCGGGACGAGCCACCGGGCGCCAGCGGCGTCGACTCCGACTCCATCGGCACCCCGGAACATTCGCCCTGACCTTCAGCGGCCGGCAACCACCGGGGGAACGTTCAAGCGGTAACGGGCGTCCCTCACCGTCATGCAGATTACCGGCGTCAATCAGTATCACCTCGAACACCACCTCGAGGAGCCGTTCTATCCGACGTGGATACCCGGCTATCCGCAGTCGAGTCACGAGCTCGAACTGTTCGAGATCGAGACCGACGAGGGCATCACGGGCTACGGCGCCTCGCCGTCGTTCGCGGGTGGGCTCGGCTACGAGACGCCGCTTGAGCTATTTCTCGTCGGCGAAGACCCACACAACGTCGACGGCATCCTCGATAAGCTGGAGACGGTCAACCTCGTCGGCCCGCGCCCGTGGCACCTCGAGATGGCGCTGTGGGACATCATCGGCAAGGACGCCGGCAAGCCGGTGTACGAACTGTTCGGCGCGCAGCCGACCGACATCCCCGTTTACGCTTCGACGGGCGAGGTGATGGCCGCCGACGAGCGCATCGACTACGTCGAAGACCGCATCGACGACGGCTTCGAGGCGGTCAAGCTCCGCGTCACCGAGATCGACCACATCGAGACGGTGCGGGCGGTGCGGGAGGCGTTCCCCGAATTGACGCTCATGGTCGACGCGAACAAGGGGTGGGCGGTGCGCGTGATGGAATCGGAGACGAAGTGGTCGTTCGCCGACGCCCAAGAGTTCGCTCGTGGACTCGATGACATTGGCGGCGTCGAGTGGCTGGAAGAACCGCTCCACCGGCACGACTACGAGGGCTACGCTCGGCTCCGAGATACCGTCGACGTCAACATCGCCGGCGGTGAGTTCAATAACGGCACCCACCATTTTCGGGAGTTCATCGACCAGGGATCACTCGATGTCCTCCAGCCCGACGCGGCGCTTGCGACCGGCATCCGGCAAGGCGTCGACGTCGCCCGGATGGCACTGGAACACGGCCTCCAGTTCGTTCCGCACACGTGGACGAACGCGCTTGGCTTCGCGGCGAACCTCCACGTCATGACGGCCGTCGGCAGCCCGTGGTGTGAGTACCCGATGGAGCCGCCGTGGACGCCCGACGTCTGGTCGTTCATGCTCGAAGACGGCTTCGAACACGACGACGGTACGATTCGCGCGCCGTCGAAACCCGGCCTCGGCGTCGAGATTCCGGACGAGGTGCTTGAGGACGCTGATTAGGAATTGCCTTTTTCCGCCTGCCACGAGACGAACCGATATGCGTCAGTTGGTGCGGCTCGGATGGCGGCTCCGGGAGCTCGCGAGACACGCCGAGATGAATCGCGAGGAAATCCTCGAATTGCGCGAAGAGCGGTTCCGTGACCTCCTGCATCACGCGTGGGATAAAACCGACTTCTACCCGGAATACTACCGTGAGCACGACATTAGCCGTGACGACCTCGCGACGATTCCGAGCGAAGAACTCCCGTCGATAACGAAGGGACAGTACATCGAGCACTTCGACGACCTGACGACGGACGACCGATTGACCCGCGACGGCGTCGAGGAATTTCTGGAGACGAGCAACCGTGATGAACGGTTCGCCGGCGAATACGAGGTCGTCCACACCTCTGGCACGACGGGCGAGCCGACCCACTTCGTCTACAGCACCGACGCCTGGGATACGATGCTTGCGGGCGGCGCCCGCGCGGTGAAGGGCGACCAGAGCCTGCTTGAATTGACTGAGGAGTGGCTCTCGGGCTATCGTATCGCCTACGTCGCCGCCACGGAGGGTCGCTTCGGCGGCGCGATGGTCGTCCGCGGCGGCACCGACGCGCCGCATATCGACTCGCTGTTCCTCGATATCAACCGTCCGATGGACGAGTGGGAAGCCGAGTTCCGCGACTTTCGGCCGAACGTCCTCGTCGGCTATCCCTCCGCCATCAAGCTGGTCTGCGACATCGAACGGGAGGCCGACCTCGGCCTCGACATCGAGCGCATCGCCGTGGGCGGCGAACCGCTCTCGGCGGAACTCCGCGAATACATCGAGGACACGTTCGGAACCGAGGTGTTAAACATCTACGGCGCAAGCGAATCGCTCATCATCGGCCTCGAACGCAGCGGCCACGACGGGATGTATCTATACGACGACCTGAACTACGTCGAACCCGCCGACGAGGTGACCTACGTCACGCCGCTGTACAACCGCACGCAGCCGCTGATTCGGTACGAACTGGACGACAAGCTGGAGCCCGCCGAGCGTGGTGAGGACGAACCGCTGCCGTTCACGAAAGTCGAGTCCGTGGTCGGGCGGAGTGAAGACCTGATGTGGTTTGAGACGCGCGCGTCGCAACGCGACGCGGAACGGGCGAGCGGCGAAGCCGCGAGCCACGAGGAGGAATTCCTCCATCCCCTCGTCATCGATGATATCGACACGGAGGGGCTCATCCGCTATCAGTTCCGGCCGACGGGCGAGGAGTCCATCGAAATGCGGATGGAACTGACCGACGACGCCGACCGCGAGCGCGTCGAGGCCGACGTGAGCGAGCAGTTCGATGCGATTCTCGACGAGAAGGGACTGCGCCACATCGAGTACGACCTCGTCGAGGTCGAGGAGATTCCGGTTGACCCTGACACTGGCAAGCGGAAGATGGTCGTGACCGAGGAGTGACGCGACCGAAGGAGTAACCACCCTCGAAGCCCTTCGTTCGATAATGAGTCAACAGGCCGAGCCGCTGGACGTCGAGACGCTCCGCGAGGATTTCCCCATCCTCGAGCGGGAGTTCGACGGCACCCAGCTCGTCTATCTCGACAACGCGGCCACGACGCAGACGCCGGAGCCGGTCGTCGAGACCATCGCGGAGTATTACCGCGGCTACAACGCCAACGTCCACCGCGGCATCCACCAGTTGAGCCAGGAGGCCTCGGTCGCCTACGAGGAGGCCCACGACCGCGTCGCGGAGTTCATCGGCGCTTCGGGCGGCCGCAAGGAGATCGTCTTCACGAAGAACACCACCGAGTCGATGAATCTGGTCGCCTACGCGTGGGGGCTCAACGAACTCGGCCCCGGCGACGAGGTCGTCCTCACCGAGATGGAACACCACGCCTCGCTTGTGACGTGGCAGCAAATCGCCAAACGCACCGGCGCCGACTGCAAGTACATCCCCATCACGGACGAGGGGCGGCTCGATATGGACGCCGCTCGCGAGCTCATCACCGACGATACGGCGATGGTGTCGGCCGTCCACGTCTCGAACACGCTCGGGACGGTCAACCCCGTCTCGGAGCTGGCGGACATCGCCCACGACCACGGCGCGTACATGTTCGTCGACGGCGCTCAGTCCGTCCCGAACCGCCCCGTCGATGTCGAGGCCATCGACGCGGACTTCCTCGCCTTCTCCGGCCACAAAATGTGCGGCCCGACCGGAATTGGCGTGCTGTACGGCAAAGAGCACATCTTAGAGGAGATGGAGCCGTATCTCTACGGCGGCGAGATGATTCTGAAGGTCACCTTCGAGGATTCCAAATGGAACGAACTGCCCTGGAAGTACGAGGCCGGGACGCCGGTCATCAGCCAGGGCATCGCCCTGGCGGAGGCGTGTGAGTATCTGGACGACATCGGCATGGAGAACATCCAGCGCCACGAGGCGGAGTTGGCCGAGTACGCCTACGACCGCCTGATGGAGTGGGACGACGTCGAGGTGTACGGCCCGCCGGGCGACGACCGTGGCGGTCTCGTCGCGTTCAACGTCGACGGCGTCCACGCCCACGACATGTCCTCGATTCTCAACGACAGCGCGGTCGCCATCCGTGCCGGCGACCACTGCACCCAGCCACTCCACGACGTCCTCGGCGCCACCGCCTCGGCGCGTGCGTCCTTCTATCTCTACAACACGAAAGCGGAGGTCGACAAACTGGTCGATGCCGTCGACGACGCTCGGCAGCTGTTCGAGTAGGAGTTGGAGTAGCAGTAGCGCTACCGTTCCGTCCCACGGACTTCGACGTCGAAGACGCGCCAGAGGACGAGCGCCGCGGCGACGCCGAGCGTGCCGAGATTGGTGTAGTGTCGGCCCGGAATCGCGAAGCCGGCGCCGACGAACGCGGCGGCGCCGACGAACAGGTGAACGCGCATGCTCGGGACGTATCCCGAGAGCACATCAGCGAAAAAGGCGAGCATCGCGGGCAGGCCGGCCACGACCGCGAAGACGGCGACGTAGCGGGGTTGACTCTGGAGGGTCGCGGTCGTCGCCGCGAGCAGGCAGGCGACGCCGGCGAAGAAAAGCAGGATGCCGTCGTCGGAGAGGCCGGGCGCGTACACGGGCCCCTCATCGTCCCCTTCCTCATCCGCTGTCTCGTCGGTCGGCGGCTCCGCTGCCGCGCCGGCCTCGTCGCTCATGACCGTTTCTGGTAGGGGGAGGGTATTCGTCCTTGCGTTCCGCCGCGCTGGCCGCTCCGGGCAGTTCGCCGGCCGATGTCGGCCTGTGCGGCGGGTTTCGGGGTGTCCCGACCGGTGGCCTTTTACTTCTCATTCACCTTGTATGCGATAGCAATGGGAATGGGCTCGGACATGTACCGGCAGCAGATCCTCGATCACTACAAGAACCCCCGTAACTACGGGGAACTCGAGGGTGCGGACATCGAGCACGTCGGCGAGAACCCGATGTGCGGTGACACCATCAAGATGTTCGTCGTGCTGGCGGACGACGACGAGACGATCGAACACGTCAACTTCATCGGCGACGGCTGTGCCATCAGCCAGGCGTCGGCGAGTATGCTCTCGGAGGAGCTCCGCGGCAAAACGCTTTCGGAGGTTCGAGAGATGGATCGTGACGACATCATCGATATGCTCGGGGTCGAACTCAGCCCGATGCGTATCAAATGCGCCGTCCTCGCGGAGAAGGTCGCACAGGACGGCATCGCCATCCACGAAGGCGACAAGGAACTCGAAGAGACGACGACGGAATAGTCGGGCTGTCGGGCGTTCGAACGAGCCTTCTGTTTTGCTGTGTCATCACATACCACTCAGTATGGTGACCGAACAAGCGAAGCGGCAAGTACGGTTCGGACAGGCTGTCTACGAAGAGGACGGCAACGAGCTCGGCGTGTTCGGGATTTCGAGGGCGACGGCTTCTGCGTGACGACAGGGGGCGTTTCGACGCTGTCACAAACAGAGAGCAAAGCCGGCGAGAAGACGCTCATGTGGCACAGTGGCGAGTGTGGGGAAGTCGGAGATGTCGAGGACGTCCCGCAGTTGTGTCCCTACTGGGGCCTCCGGCGAGAGCATCTACTACTCACAGGAGGACTAACACCGACAGCCTGCACGAAAACGGGGGTTTTCTATCGGGCCGCTCGATAGCGGTGGTATGGACGTCGTCGTCTTCGGTGCCGGCAGCCTCGGAAGCCTCATCGGCGGCCTGCTCGCCCGTGCTCACGACGTGACGCTCGTCGGGCGCGACCCACACGTCCAGCGCGTCCGCGAGCGCGGGCTCGACATCGAGGGCGCAGTCGAAGCGACCGTCACTCCCGAGGCCCGCCTCGACCCGCCGGAATCAGCCAACCTCGCGGTCGTCTGCGTGAAGGCGTTCGACACCGAAGCGGCGGCGGACGCCCTCGCCGACACCGACCACGACATCTGTCTCTCCGTGCAGAACGGGATGGGCAACGAGGAACTGCTCGCCGACCGCCTCGATGCGACCGTTCTCGCGGGCACCTGCACGTACGGCGCCGTGCTCGTCGAACCCGGCGTCGTCCGGTGTACCGGCATCGGTGAGGTCGTCCTCGGGGCACAGAACGGCGGTCACGACGAGTCGGCCGACCGCGTCGGCGCGGCCTTCGATGATGCCGGTATCGTCACAACCGTCGGCGAGGATATGCCACGTCGACTCTGGGAGAAGCTGGCGGTCAACGCCGGCATCAACGCCACGACGGCGCTCGCACGGGTCGAGAACGGCGCTCTTCTCGACGGCGACGCCAACGCAGTAGCGACGGACGCCGGCCAGGAAGTCGCCCGCGTAGCGCGCGCGGAGGGAGTCGAAATCGCCGACTCCGAAGCCGCAGCGGCGGTCGAACGCGTCGCCGAAGCGACCGCTGAAAACACCTCCTCGATGCAGCAGGACGTGCTCGCGGAGCGCCGAACCGAAGTCGACGCCATTGGTGGCTACGTGGTCGAACGAGCTCGCGAGAATGGTGTGAGCGTGCCGGTCAACGAGACGCTGACTCGGCTGTTCCGGGCCTGGGAGCGAGGGCGTGGGGTTCGCTGACTACTCCATGTAGCCGAGGTCTTGGAGCCGCTCTTTCGCCTCGTCGTCCATCTCCGAGAGCGCCTCGTCGGCGTCGGCGCCGGCCTCGCCGTCCCAGGCGCCTGCCGAACGCGCTTCGAACCGTTCGAGCGCCGCCAGCACGTCCTCGATGACCGGGTCATCGCTGTCGACCGGGTCGGCCTCCTCGGGGTCTGCGTCGAGCCGATACGCCTCGTCCGGAATGTGCTCGTTGCGGATGTACTTCCCGCCGGGGCGGCGCGCGGCCCGCATGCGCGAGTAGAACCGAGAGTTCTCGTCGAGTTCGATGCCTGCCTCCGCGGCTTTCGTCTCCAGTTGGTTGAGTTCGACGATAGGGCGGTGATAATCGACGAAGGCGAACTCGCCGTCCTCGATATCGCGGCCCTCGGAGAGCAGCGACCGGCCGGCCTCGAAGGTGCGGCCGCCGACGGCTTCGGTTGCGTCGGTCGCACCCGTCGCCTCCAATACCGTGTCGTAGAGGTCAAGCAGTTCGACCTGTTCGTCGGTGCGACCCACGTCGATGTCGGGGTGTTTCACCATTAGCGGGACGTTAACGAGCGGGTCGTAGATACAGAACTCGTGGCCGTAGAGGCCGTGCTCGCCGTGGAGTTCGCCGTGGTCGGCACAGACGACGACGACCGTCTCCTCCCACTGGTCGGTCGCTTTCAGATGCGAGAACAGGCGGTCGAGTTCGGCGTCGATGTGTCTGATTTCGGCGTCGTAGAGCCCACGGATGTCGTCGAACTCCTCGTCGCTGATGTCGCGGGCGCCGGAGTTGTACTCCTTCGAGTTCTGACAGACTGCGTGGGGGTCGACGCCCGGTGCGAACTCCTCGCGGTACTCCTCGGGCGGATAGTACGGCAGGTGGGCGTCCATCAGGTTGATGAACGCGAACCACTCGTCGTTGTCGTCGACGAAATCGATGGTGTTGTCGATGATTCGCGGTGTTTTCGACGCTTCGCCCTCGCCGCTCGCGAGATACTCGTGTACCTCGTTGCCGAGTTCGACGAGGCGGTCGGCGACGCCACGGAGCCGGTCGCTGTCGTTGACGCGCTGCCACAGCGACGCGAGCGCGCCCGAGAACATGTCGCCGGGCAGCGCTTTGAAGAAGTTATCTTGTTCCTCGAAGCCCGCCGTCAGCCGCGTATACGGCGTAATCCAGGCATTCGAGGAATAGCAAGCGGTCGCGTAGCCAGATTCGGAGACGGCCTGCGCCAGCGTGCCCATGTCCTCGGGGAGATACGGCGCTTCCTGGGTGGCCGTGTGCTCGCCCGGATACCGCCCTGTGAACATCGAGGCGTGGACGGGCAGCGTCCACGGTGCCTGTGCGACCGCTTCCTCGTAGACGAGCGCCTCGTCGGCGAACCGTTCGAGCGTCGGCGTCGTCGGCCGGTCGTACCCGTACGGCGTCAAATGCCGCTTCCGTACCGTGTCCATGACGACGAAGAGCACGTTCCGACCGGCTTGCGGAGGCATGTGTCGTCTACTCGTGGGGCACTGTCGGGCTTAAACGGCGTGGTGTCGCGGCGAGAGCGCCCGGAGCGGCGCCGCGGCTACGCGGTGTGAAAAACGTGCGAAGATGAGACGCGGTTAGAACGGGGCTTCGGGGCCTTCGTCAGCGTCGTCACCGTCGCCTTCGTGACCGGGGAAGGACGGGGACATCTGCCCGCCTGCCATCCCTTCGCTACCGCCGTCCATGCCGGTGTCGGCGTGGACGGTGTCGATTTCGGGAATCTCCTGGGTCATGCGGGACTTGATGGCCTGGATGGTCATCGGGGAGATGCCGCAGCCGGAACAGGCACCGCCGAGCATGACGGTGACCTCGCCCGCCTCACGGTCGAGGTTCTGGATCGCGGCGCTGCCACCGTGCATCTGAATCTGCGGGAAGTTGCGACGGAGGAAGTTGCTGATACGTTCGCGGAGTTCCTCGTCGGCGTCGGTATCGGCGGATTCGGTGCTCATGCAGGAAGCTATGCAGTGCAGCCGTATGAAGATTTGGCTCTGGGGGCGAAACGCGGGGGAATCCTGAAGGCCAGAACCGGATATGACGGAGGCGTGACGGGCGTCTGACGGGAGTTTATGATGATTGCTCACGCCGTATGCGTATGCCAACTCGCCGTCAAATGCTCGCTGCTGCCGGTATCGCCGCAGCCAGCCCGGGCTGTATGAGCGTCCTGGGTGACGAAAGCGACACCGAGCCCACCGAGGAGCCGGGAACCCAGACCACCACCGAGGCCGGCGCGGTTCGACTCGGCGAACTCTCCGTCCAGAACAACCACGATTCCGCACACCGAATCCAGCTGGCCGTCAGCGATGGGGAGGAAGTGCTCCATATGGGCACATACGACCTGGAAGCAAGCGGTACGAGCACGACCATCGACGGCAAGTGGAACGACGCCGCGGACACCTACCGTATCCACGCGCGACTCGACGACGGCGAGATTCGGACGGCCGACGTGGCCGAAGGAATCAGCGAGGACGCAAACTGCGTGCGAGTGCTTGCGCGTATCGACGACCGCGGCACGCTGGGCATCTGGAACGGCGCCGGCTGTAGCTGATCATACTGCCGGCTGTAACTGTCTGAAGCGATGCCTTCCGGGACTCCGCGTTCCAGTCCCACGCAATCGGAATATCTCGAAACGATCGGTACGGAAGTACAGCCGGCAGTATCAGGCGTCGAACGTCCGTTCGAGTTCGCGCTCGATTTCGGCGACGTACTCCTCTAAGACGGCCTCGAATTTCTCTTCGTCGACGACGACGCTCGTGAGTCGGTCGTACGGGTCGTCCGGCAGTTCGAGATAGAACCCCTCGGTATCGTCATAGAACGGCTCCGACTCGTCGAGCACCTGCTGGTCGATGCCGTGAACGAGCGTAGAGTCGAACCGCTCGTTGATGCGGTTGAACGCGTTCTTGTAGGCTTGCTGCAGCTGTGGAAAGAAGTCGACGTACTTCTGCTCGTCGAAGGTTTCGGCGTCCATATCCGGCCGTACGGCACGAATCCCTAAAAGGCGGTCGAACACAAGCGATTTTGCGCCGGCGGGAGAGACGCCGGTATGTATCGCAGCGGTTCCTTCGTCGCCGAGCACGTCACACCGACGACAGACGAGCAGATACAGCCCAATGGCGTCGACCTGACGCTCGAAGCCGTCCACGAACAGCGAGAGCCCGGCCGCATCGGTCGCGACGGCAAGGAGGTCGGTGCCCGACAGCGTCGGCCGGCCGACCCCGTCGTCGAGGGGGAATCAATCGACGAGGTCACGGAGGAAAGCGACACCTACTACCTTCCGCCGGGCGGCTACGTCGTGCAGTACGCCGAAATTGTCTCGATTCCGGACGACCACGTCGGCTTCATCTACCCCCGGTCGTCGCTGCTGCGGAACTCCTGTATGCTCAACACGGCCGTTTGGGACGCCGGCTACGAGGGGAAGGGTGAGGGGCTGTTACAGGTGCACCACGACATCGAGATCGAGACGGGCGCACGCATCGCCCAGTTCGTGCTCGCTGAGGCGGCCCACGAGGAGACCTACGAGGGGAGCTATCAGAAGGAGAACCTGTAACCCCGGAGTGTGCCGACCGGTCAGCTGAACGAATCCGAACATCCATCTCGCAAATGTTGACACTATTGGACGTTTCTGCCACTGTTTTTATATGTGGTTGTAGATTCGGAAGAACCTTCTCACCGATTCGGCTTTCGAAGCGTTTTCGGGCGGTTTGGGGGTGGTGTCTCACTTATATCCCCCGACATCACCAGCACAATTCCTATTAACTGACAGTCGAAAGGATGAGTAACTCGGTTTCGGGCCCTTACCCATGTTAATTCCTAACGTACGGCGTTTACTCGCTGTGCTCGCGGCCCTCGCGGTCATCTGCTCGGCCCTCGGGGCACCGGTCGCCGCAGCAGCGACAGCCACAGACACAGCCGATGGCGTAAGCGGAACGTTCGGCTCGGACGACGGAGAGACGTCAACGAATGATGGAGGCGACGATACCTCGAGTGACGACGGCTCCGACTCGAGCGAGCGAGAGACCATCGAGTCGATATCGGATACCGTCGACGACACCCTCGAAATCGACAACGAAACGCTCGAAATCGACAACGGCAGCGTCGAGGTGACACCGGAAACACTCGAGAACGCGGACGGCGAAGCGGACACATCGAATGGGTCACTCGATGGCGTGGAGACGGTCGATCTCAACATCTACCCCGGGGACGACGTCGAATCGACGACGGATACCACCGGCGTCGTCGTCGGGCTCGTCGGCGCGACGATGACCGCAACAACTGGGTCGGTGACTGGAACCACCGCTGAAACGTCGACGACGGTGACCGCAACGACGGAATCCGTGACTGGAACCACCGCCGAAACGTCGACGACGGTGACCCTCGATACGACGGCGCCCGCCGAAGAGAGCGACCAGGCCAACACCGTGCCGCTGTCGGCCGGCGGAAGTGGGGGCCAACCGCTTCCCGCTCCGTCCGCGCCCGCCGGTGGCGCCGCAGTCGGCCTCGGGGTTCTTGCCGCCGCCGCAGGCCTCCGGAGCACGTCGATGATGGCCGGGCTCGGCGTCGGCTCGCCCGCCGTCAGCTCCGGACTACTCAGCTCGCTGCTCGATAAGGTGAAGCCGTTCTTCTTCCTGCTTCGATACAGCCGTCACGACGACTCCGACCCGCTCGAACACGAAGCCCGCGAACAGGTGTACGAGATCGTCAACGATGAGCCCGGCTCGTATCTCTCGGAGGTCTCCGAAGAAGCCGACCTCCCGCTGTCGACCGCGCGACATCACATCAAGGTGCTCGAGCGTGAAGGCCTCGTTTCGGGCACCAAACTCCGCGGCAAGCGACGATACTATCCGGCCTACGCGGAAGGTATCGAACTCGCCGCAGCACTCAACGACGAGGCGACGGCGAGCATCATCGATGCCATCGCGCGGCTCGGTGCGGCGTCAGTCAGTGATTTGGCCGACGAACTCGGCCGTGACCCGAGCACCATCAGTCACCACCTCCAGCGGCTCGAAACCGACGACATCATCACCCGCGAACGGGACGGCCGTGCGGTGATGAACACGCTCTCTGCGGAGGCCAGAACCGCGCTCGAACCGGAATCGACGCCGAAGCCCGGCGAGGCCAGCGGAGCGCTCGCCGGCGGCGCCGACTAACTGAACCGGAAGTCAGTCTCCGAATCCGCGTCGTATTCGCCGCCCTCGCTCCCACCGTCGACAGCCGTCGGCTCGGCCGGGTCGTCGGGAGAGCCGGCTGGCACTTCGACGCTCCGACACGACCCGCAACCGCCCGACAGTCCGGGCGGCTACCGGGGTTGCTACCGATACAGTGCCACCAGCGTATAAACGTCGTGCCGAATCGGCCGGCGGTAACGGCCTGCTTCCGGCTGCCGGGACGACCGTGGGGCAGAATCAAATACCCACCAGCACAGATGCCGTCCATGCCGCTTATCGCTCTCGGTCTGGGATGGCTCCTGGACATCCTCCACGAACTGGCGCTTTGGAGCGGTGTGCTCCTTCTGGTCGCGAGCGGGCTGTCGCTGTATTACGGCTGGAACCGCCGTCGGGCTGCGACACTCGTCGAAGAGACACCCCGAACGGGCGTCACCGATATCCGCTCACCGGGCATCGTTCGCGTTCGCGGAACAGTCGTCCCGGAGCACGAACTGGATACGTTCACGTCCCCGATTGCGGCCGACGAGGGATGCGTGCTGTCCGCGTGGGAGATAGAGGAGAAATACGACACGGCGAAGAACCGAACCTGGGAGCCCGCCGCGTGGGGGATTCGCACCGTACCGTTCTACATCGACGACGGCACCGACCGCATACTGGTCGACGTCGAGAACCGGACGGTCGGCAACGAGACGGGCGACGTGTTCACACCGGAGAAAATCCTCGTCTCCGACGGCGTCTCGCTGTCTGGCGTGCAGTGTTCGTTCGACGCCTTCGACATCCACGTCGAGACCGACTACGGGGAATCGCCACCGGAGCGAATCACGGCGTTCCTCGAAGCCACGGATGGCGCGTCAGTTGAGCCGATGGCACCGGATATCGTCGTCGACCAAAGCAAGCGAAAATACCACGAGGCCACGCTACAGCCAGGTGACGAGGTCAGTGTTATGGGGCACGCCGAATCGCGACACGACGCTCCGATGTCGACCACCGGGCCGGAGAACCTCGTTCTCTCCCAGTCCGATACAGCCACGTTCCGGCTGTCGACCGCGCCGTTCGATGAACTGACTAATGGCGTCGGGGGCCTTCTCTTCGCGCTGTTCACCGGC
Organism: Natronomonas sp.; assembly: GCF_047616845.1. Classification (GTDB taxonomy): domain Archaea; phylum Halobacteriota; class Halobacteria; order Halobacteriales; family Haloarculaceae; genus Natronomonas. Next base: position 276 of record NZ_JBLGBY010000039.1, on the reverse strand, counting down.
ATTGTCGGCGCCGCGCTGTTAGCGGCGGTGTTCGCACCGTAGCGACCGGCCACACGCCGAACACGCTGATGCGCGGCGATGTATTCGAAAACGGTGAGGAGGGCATGGGCACCGAGTTCGGAACGACGGTACACGACTTCGCGGAGGCGTACGCGCTCGGCGAGGCCGTCACTCCTGAAGACGACGACGAGCGACACGCAACGAGGTGTCTCGACGACCTCGACGGGCATCTTCTACACCAGCCTGGGGATGTATCGGGAAGTGGTAGCACTATGA